>JBJOLT010000088.1:0-20236 GCA_046045415.1 Chloroflexota bacterium | reverse complement strand
TCCTCTTCGCCCTCCAGGGTGTCGCGACCGGGCTGATCCTCCCGTTCACCGTCCCGATCCTCCGCGATCGCGGCTTCCGCGCCGACGAGATCGGCCTCGTGCTCGGCGCGTCCGCGGTCGCCGCGGTCGCCGCCTTCCCCCTCGCCGGCTACCTCGCGGACGCCCGGCTCGGCCGGCTCCGGGTCCTTCGGTGGTCCTCGGTCGCGGCCGCGGCCGCCGGACTCGCCTTCGCGGCGCTCGGGGCGACCGATCGCGGGGGCGAACTGGCGCTCGCGGCGCTCGCCGTCGCGGCGATCTCGGTCGGGACGGCGTCGTGGGGCCCGGTCGCCGACGCACTCGCGCTCGAGGGGGGCGGTGTCGGTCCGGGCCGGGCCGACTACGGGCTGATCCGGCGGTGGACCTCGATCGGCTGGGTCGTGGCGGCGCTCTGCGGCGGCGCGGCGTACGCGGCGCTCGGACCGTCGGTACCGCCGCTCGCCTTCGCGGCCGCGTCCCTCGCGGTCGGGGCGGCCGCCCTCGGCGACGACCGGGCCCCCGCCGGGACCCCGACCCGCGACGGCAGGCAGGACCCGGCACCCGCCCGCCCCGGGGCGGGGGAGTTCGTCCGCCTCGTCCGCCGTTCGCCGATCGCGATCCCCTTCCTCCTCGGCCTCGTCCTCGTCTCCGCGGGCGGGAGCGCCGCGAATGGGTTCGTCCCGCTCCGGATCCTCGACACGGGCGGCGGCCCCTTCCTCGTCGGCCTGGCCTCCGCCCTCCCGGCGCTCGTCGAGATCCCGTTCTTCTCCCGCGCGGGCGACCTCGCGGCGCGGATCGGCCTCCGCGGCCTCTTCGCCGTCGGTGCCGCGATCGGCGCCCTCCAGCTCGCGCTCTTCGCGGTCGCCCCGGACCCGCGGGTGGTCGCCGCGATCCGGACCGCCGACGGGGCCGCCTTCGCCCTCCGCTACTCGGCGATCGTCCTCATCGTCGGCGGGATCCTCCCGGCGCGGTTCCGGGCGATGGGGCAGGCGGGGATGTGGCTCGTCGTCGGCGGGCTCGTCCCGATCGTCGCCGGTCCGGTCGGCGGCCGGGTCTACGAGGCGGTCGGCGGACCGGCGCTCTTCGCCGGCGGGGCGGCGGTCTCGGCGCTCGGGATCGCGATCGCGGTCGCCTCGCTCCGTCGTCTCGGGTCGGTTCCGGTGGGCGACGAGGCGCCGGGGCGGGACGGCGAGGCCCGGAGCGGCTGACCGCGCCGGGCCGGCCGGTCAGGCGCCGAGGTCGAGCCCGGGAAGGAGATCGGCCGGCCTGACCCAGCCGCCCGTCTCGAGCGAGCGGAGCGCGGCGAGTCCGACGCCGACGGAGCGTGCCCCCGCGAGCGATCCGGCGGCCCGTCCGAGCGGATCGGGGCGGGGACCGCCGAAGAGGTCGTCGAGGAGCGCCCGGTCGCCGCCGCCGTGGTCCTCGCCGCCGCGGGCGATCTCCTCGCGTTCGACGCGCCCGTCGGGCCGGATGACGACGATCGGATCGCTCGCCCGGTCGCTCCCCGGCCCCGATTCGAGGACCTCGAGCTCCAGCCGCCCGGTCCGGCCGTCGAAGGCGGCACGGAACCCCTCGTAGGCGACGTGGGCGGCGAGGGAGTAGGTGAGGAGGGGCCCGCCGGCGTAGCGGACGAGGGCGCCCATCGTGTCGGGGATGTCGATCTCCGGGTCGAAGACGCAGCCGTCGCGACGGTAGCCGTCCGCGGCCTCAGCCTCGGCGTAGAGGGTCCGGAGCTCGTCGTCGGCGGTGAGGTCGATCGCGAACTCGCAGTCGGCCCTGACCTCGCACGCACGGCAGTACGGACCGCGCCGCTCGCGGACCGCGCCGTAGAAGCGGCGGTCGGCGTCGGCGACGACCCGCTCCGGGACCGCGTCGAGCCACCAGTTGAGGAGATCGAAGTGGTGGGTCGCCTTGTGGACGAGGAGCGAGCCGCTCCGGTCGCGTCGCCGGTGCCAGCGGCGGAAGTAGTCGGCCCCGTGGTCGCGATCGAGGTACCAGGCGAAGTCGACGGCGAGGACGTCGCCGACGACCCCGGCGGCGAGGAGCTCGCGGACCCGTGAGGCGTACGGTGCGTACCGGTAGTTGAACGTGAGCCGGACCGGCCGGCCGCTCCGGCGCTCCGCCTCGACGATCGCGGCGACCCCCGCCGCGTCGATCGCCATCGGCTTCTCGAGGACGACCTCGGCTCCCGCATCGAGCGCGGCGCAGGCGACCGCGGCATGGGTGTCGTCCCGCGACGCGACGACGACGACGTCCGGGCGCGCCGCGGCGAGCATCCGTTCGACCGACTCGTACGTCGGGACCTCCCGTCCGAGGAGTCGGAGGGCACCCGCGAGCCGGAGCGGGTTCGGATCCACGAGCGCGACGAGCTCGGCGACCGACGCGTACCGCCCGAGGATCGGCCCGGCGTACATCTCGAGGCCCCGGACGCCCGCACCGACGACGGCCCAGCGCCGCCGCCCGCCGCCGGGGTCCGGGGTCGCGGTCATGGCGTCGCGGGCTCCGGTCGGTGGTGGGCGACCGCCGCGTGGGGGTCGGAGCCGTCGTGGTCGCACGGATCGGCGTGGAGGAAGGCGTCGTCGAGGTGCGGGAGCTCGTGGAAGAGTGCGTGACGGCCCTCCTCGGCGATGTCGTGCGCCTCGCCGATCGAGCGGTTCCGGTCGACGATCACCTCGGCCTCGACCCGGAGCCGGTGGCCGAGCCAGCGGACCCGGACCGCACCGACCGCCTCGATCCCCGGGACGCCGACGAGGATCGAGCGGACCCGGCCGATCAGGTCGGGGTCGGCGCCGTCGAGCATCCGCTCGAGGACCTGGCGTGCCGCATCCCGGAGGACGAGGAGGATCAGCCCGGCGATGACGAGACCGGCGACCGGGTCGGCGATCGGGAAGCCGAGCGCGACGCCGATCGCACCGGCGACGACGCCGAGCGAGGTGAGGCCGTCGGTCCGCGCATGGAGGCCGTCCGCGACGAGCGCCGCGGAGCCGATCCGCCGCCCGACGCGGATCCGGTACTGGGCGACGAGCTCGTTGCCGACGAAGCCGACGAGGCCCGCGGCCGCGACGACCGGGAGGTAGCGGACCTCCGCCGGCGCCGCGATCCGGGCGATCGACTCCCACGCGGCGAAGGCGGCCGATCCGCCGATGAAGACGAGGACGACGAGGCCCGCGAGGTCCTCCGCTCGCCCGTAGCCGTACGTGAAGCGGGCCGAGGCGGCGCGTCGACCGATGACGAAGGCGATCCAGATCGGGATCGCGGTGAGCGCGTCGGCGACGTTGTGGAGCGTGTCGGCGAGGAGCGCGACCGAGCCGGTGACGATCGTGAGGACCGCCTGGATCACCGCGGTGACGCCGAGTCCGGCGAGGGAGACCTTGAGGGCGCGGATCCCGCGGGCGTCGGCCTCGAGCGCCGTGTCGAACGAGTCGGCGTGGTCGTGGGAGTGGGGGCGGATCAGGTGTCGGACGGCGGTGACGAGGCCGGCGACGAGCCCCTCGCCGTGTCCGTGCCCGTGTCCGTGATCGTGGTCGTGCCCGTGACCGTGGTCGTGCCCGTGACCGTGGTCGTGCCCGTGACCGCCGGCCTCCGCGTGCGCGTGCCCATGGTCGTGCTCGTGGTCGTGCTCGTGCTCGTGGTCCTGCCCGCCCCCGCCGCTGGTCCGGTCGCCCATCGCGGTCTCCTCTCGCGACGCCTCGTCTGGATCGCGGCGTCGTGGCGCGAACCACCTTGACGCCCCGCTGTAAGCGCGTACAGTACGCGCTTACACGAGACGTGTCGAGGGAGTGGCCGCTCGTCAGGAGGTGCGCCGGGATGGCGATCGCGTCGAAGGAGGGTCCCGCGACCGTCTCCGACGTCGCGCGCGCGGCCGGGGTCTCCACCGCGACCGTCAGCCGGGTCCTCAACAGCCCCGGCCTCGTCGCCGAGGCGACCCGCCACCGGGTGCTCGCGGCGGTCGGCGAGCTCGGCTACCTCCCGAACGTCGCGGCCCGCAGGCTCGCCGGCGCCGAGACCGGGACGCTCGGACTGCTCCTCCCGGAGCTCTCCGGCCCCTTCTTCTCCGAGCTCCTCAGCGGGGTCGAGGAGGCGGCACGGGCGGCCGGCCTCCACCTCCTCGTCGCCGCGACCGAGCCCGACGACACCGACGCCCCGCTCGCGCCGCCGATCGACCCGCGCTCCGTCGACGGGACGATCGTCCTGCCGCACGCCGTCGAGAGCGGCCTCGTCGACCAGATCGCGCGCAGCGGCGCCCCGATCGTCCTCGTCGAGCGGACGCACCCGACCCTTCCGACCGTCTCGTTCGACGGCGCGGGCGGAGCCGCCGCCGCCGTCCGCCATCTCGTCCGGGATCACGGCGCGCGTCGCGTCGCCTGCCTCGCCGGTCCGGCCGAGGCCGAGGCGAGCAGGATCCGGGAGGTCGCGTATGCGGCGGAGCTGATCGCGGCCGGTATCGAGCCCGACCCCGGGCTCCTCCGTCGCGGCTCCTGGTCCGAGGTCGACGGCCGCCGGCTCGTCGACGAGCTCGTCGCCGAGGGGCGGCGGTTCGACGCGCTCTTCGCGGTGAACGACGAGACCGCGATCGGCGCGATCCGGGGCCTCGAACGGGCGGGTCTCCGGGTCCCCGAGGACGTCCGCGTCGTCGGGTTCGACGACGTCCCGCTCGCCGGCTGGATGCGGCCGGCGCTCACGACGGTCGCGGCGCCGCCGCGGCTCCTCGGCCGGACGGCGGTCGAGGCATTGCTCGCCCTGATCGACGGACGGGCGTCGCCCGCCGCGGTCATGATCCCGACGTCGCTCGTCGTCCGGGCGACCTGTGGCTGCACGCAGGAGGAGGCACGCGCGTCATGAGCTTCTCGACAGGTCCCCGCGCCGTCTCGCGACGGCGTCGGCTGCTCGCCGCGATCGCCGGCGCGACCCTCGTGGTCGCCGCCTGCGGCCCGAGCGCCTCGAGCCCGAGCGCCGCACCGACGGCCGCACCCGACGGCGGGACGGGCGACACCGGCCTTCCGAGCGGCCCGGTCGAGCTCCGGGTCGCGTATTACAACGCCGGTGGTCAGACCGAGATCGACTACCGTCAGGCCCAGGCCGAGCGGTTCATGGAGCTCCATCCGAACGTGACGGTGAGCATGGAGCCCGTCTCCGACTGGGGCGAGCAGATCTACCCGCAGCTCGCCGCCGGGACCGCCGCCGACGTCCTCTGGATCGACACCGACACCGGGTACGGACGGATGGTCGGGCTCGGCGCGTGGCAGTCGCTCACCCCCTTCATCGAGAAGGAGGGCTACGACCTCTCGCCCTGGCCGAAGACGATGCTCGATCACTTCAGCGGGCCCGACGGCCTGCTGATCCTCCCGAACTCGAACCTCTCGTTCAACTTCCTCTACTACAACAAGAAGATCTTCGACGAGGCGGGCCTCCCGTACCCGACGAACGACTGGTCCCTCGACCAGCTGCTCGCCACGGCGCGCCAGCTCACCGTCCCCGGCGAGCGCTGGGGGCTGACGCTCGCGTGGAACGAGCTCTACGTCACGTGGATGCAGATGTTCGGGTGCGAGCTCGCCGACTCCGCGAGCGGGCCGACGACGTACACGTACAACGGCCCCGGCTGCGCGGAGGCGCTCACCGAGCTCGACCGGCTGAGCCGCGAGGGGGTCCTGAACTGGGACTTCGGCGCCCTCGGTCCGGGCGACACGGCGGGCGAGTCGAACTTCTCGCTCGGCAACGTCGCGATGCTCCTCTCCGGCACGTGGGAGGCAGGGTCGATCGCCGCGAACTCCGGCGGCGCGTTCGAGTTCGACGCGTCGGCGGCGCCGCTCGCGGCGAACGGGACGATCCAGGGTGCCGCGTCCGGCTACGGCGTCTACGCGAACTCCAAGAATCCCGAGTGGGCCTGGGAGTACGTGAAGTACCTCGCCGGCCCCGAGGGCCAGACCGCCGACAACGAGGTGGGGCTCGGCCAGTCGCCGGTCGCCTCGATCCTCGACGAGGTCTACTGCAAGTCGGACGCGCCGCCGGCGAGCAAGTGCGACGTCGCGAAGATCGGCGCCGAGAAGACGAAGTGGGAGCCGGTCTCCGAGAAGTGGGGCCCCGGCTTCTGGGACGTCGTCTCGCCCGGACTCGAGGCCGGCTTCACCGCGGCCGAGGCGCCCGACTGGCAGGCGATCCTCGACGACCTCGTCGCGAAGTCGCAGCAGGCCGCCCCGCTCCCGTGACCCCGGCGACGGGCCGCCCGTCCCCCGGCATCGCCGGGGGCGGGCGGCCCACCCGTCCCCGCGCCCGGCTCGGCGCTCTCGCGAGGACCGAGGAGCGCTCCTTCTACCTGTTCATCGCGCCGTGGCTCATCGGGTTCGTCCTCTTCTCCGCCTTCCCGATGGTCGCGTCGTTCCTCCTCGCCTTCACCGACTACGACCTCGGCGACTGGCCGTCCTTCGTCGGCCTCGCGAACTTCTCGCGGATGGTCGACCCGATCCAGGGGCCGGTCCTCGCGAAGGCGATCTCGAACACCCTCTCGATCGCCCTCATCGTCGTCCCGCTCCAGATCGCGATCGGGCTCGGGCTCGCGATCCTCCTCAACCAGCGGGTCCGCGGGATGCCCCTCTTCCGGACCGCCTTCTACCTCCCGTCGGTCGTCGCCGGCGTCGCGACGATCATGGTCTGGGTCTGGATCCTCGGGAACAACGGGATCCTCAACCAGGCGCTCGCGCTCGTCGGCGTCGACGGGCCGACGTGGCTCCGCGACCCGCGGACGATCAAGTTCGGGATCGCGATCATGATGATCTGGGGCGGGACCGGCGGGATGATGCTCATCTTCCTCGCCGGCCTCCAGAGCCTCCCCGCCGACCTCCTCGACGCCGCCTCGGTCGACGGCGCGGGGCCGCTGGGCCGCTTCCGCAACGTGACGCTCCCGCTCCTCACGCCGCAGCTCTTCTTCAACCTCGTCCTCGGGCTCGCCGGCGGGCTCGCGGTCTTCACGGAGACCTTCGTCCTCTCCGCGGGGAGCGGCGGTCCGGCGAACGAGACGCTGACGCTCGTCATGTACATCTACGCGCAGCTCCTCAAGAACCTCGAGGTCGGCTACGCCTCCGCGGTCGCGTGGCTCTTCACGATCGCGGTCGTCGCGCTCACCGCGATCCAGTTCGCCACCTCGCGCCGCTGGGTCTACTACGAGGGGGAGCGCTGATGGCCGCCGAGCCGGTCATGGAACCCCGCTTCCGGGGCGACGTCATCGAGGGCCGCCGCCACCCGGTCCGGCGACGGCTGGGGCGGCTCGTCGTCTACGGGCTCCTCATCGGGCTCTCCGTCCTCTTCGCGCTCCCGTTCCTCTGGCAGATCAGCGCGGCGTTCAAGACGAACGCGCAGATCCTCGAGCCGGGGCTGAACCTGATCCCGGAGCCCTTCCAGCCGGGGAACTTCGCGAAGGCGCTCGCGTCCGCGCCGTTCGACAGCTGGTTCTTCACGACCGCGCTCATCGCCGTCTTCGGGACGATCGGCGCGACGATCTCGTCCGCCTACTGCGCGTACGGCTTCGCCGTGCTCCGCGCCCGCGGGAGCCGGCTCTGGTTCGGGCTCGCGCTCCTCACGATCCTCATCCCGTTCGAGGCGCTCCTCATCCCCCAGTACATCGTCTGGGCGAAGCTCGGGTGGGTGAACACGCCGCTCCCGCTCATCCTCCCGTGGTGGTTCGGCGGCGGCGCGTTCAACATCTTCCTCATGCGCCAGTTCCTCAAGGGGCTGCCGCTCGACCTCGTCGACGCCGCCCGCGTCGACGGCGCGTCCGAGTTCCGGATCTTCTGGCGGATCATGCTCCCGCTCACCGTCCCGGCCCTGACGGTCGTCGCGGTCTTCCACTTCATCTACCTCTGGAACGACTTCCTCGGGCCGCTCGTCTACCTCCAGGACCGCGACACGACGACGCTCACCGTCGGCCTGAACGGCTTCCTCAACCGGTTCAACAAGCAGTGGGCGCTCCTCATGGCGGGGAGCCTGATGGCGCTCCTCCCGATGGTCGTCGTCTTCGCGGTCGCCCAGCGGTACATCGTCCGCGGGATCAACCTCGCCGGGGTCCGCCGATGACGGCGCCGACCCTCCTCCCCGGGGTCGCGCCGCTCTCCCTCGCCGGGCGGTGGGACACGTGGCTCGGCGACGCGACCGACGCGCTCGCCGGCCGACCCGCGCCCCGGACCGTCGAGCTCCCGGCGAACTGGTGGCTCCGCGGGATCGACCATGCCGGCCGGGCGACCTTCGCGCGCGACCTCGAGATCGGGCCTGAGCTCGCGGACCGGCGGCTCCGCCTCCGCTTCGGCGGCGTCGACTACCGCTGCCGCGTCTGGCTCGACGGGGTGGAGCTCGGGCGCCACGAGGGCTACTTCGAGCCGTTCTGGTTCGACCTCCCCGGACTCGCGGCCGGCCGCCACCGGCTCGTCGTCGAGGTCGACTCGCCGAACGAGCCGTGGGGGAGCGTCTGGCACATGCGCAAGACGCTCATCAAGGGGGTCCTCGGCCACCACGACGCCCGGCCGGGGAACGCGTGGAGCCGCGAGGGGCAGGCGCGGAACTCGGGCGGGATCTGGGGGCCGGTGACGCTGGAGGCGTGGCCGTCGGCGGTGATCGTCGACGAGCTGCTCGTCCGGGCGCTCCCCGCGGGCGACGCCGCCGACGTCGAGCTCGTCGCGACGCTCGCGGCCGCCGCCGGGTCGCCGCCCGTCGTCGGGCTCCGGCTCGCGCTCGTCGGACCGCGCGACCGGGGCGAGCTCACGACGAGCGTCGAGCTCCCCGCAGCCGGCGGCCGGGTCGAGGTGCGTGCGACGGCGCGGCTCCCGCTCGCCGACCGCTGGACGACGTGGGACCGCGGCGAGCCGGTCCGCTACGACGCGACCCTCACCGTCCACGACGCGGCGGACCCGGCGGCGGCGCCGCTCGCGGTCGCGAGCCGTCGGACGGGGATCCGCTCGGTCGAGGTGGACCGCTCGTTCCGCTGGCACCTCAACGGCGAGGAGCTCTGGGTCCGGGGGACGAACTACATCGGGACCTTCTGGCCGGCCGAGTACGACGAGGCGCTCGTCCGGCGCGACCTCGGCCTGATGCGCGACGCCGGGCTGAACCAGGTCCGGGTCCACGCCCATGTCGCGGCGCCGATCCTCTACGAGGTCGCCGACGAGCTCGGCATCTCGATCTGGCAGGACTTCCCGCTCCAGTGGGGCTACTCGGACGAGCCGGCCTTCCACGCGGAGGCGCACCGCCAGCTCCGGGCGATGGTCCGCGGCCTCGGGAGCCACCCGTCGATCGTCGCCTGGTGCTGCCACAACGAGTCGCCGTGGGACGCGCCGTGGATGGCGGAGGAGACCGGCGGCGCCTACGACCCGTCGCACAACCGCGAGCTCGACGCCGCCCTCGAGGGGATCGCCCGGGCCGAGGACCCGACCCGCTACGTCCACCGGAACAGCGGGACCGGCGACGGCCACTTCTACGCCGGCTGGTACTTCGGCCGGTGGGAGGACTTCGCCTACCGTCCCGGCGGCCCCTTCGTCACCGAATACGGCTCGCTCGCCCCGCCCGATGTCGCGACCCTCCGGGAGATCATCCCGGCCGACGCGCTCGCGTACGACACGCCGAGGGCGCGGCGGACCTGGGCCTTCCACGACTTCCAGCACCGCGAGACGCGGACGCACGTCCGGGTCCTCCCCTCGGACGGCCTCGAGCGCTTCGTCGCGGCGTCCCAGGCCTACCAGGCGAACCTCCTCCAGGTCGCGACCGAATCCTACCGGCGGGGGAAGGCGGCCCGTCCGGGTGGCCTTCCGGCCGACGGCGGCCCGCTCATCACCGGGATCCAGCAGTTCATGGCGGTGGAGGGGTGGGAGTCGATGACGTGGGCCGTCCTCGACCACCACCGGCGTCCGAAGCCGGGGTACGAGGCGCTCCGACGCGCGATGGCGCCGCGGCTCGTCTCACTCGAGCTCCGCGACGGCCGCGGCCATCCGGCGCCCCGTCCCCGCGCCGGCCGCCCGATCGGGGCCCGCGCGTGGCTGATCAACGATCTCCGCGACCCCGTCCCGTCGGGGACGCTCACGTGGACGGTCCGGCCGATCGCGGATCCGCGCCTCCCGGCGGCGGCGTCGACCGCGGCGGGGACGACGACGGCGGGGACGACGACGACGGCCCCCGTCGCGAGCGGCGAGCTCGCGGTCGCCGGGGCGCCCGGCGACTCCGCGACGATCCTCGGCGAGACGGAGTTCCGCCTCGCGGCCGGCTGGTACCGGGTCGAGCTCCGGCTCGTCGACGAGGCGGGAGGCGAGCTCGCCGCGAACCGGCTCGACGTCGAGGTGCGCCGGTGAGCGGCCCGATGACGCATCGCGCCGGGGCGGCCGCGATCCCGATCACCCCGCGCCTCGCCGGTCCCGACGGCACCCCGACCCTCCTCGCGGGCTTCTGGCCGCCGCGTCCCGCGACCGGGGTCCACTCGCCGCTCGAGGTCCGCGCCCTCGCTCTCGCGACCCCGGACGGGCCGCCGGTCGTCATCGTCGTCGCCGACCTCGTCGGCCTCCCGCGCGGCCTCGTCCTCTCGGCCCGCCTCGCGATCGAGGGGGCGGCGACCGGCGCGCGCGCGATCCTCGCCGCGACCCACGTCCATTCCGGGCCCGACACGATCGGCCTCTGGGGTCCCGACGACGCGACCTCGGGGGTCGATCCCGCGTACCTCGGCCGGGTCGAGGCGGCCGTCGTCGCGGCGGCGCGTGCGGCGATCGCGGCGCTCGTACCGGTCGGGCTCGAGGCGGCCGCGATCCGCGTGCCCGGGGTCGCGCGGAACGCCCGCCAGCCGGCGATCGTCGACGACGAGCTGACGATCCTCCGGGCGGTCGGCGCCGACGGACGGACCGTCGCCACCTTCCTCGACTTCCCCTGCCACCCGGAGGTCCTCGACGGATCGACGACCCTCGTGAGCGCCGACTACCCCGGCGCCCTCCGCGAGCGGGTGGAGGCGGCGCTCGGCGGGACGGCGGTCTTCGCCGCCGGAGCGCTCGGCGCGATGATGACCCCGGCGCGGGACGAGCCGACGGTCGCCGAGCTCGAACGTGCCGGGGCGCGGCTCGCCGACGCGGCGCTCGCCGCCCTCGCGGGCGAGGCGCGCCGGCTCGGCCCGGGGCTCCGGTTCGATCGGCGGCCCATCGCGATCCCGTCCGAGAACCCGGTCTTCGAGGGGGCCCTCGCGGCGGGGATCGTCGCCCCCCGGGAGCGCACCGCGAGCGGCGCGATCACGAGCGACGTCTCGCTCGTCGAGATCGGCGGCCCCGCGGGGCTCCGGCTCGCCGCCGTCCCGGGCGAGCTCGCGCCGACGCTCGGGCTGCCGCTGAAGGCGGCGCTCGCGCCGGCGCTCACCGCGATCGTCGGGCTCGCCGACGACGAACTCGGCTACTTCCTCGATCCCGCGGACTTCGTCTTCCCGGACGATCCGCGGGCGCCGGGGGAGCACTACGAGGAGACGATGTCGGTGGGGCGTGAGGCTGGCCCCGTCGTGGCCGACGCGATCAGGTCGCTCCTGGCAACGGAGGCCGCCGGGGCGACCGCGACCGGAGGTGCACCGTGACGAACCGACTCGCGATCCTCGGGGGGAGCCCCGTCCGCCCGCAGGGCTACCCGGACTGGCCCACCGTCGACGATGCCGACGTCGCCTCGGTGACCGCTGCCGTCCGCTCCGGACGGTGGGGCGGCTACCCGATCCCGGGCCCGAACACCGCCGCCTTCACCGAGGGGTTCGCCCGCCTCCAGGGGGTGAAGCACGCCGTCCTGATGATGAACGGGACGGTGACGCTCGAGGTCGCGCTCAAGGCGCTCGGCATCGGCTGGGGCGACGAGGTGATCGTCCCGGCGCTCACCTTCGCCGCGACCGCGTACGCGCCGATGGCCGCCGGGGCGCTCCCGGTGATCGTCGACGTCCTCCCGGGCTCGCTCACGATCGACCCCGACGCCGTCGAGGCGGCGATCACCCCCCGGACGAAGGCGATCATGCCGGTCCACCTCGGCCAGTCGGTGTCGGACATGGACCGGATCGGCGAGATCGCGAAGCGCCACGGGCTGAAGGTGATCGAGGACGCCGCGCACAGCCAGGGGAAGGCGTGGCGCGGGCGGGGGATCGGTGCGCTCGGGGACTTCGGCTCCTTCAGCCACCAGAGCTCGAAGATCCTCACCGCCGGCGAGGGGGGGACGCTGACGACCGACGACGCGGCGCTCGCGGAGGCCGCCACCTCCATCATCGACTGCGGCCGCGCGAAGGACCCCGAGGAGCGGCGCTACCACTTCGGGGCGAACTACCGGCTCGGCGAGCTCCACGCGGCGCTCCTCGTCTCGCAGCTCGCGAAGTTCGAGGGGCAGATGGCGGAGCGGGCGGAGAACGCCCACTACTTCGAGGAGCTGATGGCCGGGGTCGAGGGGGTGACGCTCCTCGACGTCGACCCGCGGAACACCCGCCGGAGCTTCTACCGCTACATCCTCCGGATCGACCCGGAGCGCTTCGGCGGCGCCTCGAACGACCTCGTCTGCGACGCGCTCGACGAGGAGGGCGTCGGCTGCTGGCTCGGCTACCCGTCGCTCACCCGCGACCCGCTCTTCCAGCCGTGGCTCTCGCGGCTCCCGGTCGCGGTGGAGTACGCCGACCGGCTCCGGCCGGAGGCGTGGCACTGCCCGGTCTCCGAGCGGGCGGGGTCGGCCGAGACGGTCTACCTCGACGAGAACATCTTCCGGGCCGGCCGGAAGGGGATCGAGGACGCGGTCGAGGCGATCGTCAAGGTCCGCGACGCCGCGAGCGAGCTCCGCCCGCTCATCGCCGCGCACTGAGCCGATGCGCCTCGGCGTCAGCTACCACGGCTCGCGCCGTCTCGACCACGTCGAGCGGGACCTCGACGCGATCGCGACGGCCGGGGCGTCGCTCGTCGTCCACTGCGTGCCGGAGGACGACGTCGCGTTCCGGCCGGACCGGATCGGCGAGCTCGTCCGTGCGACCCGGTCGCGGGGTCTCGAGGCGCTCCTCGACCCGTGGGCGGTCCTCGGGCTCTTCGGGGGCGAGGCCCTCTCGTTCGCGATCGCGCGGGACCCGGGGATCAGGCAGCGGCTCTCCGACGGCCGCGACGTCCCCGCGGCCTGCCCGAACCACGAGCGGACGGCGGCCTGGCTCGCGCGCTGGGTGGAGGCCGCGATCCGCTCCGGGGCGGACGGGATCCTCTGGGACGAGCCGCATCTCTGGCTCCCGTCATGGGACGACTGGAACGACGGGCCGCTCGACGCATGGTCCTGCGCCTGCGACGCGTGTCGGGAGGCGTGGGCGGCGGGCCGCCACGGTGCGCCGGGCGGTCCCTTCCCGGCGGGGCTCACCCCGGAGCTCCGGGCGTTTCGCGTCCGCTCGCTCCTCGCCCTCCTCGAGGGTGGGCTCGCGACGGCGCGAGCGGCGGGACTCCGGAACGTCCTGACGCTCCTCCCGGTGGGGGAGGAGGCGCCGGAGTCGATCCCGTGGGAGGGGGCCGCCGCCCTCCCCGGCCTCGACGGGATCGGGACCGACCCGTACTGGTTCCTCCACGGCGAGCCGGTCCTCCCGTACGTCGCCGACCATGCGGCGCGGACCGTCGCCGTCGCCCGGGCGCATCGGCTCCGGAGCCATTGCTGGGTGGCGCTCTTCGGCGTCGATCCCGCACGCGCCGGCGAGCTCGCGACGGCGGTCGAGGCGGCGGCGGCCGCCGGGATCGAGGAGGTGCTCGCCTGGTCGTACCCGGGCGGGGCGGTGGAGCGGCCCGGGACGCTCCCCGAGGCCGAGGCGTGGGCGATGGTCGCCGCCGCGGCGCGGTCGGCGGACACGACGGCGGCAGCCGTCGCCGGGCGGGGATGAGCGAGGGAGGCGGGCGATGACGACGGCGGTCCGGTTCGGGCTCTGCGGGGTCGGCTACATCGGGCGGATCCATGCGAATGCGATCGCGGCGACCGAGGGGGCCGCGCTCGCCGCGGTCCACAACCACCGTGGCGAGGCGCTGACGCGGTTCGTCGCCGACCATCCGGCGCCGCTCGCGACGACCGACTGGGACGAGTTCGTCGCCGCCGCCCGGCGAGGCGCCTTCGACGTCGCGGTGATCGGGACGCCGAACGCGCTCCACGCGCCGCAGGCGATCGCGCTCCTCGAGGCGGGGGTCCACGTCCTCGTCGAGAAGCCGATGGCGACGACGGTCGCCGAGGCGGAGGCGATGATCGCCGCCGCCGACCGGGCGGGTCGCGCGGTCCTCACCGCCCACATGTGGCGCTTCGATCCCGACGCCCGCTGGCTTCGCGGGCAGATCGCCGCCGGGGCGATCGGGCGGGTCGTCCGCTCCCGGGCGATCGGCGTCCACACGTGGTGGGGGCCCTCCGGCTGGTTCACCGAGAAGCGGCTCGCGGGCGGCGGCGCGCTCGCCGACATGGGGGTCCACGCGATCGACACGGTCCGCTACCTGATCGGCGATCCCCGCGCGGTCCGGGTGACCGCGCGGATCGGGACGCACTACGGGAGCTACGACGTCGACGACACCGCGGTCATCCTCGTCGACTGGGACGACGGGACGGCGAGCCAGATCGAGGCCGGCTGGTGGCAGGTCCAGAGCGACGGCCCGGAGGCGGCGACGCGGATCCACGGGACCACCGCGTTCGCGTCCCTCTTCCCGACGCTCGTCACCCGGGAGCGCGACGACGAGACGACCGAGACGTCGAGCCCGCCGCCCTTCGAGCGGACCGACCACTGCGACCCGCGGATCTACGCCGCCCAGATCGCCCACGCGGCGGCGGTCGCGCGCGGGAGCGAGGCCCCGCTCATCGGGCCCGCCGTCGGGCTCGAGGTGATGCGGATCATGGAGGCTGCCTACCGCTCGGCCGCGACGGGGCGCGAGGTGACGCTCGGGTGAAGGTCGCGGTCGTCGGCGGCGGGAGCACCTACACCCCGGAGCTCGTCCAGGGGATCGCCGATCGCGGCCGCGCGCTCGGGATCGACGAGCTCGTGCTCCACGACATCGACGCGCCGCGCCTCGAGATCGTCGGCGGCTTCGCCCGCCGGATCCTTCTCCAGCGGGACTGGCCCGGCCGCCTCACCCTCACGGGCGACCTCGACGCGGCGCTCGCCGGCGCGTCGTTCTGCCTCGTCCAGCTCAGGGTCGGCGGCCAGGCGGCACGCCTCCGCGACGAGACGATCCCACTCCGCTTCGGGATCCTCGGCCAGGAGACGACCGGTCCCGGCGGCTTCGCGAAGGCGCTCCGGACGATCCCCGTCGTCCTCGACGTCGCGGAGCGGTTCGCGCGCCGGGGCGCGCCGGGCGGGTGGCTCGTCGACTTCACGAACCCGGTCGGCGTCGTCACGCAGGCGCTCCTCGACGCCGGCCACCGCGCGCTCGGGCTCTGCAACGTCGCGATCGGCCTCCAGCGCGAGATCGCCGCGGCGCTGGGGATCGCCGGGGCCCGCGTCGAGCTCGAGTCGGTGGGGCTCAACCACGCCTCGTGGTTCCGGGAGGTCCGGATCGACGGGGAGCCGCACCTCGCCTCGCTCCTCGCCGAGCACGCCGCCCGGATCGAGGACGAGACCGGCTGGTCGGCGGACGCGATCGCCGCGGCCGGCGCGATCCCCTCCTACTACCAGCGCTTCTACGCCGACCCGGCGGGGATCCTCGCGGAGCAGCGGGCGGCGGGGACCCGGGCGACCGAGGTGATCGAGATCGAGCGTGGTCTCCTCGAGCTCTACGCCGACCCGGCGCTCGTCGAGAAGCCGGCGCTCCTCTCCGAGCGGGGCGGCGCCTGGTATTCGGAGGCGGCGCTCGAGCTCGTCGAGGCGCTCGGCTCGACGACCGGCCGCCACCTCGTCGTCGACGTCCGGAACGACGGCGCGATCCCTGGTCTCCCGGCCGACCTCGTCGTCGAGGCGACGAGCGCCGTCGACCGGACGGGGGCGCGGCCGCTCCCCGTCGCCGCGCTCCGGCCCGAGCAGCGGACGCTCGTCGAGTCGCTGGACCGCTATCAGCGCCTGACGATCCGGGCCGCCATCTCCGGCGACCGGGCGATCGCGCTCGACGCCCTCGCCGCGAACCCGCTCGTCCCGTCGCGCGAGATCGCGGCGCCGCTCCTCGAGGCGATCCTCGCCGAGAACCGCGACCTCCTCCCGCGCTTCTTCCCCGGGGTCGGCCGATGAGGTTCGTCATCGTCGCCCACACCCACTGGGATCGGGAGTGGTACGAGCCGTTCGCCGTCTTCCAGCGGCGGCTCGTCGAGCTCTTCGACGGGCTCCTCGAGCTCCTCCCGCGCGAGCCCGCGTTCCGTCACTTCCACCTCGACGGGCAGTCGGCGATGATCGACGACTACCTCGCGCTCCGTCCCGAGCGCGAGCCCGAGCTCCGCGCCCTCTTCCACGCCGGCCGCCTCTCCATCGGTCCGTGGTTCACGCAGATGGACGAGTTCCTCACCTCGGGCGAGAGCACGATCCGGAACCTGGAGTGGGGACTGGCGCGGGCGCGTTCGTTCGGGATCGAGTCGCCGGTCGGCGGGCCGTGGGCGGGCTACCTCCCCGATCAGTTCGGCCACATCGGCCAGATGCCGCAGCTCCTTCGGCGCGCCGGGATCGACCGGGCCGTCCTCTGGCGCGGCGTCCCCTCGGCGATCGACCGGGCGAGCTTCACGTGGCGCTCCCCCGACGGGAGCGAGGTCCTCGCCGAGTACTACGCCTACGGGTACGAGCTGGGCGCGGGGATCCGCGACCGTCTTGCGTCCGCCGGCGACCTCGGGGCGGAGCTGGAGCGGATCGCGGCGGTCGTCGCCCCGATGGCGGACCGGCCGATGGCGATCATCCCGGTCGGCGGCGACCACTCGGTCCCGATGGCGCCGATGGCGACCCTCCTCGCCGCCGCGCGGGAGCTGACCGGCCTCGACATCGGGATCGGCTCGATCGCGGAGTTCCTCGGCCAGGCGCCGCCGCCCGTCGACCCGCCGACCTGGGCGGGGGAGCTCCGTGCCGCCGCGCGTCCGCCGCTCCTCCCGAACGTCTACTCGGCGCGGCCGCACCAGAAGCGCCGCCGCGCGAGGCTCGAGGCGCGGCTCGAACGGTATGCCGAGCCGCTGACGGCGCTCGTCCACGAGCCCGACGGGGCGGCGACCGCGCTCACCGAGGTCTGGCGGCGACTCCTCTGGAACGGCGCGCACGACTCGGTCTGCGGCTGCTCGCACGATCAGGTCGCCCGCGACGTCGACGCGCGGTTCCAGGAGGCCGAGGAGCTCGTCGAGGAGGTGATCGCGGGCGCCGCCACCCGGCTCGCCGCGCGCTCGAGCGTCGCCGGGATGCTCCGGTGGAACCCGTCGCCGTTCGAGCGCGAGGGGATCCCCGGCCTCGGATGGACGGTCCTGCCGGCCGAGGCGTCGCTCGCGCGCCCGCACCCCGTCGAGCTCACGGTCGGGGACGGACGGGTCGTCCTCGACGACGGGACGACGATCTCGTTCACCGACGAGGACGACGTCGGCGACCTCTACGACTTCTGCCCGCCCGAGGACGGCGCGCCGATGCCGCCGCTCGTCGTCGAGCGGCTCGGTCCGGGGCGCGCGGTCGCCCGCTTCGCGGGCTCGTCGATCGAGATCTCGGCGACGCGCCGGGCGGGGGAGCCGTTCGTTCGGCTCGACGGCCGGATCGAGAACGCCCGGCCCGACCACCGGCTCCGGCTCTGGATCCGGCTCCCGTCCGCCCCCGACGGCTCGACGGCGCTCTCGCCGTTCGAGATCGTCGACCGGCCGCTCGTCGGCGAGGGCGGCCCGGAGGAGATCGGCTCGAGCGCCTGGCCCGCCCGTGGCGCCGTCCTCGCCGCCGGCACCGCGGTCCTCGCCGAGGGCGTGATCGAGTACGAGGTCGCCGGCGATCGGCTCGGGATCGCGCTCCTCCGCGCGATCGGACTGATCAGCCGCCCGACGATCCCGACGCGGCCGATGGAGGCCGGCCCCGACACGCCGACTCCCGAGGCGCAGTGCATCGGCGAGACGCGCTTCGCGCTCGGGATCCGGCGCGACGCCCGGCGCGAGACGCTCGTCGAGGACTGGGAGCGGTTCGCGCTGCCGCTGCTCGAGGTCCCGGCCCCGGGGGGTGGGGCGGAGGTGGGCGGTCCGCTCCTCGAGGTCGACGGCGGCCACCTCTCGGCGATCCGGCGGGTGGTCGGCGGTGTCGAGGTGCGGATCTGGAACGACTCCGCCGAGCGACGGTCGGCGCGGGTCGCCGGCCTGGCGGTCCCGCTCGGTCCCGCCCGGATCGAGACGCTCCGGCTCGAGGGACCGGCACGATGAGCCCGGCGAGCCCGGCCGCGATCCTCGCCGTCGACGGCGGCAACTCGAAGACGGACGTCGCGCTCGTCGGTCGCGACGGGTCGGTCCTCGGCGTCGCCCGCGGCGGCAGCGGCTCCTACCACGCCGTCGGGATGCGGCGGATGATCGAGACGATCCGCGGGACCGCCCGCGCCGCCGCCCGCGAGGGAGGGCTCGACCCGGACGCGCTCGCGCCCGAGGTCGGCGTCTACTGCCTCGCCGGGGCGGATCTCCCCGTCGACGACCGGCGGCTCGGCCGCGCGATCGGACGGGCGGGGCTCGCCGCCGCGACGATCGTCCGGAACGACGCGTTCGCCGGGCTTCGCGCCGGGACGAGCGAGGGGTGGGGGATATCGCTCGTCTGCGGGACCGGGATGAACTGCGCGGGGGTCGGGCCCGACGGGCGGGTCGTCCGGTTCCCGGCACTCGGGTCCCTCTCCGGTGACGAGGGCGGCGGCGCCGACCTCGCGGTCCGGGCGCTCGGCGCCGCGATCCACGGCCGCGACGGTCGGGGGCCGCGGACCTCACTCGAGCGGCTCGTCCCGGGCCACTTCGGGCTCCGCCGCCCGCTCGACGTCGTGGTCGCGCTCCACGTCGGGCGGATCACCGGGGACGACGTCCCGGGTCTCGCGCCGGTCGTGTTCTCCGCGGCTGCCGCCGGGGACGCCGTCGCCCGCGGGCTCGCGGACTGGCAGGCGGACCGGCTCGTCGCGATCGGCGCATCGGCGATCCGCCGGCTCGGGCTCGCCCGCCGTCCGGTCGAGATCGTCCTCATCGGCTCGATCTGGCGGACGGACGACCGCGCGTTCCACGAGCGATTTCGCGCCGGCCTCCTCGCGGTCGCCCCGCAGGCGATCGTCCGACGTCTCGACGCCCCGCCGGTCCTCGGCGCCGCCCTCCTCGGCGCCGACCGGCTCGGGCTCGGCCCCGCCGCGCTCGCGCGGCTCTCCACGCAGCTGACCGCGGCCCGTATCGAGCGGGCCGCAGGGCACGGTCGGTGACGGTTCGATCGATGGGAACGTTGGAGGGATCGGGATGAGACGAACGCACCACGCCCTTACCGCGCTCGGGGCATCGACGCTCCTCGTGGGGGTGCTCATGCCGAGCGCCGCCGCGACGGGGCACGACCTCGCGATCGACGCGGTCGACTACCGACCGGCGGCCTGGGACCCGGCGATCCCGGAGCATGAGCGGAAGGTCCGCAAGAACTGGAGCTTCGGCAACCCCGACGAGGGCGGCCTCCTGACGATCGTCGTGCGGAACGACGGCTCCGGCGACGCCGCGGTCGAGGACGTGACCGTCGACGGCGTCGCGCTCGCGACGTTCCTCGCCGGCACCTGCCAGGACGCGGGCCTCGCGTGCACCGCCTCGCCGCCGCGCGAGATGGCGTGGGCGCGCTGGCTCCCGGGGCCGGCGATCCCGGCCGGCGGCGCCGCGGTCTTCCAGCTGAAGCGGACGACCGAGCCCGCGGCGACGACGATGATCGGGATCGAGGTCGACGGCCACGCGGCGCTCACGGCGGAGGTCGCGCTCGACCCCTCTCCGATCCGGCTCGGGCTCGCGTACCGGGACGGGAACGACGCCGTCGTCATCGCCCGGAACGACGGCAACGCGGCGACGGGGATCGAGGAGGTCCGCCTCGACGGCGCCGCCGTCGCCTACACCGCGCTCGGCGGCCAGACGACGATCGCCGCGGGGCGGACGGCGATCCTCCGCCTCGCGGGGGTCGCGCCGACGGAGGGGACGTACGCGGCGCTCACGGTCGACACCTCGGCCGGATCGGCGAGCGCCGGGCTCCGGCTCTTCACGCCCTTCTTCCCGATCGGGACGTGGCTCGACGGGTCCGGATGGAGCGACCCGGCCTTCATCGCGGCGCTGAAGGAGCGCCACATCGACACCTCGT
>JBJOLT010000059.1:0-8084 GCA_046045415.1 Chloroflexota bacterium | reverse complement strand
AGACGATGGTCTTCATCACCCACGATCTCGCCGAGGCGCTGAAGCTCGGCGACCACATCGTCGTCATGCGCGAGGGGCGGATCGTGCAGACCGGGAGCCCGGAGGAGCTGGTCGGGGCGCCGGCGGACGACTATGTCCGCGATTTCGTCCGCGACGTCCCGAAGTCGAGCGTCCTCACGCTCCGCTGGGTGATGCGCGATCCCGTCCCCTCCGACCCCACGGACGGGCCGGAGTTCCCGCCGGGTGCCGTGATCAGGACCTGCCTCGAGGCGGCCGCCTCGACCGAGAAGCCGATCCGCGTCGTCGAGGACGGCCGGCTCGTCGGCGTCGTCGACCGCGCCCGGATCCTCGGCGCGATCGCCGGCACGCTCGACCACGGAGACTGACCCCCGACCCGCACGGCGATCCGCCCAGATCCGCACGCCGACCGAGAGGAGACCCGCGATGGCGACCCCTTCCCTCGCCTTCCCGTCGAGGACGACGCTCCCCCGGCTCCCGGGGCTCGCGTGGTTCGGCCTCCTCGCGCTCGCGTCGGCGGTCCTCTACGTCGCGTTCGCCGGGACCGCCGGCCAGCCGCACGCGCAGGACCGGCCGCTCTTCCTCCAGCTGAACGAGGTCCGCGACTGGGTCCGGTCCAACCGCTCGAACCCGCTCTTCGTCGCGCTCTTCATCGGGCCGCGGACGACGATCGACCTCCTCGTCGAGTGGATGACGGCGTTCCTCGCGGCGGTCGGGTGGCCGGCGCTCGTCGCCGCCTTCGGCCTCCTCGGCTGGGCGGCCGGCGGCCGGCGGCTCGCCGCGCTCCAGGTCGCGGGCTTCCTCGCGCTCGGGGTCCTCGGCCTCTGGGAGCCGGCGGTCGAGACGCTCGGCGCGATCCTCGTCGCCGTCGCCGTCTCGCTCGCGCTCGGCATCCCGATCGGGATCCTCGCGGGCCTCCGGCCCGGCTTCCGCCGCGCGATCACGCCGCTCCTCGACGTGATGCAGATCATGCCGACCTTCGCCTACCTCACGCCGTTCGTCATCTTCTTCGGGATCGGCGGGGCGGCGGCGACGATCGTCACGCTCATCTACGCGATGCCCGCGGCGATCCGGATCACGGCGCTCGGGATCATCGAGGTGCCGCGCGCCTCGGTCGAGGCGGGGACCTCCCTCGGGGCGACCGCGCTCCAGCTCCTCGGCAAGGTCCGGCTCCCGCAGGCGGGCCGCGCCCTCGGGCTCGCGGTGAACCAGACGCTGATGCTCGCCCTCTCGATGATCGTGATCACCGCGCTCATCGACGCGCCGGGGCTCGGCCAGAACGTCCTCCGCGCGCTGATCCGGACCGACGTCGGGACGATGTTCGACGCCGGCATCGCGATCGTCATCCTCGCGATCGCCCTCGACCGGCTCACCGAGCGGGGGAGCGGCCGGCTCGACCCGCGCCGCGGCAGCTCCGGGCTCCGCCCGATCACCCGGCGGGCGCTCGCCGGCGGGCTCGGCGCGATCGGGCTCCTCGCGATCGCCGGGTTCGTCCTCCCCGCGGCGCGCGAGTTCCCGGAAGCGGTCCGCATCTCGTTCGCCGGTCCGGTCAACGCGGCGGTCGACTGGCTCCGGAGCGACGTCTCCTGGCTCTCGACCGGCGTGAAGGACGCCGTCAGCTACGGCCTCCTCAACCCCCTCCAGGAGCTGTTCACCGGGGCGCCGTGGTGGCTCGTCGCGCTCTTCGTCGGCGGGCTCGCGCTCATCCTCTCCGGCCCGCGGCCGGCGGCGATCGCCGCGCTCTGCCTCGTCGGCGTCTACGCGATCGGCCTCTGGGAGCACGCGATGGAGACGCTCCTCCAGGTCCTCGTCGCGACCCTCGTCACGCTCGCGATCGGGGTCGCGATCGGCGTCGCCTCGGCGCGGAACGACCGGTTCGCCGCGTTCCTCCGGCCGGGCCTCGACGCCGCCCAGGTGATGCCGAGCTTCGTCTACCTCCTCCCCGCCTTCGTCCTCTTCGACCCGAGCCGCTTCACCGCGATCTTCGCGGCGGTGATCTTCGCGGTCCCCGTCGTGATCCGGCTCGTCGACGTCGGGATCCGGATGGTCCCGGAGACGATGGTGGAGGCGGCGACGATGAGTGGGGCGAGCGGCTGGCAGCTCCTCCTGAAGGTCCGGATCCCCGCGGCGCGCGGGGCGCTCCTCCTGGCGGGCAACCAGGCGGTGATCCTCGTCCTCTCGATGGTCGTCGTCGGCGGGCTCGTCGGCGGCGGCGCCCTCGGCTACGACGTCGTCGCCGGCTTCAGCCAGGCCCGCCTCTTCGGGATGGGGCTCGCCGCCGGGATCGTCCTCGTCCTCCTCGGCGTCATGCTCGACCGGATGACGCAGGGAGCCGGCGTCTCGCGCCGCTCCGACGTCCGCCCCGGGGCTGCGGCCGCCTGAACCGCCGCGCCCGCGGCGCCCCGGGATCCATGCTTCTCGACGGCGCACCGCTGACGCATAATCCCGCCAGCGTCCCCCTGCCGGGGAGCGATGAGGAGGACCAGCAGGAACGATGAAGGTCACGAAGAAGCTCCGGCTCCTCGCCGGCGCGACGGCCCTCTCCGTGGCGGCTGCCGGCTGCAGCGGCGGCGGCACGAGCGAGGTCGTCGACATCGCGGTCAACCCGTGGGTCGGCTACGAGGCGAACGCGGCGGTCGTCGGCTACATCCTCGAGAACGAGCTCGGCTTCACCGTCGAGTACAAGGACCTCGCCGAGCAGGTCTCGTGGGAGGGGTTCGCGACCGGCGAGGTCGACGCGATCGTCGAGAACTGGGGTCACCTGGATCTCAAGCAGAAGTACATCGACGAGGAGGGGGTCGCCGTCCTCGCGGGCAGCACCGGGATCGACGGGATCATCGGCTGGTTCATCCCGCCGTGGATGGCCGAGCAGTACCCGGACATCGTCGACGGCGCGAACCTGAACAAGTACGCGGACCTCTTCGTCACCTCCGAGTCGGGCGGCAAGGGCCAGCTCCTCCTCGGGGATCCCTCGTTCGTCACGAGCGACCAGGGGATCATCAACGGCCTCGGGCTGAACTACAACGTCGTCTACGCGGGGAGCGAGGCGGCGCTCATCGAGGCGTTCCGCAAGGCGGAGGCGAACAGGACGCCGCTCATCGGCTACTTCTACTCGCCGCAGTGGTTCCTCGCCGAGGTGCCGCTCCTCGAGGTGAAGCTGCCGGCGTGGACGGACGGCTGCGACGCGGACCCGGAGAAGATCACCTGCGGGTACGCCCCGTACAGCCCGCTCGACAAGATCATCTCGAAGAGCCTCGAGGAGAAGGCGCCGAAGGCGGCGCAGTTCATCAAGAACTTCCAGTGGACGGCCGCGGAGCAGAACAAGGTCGCCTACTACATCACGAACGACGGGATGACCCGCGCCGACGCGGCGAAGAAGTGGGTCGAGGAGAACGAGGCGGTCTGGAAGCCCTGGGTCGAGGGCCTCTGATCCGCCACTGACCACCCCGGGGCGTCGCCCCGGGGACATCGCGCGACACCGAACCGCCCGGTCGATCGACCGGGCGGTTCTCGTTCGCTGCTATCGTGGCCACGTGGCCGCCTCCGACCGTCCGCTCGTCGCGACCTGGCTGGGCCGCGTCCCGTACCGCGAGGCGTGGGCACTCCAGCACGACCTCGTCGCGCGGCGGGCGGCCGGCGAGATCGGCGACCGGCTCCTCCTCCTCGAGCACCCGCCGGTCCTGACGCTCGGGCGCCACGCTGCCGACGAGCACGTCCTCGCCCCGGCGCCGCTCCTCGCGGAGCGCGGGATCGAGGTGATCCGCGTCGAGCGGGGCGGCGAGGTGACGTACCACGGGCCGGGCCAGCTCGTCGCGTACCCGATCGTCGCGCTCGAGTCGCGCGGCCTCCTCCTCCGGCCGCTCGTCCGTGCGCTCGAGGGGGCGCTCGTCGACACGTGCGCCGCGTTCGGCGTCGCGGCCGACCGGCGCGACGGCCATCCGGGCTGCTGGTGCGCGGCCGACGGGCCGCTGCCGCGGAAGGTCGGGGCGCTCGGGATCCGGGTCGAGCGGGGGATCAGCTACCACGGGATCGCGCTGAACGTCTCGGTCGCGCTCTCGGACTTCGACCTCATCGACCCGTGCGGGATGCCGGGGGTCGCCTCCACGTCGATCGCGCGGGAGGCCGGCTGGCGGCCCGGCCCGCCGTCGACGGACGACGTCGAGCGTGCGGCGGGGATCTTCGCACCGGCGCTCGCCGAGCGGTTCGGGGCGGCGCTCGCCTGGGAGGGCGAGCGCCCGCGTGGCGCACCCGGGCCGGGAGCGTCCGCCCGCGGCGTCGCCTCGTCCCCGGTCGCGGCGTCTCCCGGAGTCGTCTCGCCCGGAGCCGTCTCGTCGCCCGTCGCCCCGGTCGGGCGGGGCGGCTGATGTCGGCCGGTCTCTACGAGCTCCGGAAGGACCCGATCACCGGCTGGTGGGTCGCCGTCATCGTCGACCGCGCCTTCGAGCGCGGCCGCTTCGAGCGGACCGCCTCCGCCGTCCGCGACGACCACGTCTGCCGGAACTGCGCCGACCCGTCCGGCGACGGGGTCCGCGTCCGGACCCTGAAGGACTACGCGTTCAACCTCGTCGGCACCTTCGAGGAGGCGCACGCGCTCGACCGCGGGGGGATCGCCCAGCTCCCGATGGGCCGGGCCCACGCGTCGGGAAGCTGGCGGACCGTGATCGCTCCCCCCGGCGAGCACCGCTCGCTCCACGCCGTCGGCCTCCCGACGATCGGCGAGCTCCTCGCCCGTGCCCGCGACGAGGTCGTCGCGGCGCGCGACCTCGGCCAGACCGAGTACGTCCAGGTCGTCCAGAACTTCGGGGCCGAGGCCGGGGCGATGACGAACCACCTCTGCCTCGACGTCTACGACCTCCCGCAGCTGCCCCACCGGGTCGCCGAGGAGGTCGGCGGCGCGGCCCGCTTCCTCATCAAGCACGGCGAATGCCCCTTCTGCCGGCTGGTCCGCGACGAGACGGCGCGCCGCGACCGGGTCGTCTGGGAGGACGCCGGGAGCATCGCCTTCGCGCCGTACGCCTCCCGCTCGCCGTTCGAGGTCTGGATCGTCCCGCGCCGCCACGAGGCCGACTTCGGCCGGGCGACCGACGCGGACCTCGGCTCCGCGGCCGGGGCGCTCCGCCAGGTCCTCGGGCTCATCGCGACGCTCGGCGGACCCCCGTACAACCTCGTCCTCCACACCGCACCGCTCCGCGAGCGGGTCGACGAGACGTACCACTGGCACTGGGAGATCCACCCGCGGCTCCGGGCGATCGGCGGGCTCGAGCTCGGGACCGGGCTGCCCGTCAACCCCGTCTCCCCGGAGGAGGCGGTCGAGGAGCTCCGTCGGAGCGCCCGTTCGGGCGAGGATCGCGGCGCGTGATCCCGCGGCGGCTCGGCTCCCTCCCCCTCGTCCCGGCGGGGGCGCTCGCGGGGGCGCTCGTCGTCGCGGTCGTCGCCCTCTCCGCCTTCCTCGCGGGCGGGCCGGTCGTCCCGCCGACGCGGACGCCGCTCCCGACGGGCGCCGCCGTCCCGACCCCCGTGCCCGTCGCCGCGGCGCCGGTCGCCTGGTTCGCACCCGCGCCCGACGGCACGTACGCGCTCTCCATCGCCACGATCGGCAGCGCCTGCACGACCGCGTCGGCCGGCTGCGGGATCGCCGCCGCCGAGACCCTGCTGCGGCTCGCCGAGGCGCCCCGCGCCGTCGTCCGGTCCCCGTCGGGCACCGAGCTCGCGGTCGTCGACGCCGGGACCGCCGCGACCGGCGGGAGCGTCTACCTCGTCACGCTCCCGGCCGGGACGGTCCTCGCGCCGGGAGCGCCCGGGGCGTCGGTCATCGATGTCGCAGCCGCTCCGTCGCCGAGCGTCGAGCCGGTCCCGTCCGGCGGCCCGACGACGACCGGGAAGCCGACCCCGTGGCCCTTCGCGTCGCCGACCGCGTCCCCGGCGCCGGGGGCCACGGGCTCGCCCGACGGCTCCACGGCGACCCCGCCGACATCCGCCCCGTCCGCGAGCGCCGCCGCATCGCCGTCCCCGGCTCCGTCCGCGTCGGCCGGCGCGTCGCCCGTCCCGACGCCCGCCCCGTCCGCCAGCGCCACCGCCTCCCCGGCTCCGTCCGTCGGTCGGGACTGGTCGGTCGTCGCCATCGCGTCCGGGCTCATCGTCGGGGAGACGATGGGCTTCTCGCCCGACGGTGCGTGGTTCGCCTTCACCGCTCGCCCGGCCGACGGGAGCCGCGGCCACGACGTCTGGCTTCGCCGAGCAGGCGAGCCGATCGCACGGCGCGTCACGGACGACGGCCGCTCCGTCTTCGCGTCGTGGAGCGGGTCGCTCCTCGTCGGGAGCCGGGTCGCCTTCCCCTCGCCGTCGCCCGTCCCGACCCCCACGCCGGCCTCGAGCGCGACCACCGGGACGGATGCGCCGGCCGCCCCGGCGCCGTCGGCCCGCCCGTCGAGCGGGATCCCCGCGGTCGACGGCACCCCCTCGATCGCGGACCCCGTCGCGTTCCTCGTCGAGCCCGCGAGCGGTCGGCGGACCGACCTCGCCGCCCCCGTGTGGCGCCCCGTCGTCGATCCGCTCGGCCGCTGGGCGATCCACTGGACGGGACGCCTCCGCTTCGATCGGACGTCGGTCTCGTGGGTCCCGGCCGAGGGAGGGTTCGTCATCGCCCCGTGGGCCGCGCTCATCTCTCCGGCCGCGACCCCGGTCGCGCCACCGCCGTCGCCCTCCTCGGCCCCACCCGCGTCGCTCGAGCCGTCGGCGTCGCCCGCGACACCCGGACCGTCGGCATCGATGGCGCCATCGGCGGCACCCGCGTCGCCCCCGCCCTCGGCGGCGCCGGGGATCCCGCCCGGACCGATCCCTGGTCTCGGCGATCTCGGCGCGGTGGACCCCGTCCCGGGCGACTGGGAGATCCGTTGGGAGTCGACCGGGCTCCGCGTCGCGATCTGGGTCCGCGATCCGCTGGACCGGCGGCTCGGCCGGCTCAGCCTCCTCGTCCTCGATCCGTGGACCGGACGGATCGATCCCGACGCGCGACTCCTCGTCGACGAGCCGGCGCTCGCGGGGGTCTCCCTCGAGCCCGGCCGGCTCGCATGGGCGACCCCGCCCGGTCAGGACGGCCTCGGGAGCCGTCTCCAGGTCCTCGCCTGGGGCCCCGACGGAGCCGGCCGCATCGACGGCGTGCCGATCGCGGAGCGCGGCTCGGTCGTCGTCGTCCGCTGAGGCTCGGCCCGCCGCACGCGGGGTGCGGGTCACGGGGGAGCGCCGCGTCGCATCGGCGTGTGACGCACGGCAGTTTGGCCGCCGGTGAGCGGCGGTTGCCGCCGGCGAGCGGCGGTTTGCCGCCGGTGAGCGGCGGTTTGCCGCCGGTGAACGGCAGTTTGGCCGCCGGCGAGCGGCGGTTTGCCGCCGGTGAGCGGCGTCCGCTATCGTCGCGAACGTGCCCATCAAGCTCCTCGCATGGACGCTCCTCACCGCGGTCCTCGCGATCGCCGCGCTCCCCGGGATGGTGGACTCGGCCGAGCTCGACGCGGGCGGTCGGCTGCCCGACCGCGTCTTCCGCGAGTTCCCGGCGCCCCGAACCGTCGAGCGGGCGGCCCCGGTCGTCGCGCCGCTCGATCCAGCCGGCCGGTCGGCCTCGTACCTCGCGCCCGACGAGTCGCTGATCGACGTCGGGTCGGGGAGCGTTGCCGCCGTCCCTGCCAAGCGTCCGAGCGTCCGCGTCCCATCGGTCGCCGCCGGCCGGATCTGGAAGGAGCCGCGCTACACCCTCACCGGCTACGCGAGCTGGTACGACAACGGGACGACCGCGATGCGCCTCCCGCGCGGTACCGTCGTCGTCATCTGCGGCGAGGGAGGGTGCGTCGAGCGGACGATCAACGACTACGGACCCTGGAAGGGCTTCCGGCCGATTCGCGTCGTCGACCTGATGCCGTCCGACTTCGCCTACGTCTGTGGCTGCCCTACCTGGAAGGGGACCGCGCCCGTCACCGTCCGGGTGTACTGAGCACGGGGCACGACCGCACCCGGACGGCAGGGAGAGGCGGCGCGCAGTCGAGGTAGTGCCGCGCGGCGCCGCTCCGTACGTA
>JBJOLT010000050.1:0-13798 GCA_046045415.1 Chloroflexota bacterium | reverse complement strand
CTACCGCGCGTAGAAGCGGCGGGCGGTCCCGATCGTCGGGGCGTGCGTCGTCGAGCCGTTGAAGCGCCAGCGGTAGCTGACGTCGGACCGGGTCGCGTAGAAGGCGAAGACCGCCTTGCCCGCGGTGTCGACGCGCTTCGTCGTCAGCTTCGTCCACGCGCCGGTCCCGATCCGCTGCCAGATCTCGACGACCCGTCCGGCGATCGCCTTCGTCGTCGTGAGCCGGAGCTCGATCCGGGCGCCCTTGCGGACGGTCGCGGGGTTCCCGAGGAGGCTCGTCCCGCGGTAGGCACTCGTCGTGAGCGTCACCGGGAGCTTCACCGCGATCGCGGCGGTCACCGCGGTCGCGGGCGCCCATGTCGTATTGCCGGCCTGGGTCGCGATGACGCCGCACGTCCCGAGCGCGAGCCCGGTGAGCGTCGTCCCCGAGACCCGGCAGATCGTCGGGGTCGTGGTCGTGAACGCGACCGCGAGCCCGGAGGAGGCGGTCGCGCGGAGCGTGACCGACTGGCCGCGCCCGACGCCGGTCACCGGGACGAACGTGATCGTCTGCGACTGGCCGCTCGCCGGCGGGAGGACGATCGGCGGGAAGCCGCCGCCGCCACCGCCACCACCACCGCCGCCGCCCGAGGGCTCGGAGACGGTGAGCTCGATCGGGCTCGGCGCCGTCGACCCGAGGGTCCCGGCGTCGCCCGCGTACGAGGCGGTGACCGAGTAGCCGCCGGCCGGGAGCGCGGCGCTCACGACGCACGTCCCGCCCGAGAGCGTGCACGTGCCGAGCGTCGTCGCCCCGGCGCTGACCGTGACGGTGCCGGTCGCCGTGGCCGGCGTGATGCTCACCGAGTAGGCGACCGGGGAGCCCGCGGTCCCCGCGGACGGTCCGGCGATCGCGACGCTCGAAGCGGCGCGCGCCGGTGCGGAGGCGAACGGCGAGAGGGTCGCGGTGACGCCGCAGACGGTCCCGGTGCCGTAGTAGGCGGTGACGTCGACCCACGCGCCGCCCTCGAAGTGCCAGAGACGGTCGGGCGACGCACCGGCGAGGCAGACGGTGAACGGGCCGGCGGCCGGGGCGCCGTCGCCGGTCGAGGCGGCGATCTCGACGACGACCGTCGAGCCGCCGACGACGAACGGGGTCGACCCGCCGGCCGAGGGGGCGGTCGCCGGGCCGAACGAGACGCTGTACGTCCCGGTCGTCGCGGCGGTGAACTCGAGGCTCGGGGAGCCGACGATGCCGCCGGTGATCGCGACGGTCCCGCCGGCGACCGCGGCGAGCGGGTACGTGACGGTCCCGCCGCTCACGCTCCCGACGACCTGCTCGATCGTCGGCGACGTGCTCGGGAGGTAGACGCTGTTGCCGTCGAAGACCGCGCGGAGCGCGACCGTCCCGGGGACGAGCGCCGACGTGGTCACCTGGCACGAGCCGCCGCTCACGATCGCGCACGAGCCGAGCTGCGTCGTCCCGGCGAGGAGCCGGACGAGGCCGGTCGCGCCGACGGGGCCGACGGCGACGGTGAACGGGGTGGGGACGCCGGCGATCGACGGGTTCGTGCCGGAGAAGACGGTCGTCGTCGTGGCGACCGGCTGCGCCGTCGCGAGGGCGAACGTCGCGCCGATCCGATGGGGCGCGTCGACGAACGGGAAGACGTACGAGCCGACCGGACCGACCGGGACGTCGTCGACGAAGACGTCGAGGATGACGTACCCGGCGGCCGGGGCGATCGCGTACGAGGCGGACCCGCCGTACGCGACGGTCGTCGTCCCGGACGGGGTGATCGTGCCGCCGGTCCCGGCGAGCGCCGTGATCGCGAAGCTCTGGAGCGCGAAGGCGACCGAGACGGTCCGGTTCCCGGTGATGTTCGTGAGCGTCCACGTCGTCGCGTCGGTCACGGTCGTGACCCCGTCGACGGTGACGCTCGCGACCCGGTAGCCGACGGCGGGCGTGAACGCGAAGACCTGGTCGTTCCCGGCGACGAGCGGGATCGTCCCGCTCGGGCTGATCGAGCCGTTCGCGCCGGCCGACGCCGTGATCGCGACCGTCGGGCGGTAGCCGACCGGGCCGGCGCTCGCCGTCGCGACGGGGCCGGTGTTCCCCGCGACGTCGACGACCGAGTCGGCGGCGAGCGCGAGGACGACGTCCCCGTACGTCGCGCCCCCGGTCGTGACCGAGACGGCGTAGGTCGCGGCCGATCCGTCGAGGGTGGCGACGCTCCAGCCGGCGCTCGTCGAGCCGCCGACCGAGAGGTCGCCGAGGGCGAGGCCGGTGACCGGCTCGCTGAAGGCGAGGGCGTAGAGGAGGGACGTCGCGGTCGTCGGGTTCGTCGCCGGCGGGGTGAACGTCGCCGTCGGCGCCGTCCGGTCGACCGTGACCGCGGGGGCGCTCGTCGCGAGGGCGGGACCCCGGGTCCCGCCCGTGAGCGCGCCGTCCGCGGCGAACGTCAGGACGACGCTCCCGCCGGTGCAGCCGGTGACGGTCGCGACGTAGGTCGCGCCGCTCCCGGCGAGCCCGGTGACGCTGCAGCCGGCGCCGAGGGCCGAGAGGTCGCCGAGGGCGACGTCGGTGACGGCGCGGTCGAACTGGAGCGAGAAGTCGAGCGCGGCCGCGTTCGTGATCCGGTCGCCCGCGACGCCGCTGTCGGACGCGGCGGCGAGCTCGAGCGTCACGACGGGACGGACGCTCACCGCGACGAGCGGGGCGCTGAGCGCGCCGTCGGTCGCGAGGCCGGCGCGGTTCGTCGTCCGGTGGAACCAGCGATAGCAGTAGCCGAGGGTGACCGTGTCGGTCGTCCCGGTCGTCACCTCGACGGGCGCCTCGTACGTGCCGCACGCACCGTTCGTCACGAGCGCGGCGGTCCGGAAGAGGCGCACCTCGCCGACGGCGACGCCGGACTCGGCATCGAGCCCGCCGATCCCCGGCGTGATCGTCACCGAGGTCCCGTTCGTCGTCCCGGTCGGGGACGTCGCCGGGGCGGTCGCGGCGCTCGGGGCGGTCGTGTCGATCATGAGCGGGAGGCTCTCCGCGCTCGCGGCCGTGAGGCCGGTCCCGTTCCTCGCGACGAGGTACCACGTGTAGCAGAGCCCGGACGCGACGGGTGTCCCGGCGGTCACCTCGACCCCGGCGCCGTAGACGCCGCAGACGCCGTTCGACAGGGTCGCGGTCCGCCGGAAGAGCGCGGTGGCGGCGATCCCCGACTCGGCGTCGATCGCGGCGGTCCCCTCGCTCACGCTCGCGCTCGCCGTGCTCGAGAAGCCGGTCGGGCTCACGAGCGGGACGCCCGGCGTCGTCGGTGTCGTCGCGTCCACCTTGAGCTGGCCGGTCGCCGCCGCGGCGGCGGACGCGCCGGCGCCGTTCACGACGGTCGCCGACCACGCATAGCAGCGGCCGCTCTCGACGGGTGCCGTCCCGCTCGTCACCTCGGTCCGGTCCACGGCGAGGCAGACGCCGCCGACGAGCGGCCCGCTCTCGCGGGTGTAGGTCGTCGAGGCGATCCCCGACTCGGCGTCGCCCGCCCCGGTGAGGACGACGGTGACGGCCGTGGAGCTCGTCGCGTCGCCGGCCGGGGTCCGGACGAGGATCCCCGCGGTCGGCGGGGTCGTGTCGAGCCGGATCGAGACGGCGCTCACGTTCGCGTTGCCGAGCGTGTCGACCGCCTGGACGGAGTAGGCGACGCCGCTCGCGGCGGTGAGCGCATCGCGCCGCCAGACGAAGAGGCAGCTCGTCGGCGCGACGAGGGTCCCGCACGTCGTCCGTGACGCCTGGAGGTCGGCGGCGGCCTCGACCGGGGTCGCGCCGGACGCGGTCGCCGGGGCGATCCCGCCACCGGCGTCGCTGACGGTCGCGCGGACCCAGACCGGCGCGGCGGCGTACCAGGCCGACGAGCACGTCGTCCAGTCGGTGCTCGCCGGATCGGCGGCCGTCGAGCAGGCCCAGTCGACGAGGGGCCCGAAGCGGCCGCGGACGACCGAGCGGCTCGCCGAGGCGACGTTCGAGGCCCGGTCGGTCGCGGTGACGGAGTAGGCGACGCCGCCGGCCGTCGTGTCGGTGGTGCGGGCCCAGACGAAGGTGCACGAGGTGGCGCCGGCGGCGATCGTCGTGCAGGTGCTCGAGCCGGCGACGAGGTCGTTCCCCGCGTCGGACTGGGCGCGGACGACGGGGGTCGCGAGCCCGGCGAGCGGGTCGCTCACCGTCGCGCGGACCCAGATCGTCCCGGCGACGGCGATGTCGGGGCAGGCGCCGAAGCCGGCGGTCGCGCTCGTCGTGGAGCAGTCCCACGCGAGCGTCGGGACGGCGGCGTCGCGGCGGGCGATCTGGCTGGAGGCGGTCCCCGCGTTCCCGAGCTGGTCGCTCGGGGCGGCGACGGAGTAGGTGACGCCGGTCGAGGCGGTGCTCGCCGTCCGGCGCCAGACGAAGGTGCAGCTCGGCGCGCCGGTCGTCCCGGCGGTGATGTCGTCGCACGTGCTCGCGGCGGCGTTCAGGTCGGCCGCCGAGGCGAGCCCGGTGACGCTCGGGCCGAAGCCGCTCCCGGCATCGGTGAGCGTCGCGCGGACGGTCAGCGCCGCGCCGCCGAGCCAGCCGGTCGCGGGGCAGGCGCCGAAGTCGGCGTCGACGGGCGTCTCCGTCGTCGCGCACGCCCAGGCGATCGCCCCGGGAGCCGTCCCGTCGCGCTTGAGGGCATAGGCCGGCTCGGTCTGGTTCCCGGCCGCGTCCGGAGCGGTGATCCCGTAGAGGACGCCGGTGGACGGCGTGTCGGTCGTCCGGCGCCAGACGAACGTGCAGCTCGTCTGTCCGGCGGCCCACGACGGGCAGGTGCTCGCCGAGGTCTGGAGGTCGCTCCCGGCCGGATCCTGCGCGGCGCCGGTCCGGATCGCGGTCGTCAGGCCGGAGAGGGCGTCGCTCACGGTCGCGCGGACCCAGAGGTTCCCGGTCCGGTACCACGTGCTCGGGCAGGTCGCCGCGCCCGCCCAGTCGTTCGAGGTCGGCGCCTGGTTCCCGTTCTTGACGACGCAGTGCCACGTGACCGCGAGGCCGGTGGCGTCGCGCTTCACGGTCCGGCTCGAGCTCGTCGCCGGGTTCCCGGCGGCGTCGCCGGCGGTGACGGCGTACGTGACGCCGCTCGCGACGGTGTCGGCGCTCCGGCGCCAGACGAAGACGCAGGTCGGCGTCCCGGCGCTCGCGGTCTCGCACGTGCTCGCGGCGAGGTCGAGATCGCTCCCCGCCGGCGACTGGGAGTCGCCCGCGCCGATGGAGCCCGAGAGGCCGGAGACGAGGTTCGTGACGGTGGCGCGGACGGTGATCGTCGCCGCCGTGTACCAGCCGGTCGAGCAGGCGGTGAAGTCGCCCTCGACCGGCGTCGCGGTCGGCGCGCACGCCCAGACGATCGTCGTCGCACCGGAGTCCTTCACGATCGTGTCGGAGACGGTCGCGGTGTTCCCGGCGAGGTCCCGGAGCTCCATCCAGACGGTCTTCGTCCCGTCGCTCGCGGAGAGCGTCCACCCGCGCGTCGCGGCGAACGACTCCCACGTCGCGGCGGCGAGCGCCGCCTGGTCGTTCGCGAAGCGGACCTTGTCGAGGCCGGCGCCCGCCCCGTCGGCGCCGGTGAGCGCGAGGGTGACGCCCGTCCCGGTCGTGAAGCTCGCGCCGCCGTTGATCGAGATCGAGCCGGTCGGCGGCGTGGCGTCGAGGAAGATCCCGTCGGTCGCGGTCGCGACGTTCCCGGCGCCGTCGGCGACCTCGACCGTCACGGACTTCGAGCCGTCGGCGCTCGAGAGGACCCAGGCGAGCCCGGTCGTCCAGTCGACCGGGGCGGACCAGGCGCCCGCCTCGTTCCGGAGCCGGATCGTCGCGAGGCCGGCCCCGCCGGCCGGATCGGTCGCGGCGATCGCGAGCGAGACCGTCGCGCTCCTCGCGTACGCCGCGCCGCCGTCGACGGTGACGGCGACGCCGGTCGGCGCGCTCATGTCGTGCTGGATCGTCGTGGAGGCGGTCGTCGGGTGGCCTGCGAGGTCCGCGGCGGCGACGGCGTAGGTCACGCCGCCGACGGGGCTGTCGGTCGTCCGCTTCCAGACGAAGATGCAGCTCGTCTCGCCGGCGGAGACCGACTGGCACGTGCTGTCGCCCGCCTGGAGGTCGGTCCCCGACGGGCTCTGCGACGCGCCCGACGCGGTCGAGGTCGCGAGGCCGCTCTCGGCGTCGGTGACGGTCGCGCGGATCCAGACGGCCGCGTTGTACCAGCCGCCGCACGGGGCGAACCCGGCGGCGGCGCTCGTCGTCGAGCAGTCCCACGCCACCGAGGGACCGGCCTGATCGAGCGTGATCGTGTCGCTGATCGTCGCGACGTTCCCGACCGCGTCGGTCAGCTCCACCGAGACGGTCTTCGCGCCGTCGCCGGTCGTCAGCGTCGTGGCGGCGGTCGTCGCGTAGGCGACGGCGCTCCCCCACGTCGCGCCGCCGTCGGGGCTGACCCGCATCGTCGCGAGCCCGGACCCCGCGCCGTCGAGCGCGGAGATCGAGATCGCGACAGCCGTGCTCGTCGTGAACCCGGCGCCGGATTCGACCGAGACGCTCCCGGTCGGGGCGGTCGTGTCGAGGGAGATCCCGTCGGTCGCGCCGGCCGAGACGTTGCCGGCCGTGTCGCGGAACTCGACGTGGACCGTCTTCGCGCCGTCGCCCGCGGCGAGCGTCCAGCTCGCGCTCGCGGCGAAGGCCGTCCAGCCGGACCACGACGCGCCGTCGTTGCTGAGCCGGTAGGTGGCGACGCCGGAGCCGGTCGCACCGTCGCTCGCGGCGAGGGCGAGGCCGACCGCGGTCGTCGCGGTCCACGCGGCACCGGCGTCGATCGTCACCGACGGCGAGGTCGGCGCGAGGGAGTCGCGCCTGATCGTCTGGCTTCCCGAGGCGACGCTACCGGATCCGTCGGAGGCGCCGACCGTGTAGGTGACGCCGGCCGAGGTGGTGTCGGTCGTCCGGCGGAAGACGAGCGTGCAGCTCGCCGTCGCGCTCGTGAGGTCGTCGCACGTGCTCTCACCGGCGACGAGCTCCTCGCCGCCGGCGGTCGGAGCGGCCCCGGCGACGCCCGAGAGAGCGTCGGAGACCGTCGCGCGGACGGAGACGGCGGTCGCGCCATACCAGCCGGCCGGACCGAGGCAGGCGGTCCAGTCGCCGCTCGTCGGGCTCGCGGAGGTCGCGCACGTCCATGCGAGCGTCGGCGCCGCGGTGTCGAGCGCGATCGAGTCGGAGATCGTCGGCGAGACGTTCCCCGCGGCGTCGCGGAACTGGAGGAAGACCGTGCGCGTCCCGTCGCCGCCCGCGGCGAGCGTCCATGCGAGCGGGCTCGCATACGCCTGCCAGGTCGCCGACGCGAGGTCGGCGGACGCGTTCGCGGCGCGGACCTCCGTGACGCCGGAGCCGGTCCCGTCGAAGCGGGTGAGCGTCAGCGTCGTCGTCCGGGTCGTCGTCCCGCTCGCGCCGCCGGCGATCGCGATCGTGCCGGACGGGGCGGTGACGTCGCGCTTCACCGAGGTGGCGCTCGTGGACGCGGCGTTGCCGACCCGGTCGGCGGGCGCGACGACCTGGTAGGCCGCCCCGCCGCTCGTCGTGTCGGTGATCCGCTTCCAGACGTAGGTGCAGCTCGCGGCCCCCGCGGCGGCCGTGTCGCACGTGCTCGCGGTGTAGTCGAGATCCGTCTCGGTCCGGCTCTCGCCGGTCGTGATCGAGGCGGCGAGGCCGGCGGCGGCGTCGGCGACGGTCGCGCGGACCCAGGCCTGGGCGCTCGCGTACCACCCGGCCGAGCAGGTCGCCCAGTCGCCCGTCGTCGGGGTCGCGGTGCTCGCGCACGCCCACGTGACGGTCGGGGCGACCCGGTCGAGGACGATCGAGTCGGAGACCTCGGCGGAGGCGTTCCCGGCCGCGTCGCGGAAGGCGACGAAGATCGAGCGCGGCCCGTCGGTCGCGCTCACCGTCGCCGTCGCGCTCGTCGCGTACGGGATCCACGCCCCGGAGCCGGCCGGCTGGCCGTCGTGGCGGATCCGCATCTCGGCGACGCCGGAGCCGCTCCCGTCGCTCGCGGCGATCGCGAGCGTGACGGTCGTCGTGCCGGTGTGCGTCGCCCCCGCGTCGATCGTCACGCTGCCGGTGGGCGCGTTCGCGTCGAGGACGATCGTGTCGGAGGAGGCGACCGAGACGTTCTGGTTCGTGTCGCGGAACTGGATGAAGACGCTCTTCGTCCCGTCGCCCGCCGCGAGGGTCCACGCCCGGCTCGTCCGGTACGTCTCCCACGTCGCCGAGGCGAGGCCCGCCTCGCTGCCCGCGAGCCGCATCTGCCAGACGCCGGAGCCGCCGGCCCCGTCGTCCGCCACGATCGTGAGGACGACGCTCGTGAGCGTCGTCGCATCGGCGCCGCCCGCGATCGTCACGCTCCCGGTCGGGGCGGTCCCGTCGCCGGCGAGCGGGTAGCGGACCGTCGGGCTCGTCGAGGACGCCGCGTTGCCGGCGGCGTCGGTCGCCGAGGCGACGAAGCGGTAGCAAGCACCGGAGTCGAGAGCGACGGAGGCGCCGGAGGCCGCGCTGCCGAGCGTCGTCCAGGTCGTCAGGTCGCAGGTCGCGGCGCGCTGGAGCACGCCGCTCCCGCTCGCCACGCCGGACGCGGCGTCGGTCGCGGTCCAGGCCGGGGTGTAGCCGGTCGTCGTCGCGGTCCCGGGGAGGACGTCGTCGGTCGCCGGGGTCGTCCACGAGACGACCGGCGCGGCCGTGTCCCGCCCGACGGTCGCCCCGAGCGTCGTCGCGAGGCCCGCGCGGTCCGTCGCGGCGACGGTGAAGGTGATGCCGGCGTTGCCGGTGTCGGAGGCGCGCCGCCAGACGAACGTGCAGCTCGTCGTCCCCGCGGTCGCGGTCGCACACGTACTGCTCCCGGTCGAGAGGTCGGCTCCCTCGGACTGGCTCGCGGCCGAGGCGATCGTCGTCGGGAAGCCGGAGGCGGCGTCCGTGACCGTCGCGCGGACCCAGACGGTCGCCGCGTACCACGGGGCGCACGTCGCGAACCCCGCGGTCGCGCTCGTCGTCGAGCAGGCGAAGGCGACGGCGGGCGCCGTCTCGTCGAGCTGGACGGTCGTCGTCGTCGAGGAGGAGGCGTTCCCGGCGGCGTCGAGGGCGCGGAACTGGACGAGCGTCCGGCCTGCTCGGGCGACGGCGTACGAGCTGCCGGCACTCCACGCGCCGTAGGTCGTCCCGTCGGTCGAGACGCGGTGCTCGTACCCGGCGACGCCGGAGACCGCATCCGTGGCGCCCGAGGCGGTGAGGGTGACCGACGCCGCCTGCGCCCAGGTCGTCCCGCCGCACGCGCCCGCGGTCGGGCAGTCGACGAGCGGGGCGGTCGGCCCGGTCCGGTCGTGGCTGATCGAGATCGCGGCGGTCGATGCGACGTTTCCGGCGCGGTCGGTCGGGGTGGCGACGGAGAAGGTGACGGCGGGGTCGGTGTCCGCGGAGAGCGCCCAGACGAAGAGGCAGCTCTTCTGGCCGCCGGTCGCGGTGAGGCAGGTGCTGCTCCCGCTCGACAGGTCGGAGCCGGCCGACTGGCCGGCGGCGGTCGCGATCGAGGCCGCGAGCCCGGAGCCGGACGCGCCGTCGGAGACCGTCGCGCGGACCCAGACCGTCGCGCCCCCGTACCACGCGGGGGTCGGCGCACAGTCCCCGATCCCGCTCGACGGGCCGGTCGTGGAGCAGGTCCACGAGACGGTCGGCGCCGCGGTGTCCGCGACGGTCGTGACGACCGGCGAGCTCGCGATCTGGGTGAGGGTCCCGCCGACGCCGTCACGGCTCGAGGCGACGAAGGTCCAGGCGGACGCGTCGACCGGCGCGGTGACGCCGGCGTACGTGATCGTGAAGGCGTCGTTCGTGTTGCAGCTCTGCGCGACCGTGATCGTCGAGCCGCTGACGGAGAGAGGCGAGCTCTTCAGGCAGGTCGCCCCGACCGAGTTGGTGGCGGAGACGAACCCCGGGTTCGCGGCGTTCGTCGTCTGCGGGACCGGCCAGCCGGCGGGGACCTGGAGCGTCATCAGCGAGTTGTTCGCGAAGCCCGCGCCGGTCGTCCGGAACGTGAAGACGAGCGAGTTCGCGGTGGAGCTCGCGGTGACCGTCGAGGGGCTGACCGTCACCGTCCCGTCGCCGCTCGTCGCCGCCGACGCGAACGAGGCGACCCCGAGGATCGCCGCGAGCGCGAGCAGGAGCGGGAGGAGCCGGCCGCGCACGGAGCCGAGCGGGTCGCCCGGGATGCGCCATGCGCCTGCGGAACGGAGGACGGTCATGCGGCTACCTCTGGTGCTGGTGGTCCGATCCCACGGTAGGGACCGGGGGTGGCCCCGCCACAGTCCCCGGGGGTACCGGTCGGGTCGGCGTTCGTACCGTCTCTGCGAGGGGTGGGAGCGGGGGCCGCCCGGATGGACGGCCCCCGCTCAGGGAGCCCGAGTCGCGATCCGCCCTAACGGGCGTAGAAGCGTCGGGTGGAGCCGATCGCGGGGGCGAGGCTCGTGCTCCCGTTGAACTTCCAGCGGTAGCTGACGTCGGCCCTGGTCGCGTAGAAGGCGAACGAGGCGGTCCCGACGGTCGAGACCTTCCGCGTCGTCAGCTTCGTCCAGGTGCCGGTGCCGATCCGCTGCCAGACCTCGACGACGCGCCCGGAGAGGGCCCGCGAGGTCGTGAGGGTGAGCGTCACCTTGACGCCCTTCTTCACGGTCGCCGGGTTCGCGGAGACGGTCGTCGTCCCGACGATCGCCCGGGTCGTGAGGACGACGGCGGTCTTGACCGCGATCGCCTTCGTCACCGGGGTCGCGGCGAGCCAGCTCGCGTCGCCGGCCTGGGAGGCCGTCACCGAGCAGGTCCCGATCGCGAGCGCCGTGAGGACGTTCCCGCTCACCGTGCAGATCGCCGGCGTGCCGGAGCGATAGGTGACGGTGAGGCCGGACGAGGCCTTCGCGGCGAGCGCCAGCTTCGTCCCCTTCCCGATCGCGGTCGCCGGGGCGAACGTGATCGTCTGGGCCTGCTGCGTCGGCGGGAGGACGATCGGCGGGAAGCCGCCGCCGCCACCGCCGCCGCCACCGCCGCCCGACGTGACCGTGAGGGTCACCGGCGTCGCGGCCGTCGCGCCGAGGTGGTTGCCGTCGCCCGCGTACGCGGCCGTGACCGTGTACGTGCCGGCGCCCGGCGAGGCCGCCGTCACGACGCAGGTCCCGGCGCTGAGCGGGCAGCTCCCGAGCTCGGTCGCCCCGGCGCTCACGACGACCGTGCCGGTCGCGGCGGTCCGGTCGAGCGTCACCGTGTAGGTGAGCGTCTCGCCCGCGAGCGCCGCGGTCGTCCCGGAGATCGAGAGCGCCGTCGCGCGCTTCGCGACGGTGACGGCCGTGTCGCCGCTCGTCGCGGTCATCAGCTCGTCGCCGGAGTAGGTCGCGACGATCGACTTCGCGCCGGCGGCGAGCCCGCTCGTCGCGACCGTGCACGACCCGCCGACGAGGGCGCACGTCCCGATCGGCGTCGTGCCGTCGAGGAGCGTGACCGTCCCGGTCGGCGTCCGGCCGATCCCGGTCGCGGCCACCTCGACGGTGAAGCTGACGCGGGTCCCGTACGTCGGCGCTGCGTCGCTCGCGACGACCGCGACCGTCGCCGCGGACTTCGAGCCGGCGATGACGAACGGCGAGAGCGTGTCGGTGACGCCGCAGAGCGTCGTCCCGTCGTTCGAGACGGTGACGTCGTTCCAGGCGCCGCCGGCGTAGTGCCAGAGGCGGGCGGCCGGATCGCTCGTCGCGACGCAGACCGTGAACGGCCCGGTCGCGGCGGCACCGTCGCCGCTCGTGATGCTGATGTCGAAGTAGTGGTTCGTCCCCTCGACGACGAACGGCGTCGAGGCGAGGAGGTTCGTCCCGTCCGTGATCGTCTCGAAGACGACCACCGGCGAGCCGGCGGTGCCCTCCGGCGCCCACGCGATCGTCGGCGAGCCGTACTCGGCGCCGCCCGCGGCGGTGAACGTCGTGCCGTCGAAGGCCGCCGGGACGACGTAGGTCGGCGCGGCGACGGTGACGAGGACGGTCGCGCTGCTCGCGGCGAACGTGCTCCCGGCGCCCGGGTAGGCGACGGTGATCGGGTGCGTCCCGATCGTCGTGAGGGTGACGGTGACGGAGCAGGCGCCGGCGACGAGCGTGCAGCTCGTGTCGACGTCCGTGCCGTCGCCGATCGCGACCGTGCCGGTCGCCGTCGACGGATCGACCGCGATCGAGATCGTGACCGAGTCGCCCGAGGTGACCGCGGTCGCGCTCGCCGAGACGGTGGTCGTCGTCGGGGTCGGCGCCGGGGCGGCGTCGGCCTCGAAGGTGACGGCGATCGTCCGGTTCGCAGTGACGTTCGTGAACGTGTACTGGTTGCCGGTGAGCGAGGCGAGCCGCCCGTCGACGCGAACCCGCGCGACGTGGAAGCCCGCGTCCGGCGTGACGGTGAACGTCGCCGTCCCGTCGCTGTGGGCGACCGTCGCCGAGGCCGGGCTGATCGAGCCGCCGGTCCCGGCGGTCGCCGTGATCGTGTACGAGACGCGGGTGAAGCTCGCGACGACGGTCGTGTCCGCCGTGACGTTCGCGACGGTCGCGACGCCGCCGACGACGGGGAGCGCGCTCCCGTTCGCCGTCACCGAGACGAGCTGGTAGCCGGTCCCGGCGGCGACGGTGTACGCCTGGCTCGCGCCGTACTCGACGGTCGTCGCGCCCGACGGGCTGATCGTGCCGCCCGTACCGGCGGAGGCCGTGACGGTGAAGGTGCGGATCGCGAACGTCGCGCTGATCGAGGCGTTCGCCGTGACGTTCGTGAACGTATAGCTCGTCACGTCGCCGACCGAGACGCCGTCGACGAGGACGTCGAGGACGCGGTAGCCGGTGTCCGGCGTGATCGTGAAGGTCGTGGAGTCCCCGTAGCCGATGACGAGCGACGTGGACGGCCCGATGGAGCCGTTCGCGCCGGCGGTCGCGACGATCGCGAAGGTGATCCGGGCGAAGACCGCCTCCACCGTCGCGTCCGCGGTGATGCCGGTGAGTGCGACGGTGTCGATCGCGCCGACGCTGACGCCGTCGACGAGGACGTCGTCGATCCGGTAGCCGGTGTCCGGCGTGATCGTGACGGTCGTCGAGTCGCCGACCGCGAGGGTCGTCGAGCCGCTGATCGTCCCGCCGGCGTTCGCGCTCGTCGTCACGGTGACGGTCCCGAGCGCGAAGGTCGCGGCGATCGTGTGGTTCGCCGTGACGTCCGTGAACGTGTAGCTCGTCACGTCGCCGACGGAGACGCCGTCGACGAGGACGTCGAGGACCTGGTACGCGGGAGCGGGCGTGATCGCGAAGGTGAGCGAGTCACCCTCGGCGACGCCGATCGCCCCGACCGGGCTGATCGTCCCGTTCGCGCCGGCCGTCGCCGTGATCGTGTGGACGACCGCCGCGAAGCGGGCCTCGATCGTCCGGTCCGAGGTGACGTTCGTGAAGGTGTACTGGTTGCCGGTGACCGCGACCGGGACGCCGTCGATGAGGACGGTCGCGAGCGAGTAGCCCGGATCCGGCGTCATCGTGAAGGTCGTCGAGTCGCCGTGGAGGACGGTGATCGCGCCCGACGGGCTGATCGTGCCGCCGGTCCCGGGCGCGAGCTGGAGGCCCGCCGACGCGGTGATCGTGTAGGCGAGGCGGGCGAACGACGCGCTGATCGTCCGGTTCGCCGTGATGTTCGTGAACGTGTAGCTCGTGATCTCGCCCTGGCTGACGCCGTCGACGAGGACGTCGAGGACGC
>JBJOLT010000004.1:0-48470 GCA_046045415.1 Chloroflexota bacterium | reverse complement strand
GGGGCACGCTCGCTCGCCGATCGCCGGACCCGTCGCGGGGCTCCTCGCGGCGCTCGCCGGGCGGCCGGTCGCGATCGTCGCAGACCCTCCGCTCCTCCGCGTCGAGGGGGAGCTCGGCGCGGTGCCGCTCCCGCCGCCGGACCTCGTCCGGGTCAGGTCCGGGCCGCTCGCCGGGACGGAAGGCCGGTGGGGCGGACCGGCCGGGCGGCGCCGCTTCGAGGCCGGCGTCGTCCTCGAGGCCGGGGTCGTCGAGCTCGAGGGGGGCGGGAGCGCGGTCGTCCCGCTCGCCGACCTCGAGCGCTTCGCCTGATCCGCGCCCGACGCAGCGGCACCGCCGACCGTCCGGGGCACCGCGGGTACACTCGACGACGATGCCGACCGAGACGCCGACGACGCGCGAGATCGTCAGCATCGACGCGTCCGCCACGGGCGCGCTCGCCGGGCGCCTCGCCGCGGTCGCGAGGGCAGGGGACGTCATCGCGCTCCTCGGGGAGCTCGGGGCGGGGAAGACGGTCTTCGCGAAGGGGTTCGGGCGCGGGCTCGGCGTCACCGCGACGATCAGCTCGCCGAGCTTCGTCCTCATGGCCGAGTACGAGGGCCGACTCCCGCTCTTCCACCTCGACCTCTACCGGCTCGAGGGAGCGGCGGACGCGCTCGCCGGCGGCCTCCTCGACGAGCGGCAGCGGGACGGTGTCACGCTGATCGAGTGGGCCGGGCGGCTCGCGGCGATCCTCCCCGCGGCGCGCCTCGAGGTCGAGATCGACGGGGCGGGCGACGAGCCGCGACGGATCCTCCTCCGGGCCACCGATCCCTCGTACCGCCGATACCTCGAGGCGGCGTGACGAGCCGTCCGACCGACGGCGCGCCCGGCGCCGGACCGATCCTCGTCCTCGACACGGCGACCGCGACCGCGCTCGTCGGGCTTGCCGACCGGACCGGCGCGATCGTCGCCGTCGAGCGCTGGCCGGCGGGTCATCGCCACGGGGAGGAGCTCCTCGCCCGGGTCGAGCGGCTCCTCGCCGTCGCGGGGGTCGCTCCCCGCGACATCGGCGCGATCGTCGTCGGGACCGGTCCGGGCGCCTTCACCGGGCTCCGGGTCGGCATCGCGACCGCGAAGGGGCTCGCCCACGGCCTCGGGATCCCGCTCGTCGGCGTCCCGACCGGGCTCGCGCTCCTCGCCGCCGCGACCGCGCCGGCGGGCCCCGGGGGTTCGGGTCCCACCCCGGACGCCCCGGTCGCGCTCCTCCTCCCGGCCGGCCCCGTCGACCGCGTCCTCGTCCGCCCGGACCTCCCGGCGACGCTCCTCCCGGCCGGGACGGAGCCGGAGCTGGCGGAAGGGACGACGCTCGTCGCCGTCGACCTGGCGGACCGCGCCCCGGCCGCCGCCCTCTCGCTCGGCAGCCGGGCGCTCGAAGGGCTCGGCGCCGCGCTCGCCCGACTCGGGGCCGAGCGGCTCGCCGGGGGGACCGCCGAGGACGCCCGGACCGGGCTCGCGACGCTCGTCCCCGACTACGTGACGCTGCCGCGCGGGGTCCGCACGGCGACGGGAGAGGTCTCGTGGTCGCGCGACCCCCGGTGAGGCTCAGCGTCGAGGCGATGCGCCCCGACGACATCCCCGCGGTCCAGACGATCGAGCGTGCGAGCTTCACGACGCCCTGGCCGCCGCACGCCTACCGGAGCGAGCTCGAGTCGAACCGGCTCGCGACGTACCTCGTCGTCCGCGCCGATGGCGAGGTCGTCGGGTACGCCGGCATCTGGATCATGGTCGACGAGGCGCACGTCACGACGTTCGCGGTCCATCCCGCATGGCGCCGGCGCGGCATCGCCGACCGGCTCCTCCTCGCCGTCATCGACCGGGCGATCCTCCGGGGCGCGCACGAGGCGACGCTCGAGGTCCGCGTCTCGAACGCCGCCGCCCGCCGGCTCTACGAGAAGTGGGGGTTCAGGCCGGTCGGGATCAGGCCGCGCTACTACTCCGACGACGGCGAGGACGCGCTGATCATGACGACCGAGCCGCTCGCCGGGACGGCGATGACGGCCAGGCTCGAGCGGCTCCGGGCCGCCGTCGAGGCGCTCCCCGACGTCGTCGAGCGGCCCGGGGGAGCGGGATCGTGACCGGCCCGCTCATCCTCGCGATCGAGACGAGCTGCGACGAGACCGCGATCGCCCTCGTCGAAGGCGGCCGGCGGATCCACGCGAACGTCGTCGCGAGCCAGGTCGCGCTCCACGCGCCGACCGGCGGGATCGTCCCCGAGGTGGCCGCCCGCGCCCACCTCCGCTGGATCGTCCCGGTCCTCGACGAGGCGTGGGCGATCGCCGGGGCGGACTGGGCCGACGTCGACGCGATCGCGGTCACCCACGGCCCGGGACTCGCGGGCTCCCTGCTCGTCGGGATCAGCTTCGCGAAGGCTCTCTCGTTCGTCCACGGGACCCCGCTCGTCGGCGTGAACCACCTGGAGGGCCACCTCTACGCCTCCTGGCTCCTCGATCCCGGCGAGGACGAACGGGACGAACCCCGCTTCCCGCTCGTCGCGCTCGTCGTCTCCGGCGGCCACACCTTCCTCGTCGAGATGCGCGACCACCTCGCCTACCGGCTCCTCGGGACGACGATCGACGACGCGGCGGGGGAGGCGTTCGACAAGGTCGGCAGGCTCCTCGGCCTCGGCTATCCCGGTGGGCCGGCGATCATGCGGGCCGCGGCCGGTGCGACCCGGCGGGACGTCGCGTTCCCGCGCGCCTGGCTCGGTGACTCGTCCGACTTCAGCTTCAGCGGCCTGAAGACGGCGGCGCGACGGATCGTCGACGCCGCCCGCGCCGAGGCCGGCCTCGCCGCGGACGACCCGGCCGCGCTGCCGGCGCCGGTCGTCGCCGAGCTCGCCCACGGCTTCCAGGAGTCGATCGTCGACGTCCTCGCCACGAAGACGCTCCGGGCGGCGGACGCGGTCGGCGCCCGGTCGGTCATCCTCGGCGGCGGGGTGGCCGCGAACGCGGTCCTCCGGGACCGGATCGCCGAGGGCGCGGCGGCGCGCGGCCTCCCGCTCATGGTCCCGCGGCCGGGGCTCTGCACGGACAACGGCGCGATGATCGGCGCGGCCGGGGCCCGCCGCTTCGCGGCGGGCGTCCGCGCCGGACTCGATCTCGAGGCCCGCCCGTCGCTCCCGCTCGCGACCGCCGGCGGGCCCCGCGGATGACCGCCGCGCCTCGCATCGACCCGCGGGCGGTCCGCGCCGCGCTCCGCGACGACGGCCTCCGCGCCCGTCGGTCGCTCTCGCAGAACTTCCTCGCCGACGTCGACGTCCTCGAGGCGATCCTCGCCGAGGCGGCCCCGTCGCCGGGACGCCGGATCCTCGAGGTGGGTCCCGGGCTCGGGATCCTCACCGGCGGGCTCCTCGACGCGGGTGCGGCGGTCGTGGCCGTCGAGCTGGACCGGGCGCTCGCCGCCCGGCTCCGTCGGGAGCGCGCGACGGAGATCGAGCGCGCCGCCGCGGATCCCGCGGCGGCGGGCGGCCTCACGCTCGTCGAGGGGGACATCCTCGACGTCGAGATCGGGTCGCTCGTCCAGCCGCCGTACGAGGTCGTCGCGAACCTCCCGTACCACATCACGAGCCCGGTCCTCCACCGCTTCCTCGGGGGCGAGCCGCGGCCCGCGCGGCTCGTCCTCATGCTCCAGAAGGAGGTGGCCGACCGGATCGCAGCGCCGCCCGGGGGGATGAGCTACCTCTCGGTCTTCGTGCAGTACCACGCGACGGTCCGGATCGCGCTCGTCGTCGCTCCGGACGCCTTCGTGCCGGCCCCCGCCGTCTCGTCCGCGGTCGTCGTCCTCGAGCCCCGTCCCGCCGAGGGTCCCGACCGGCTCGATCCGACGGCGGAGGCGTCGCTCTGGCGACTCGTCCAGGCCGGCTTCCGCGAGCGGCGGAAGATGCTCCACAACGTCCTCTCGCGCCAGCTCCCCGTCCCCGCCTCGACCGTCGCCGCGGCGCTCGCCGCGACGGGGATCGCCCCCGACCGGCGACCGCAGACCCTCTCGGTCGAGGAGTGGCGTCGCCTCGCCGAGCTCCTCGGCCCCGCGGCGGGGGCACCGGCCCCGGCGGCGGCGCGATGAGCGATCCGCTCCGCCGGCTCGCGCCGGTCGTCCGGCTCGCCCCGGCGAAGGTGAACCTGACGCTCGCGGTCGTCGGGCGACGGCCCGACGGCTACCACGCGCTCCACTCCGTCTTCGTCCCGCTCGAGCTCGCCGACCGGCTCAGCCTCGCCCCGGCGCCGGGCGGGCGCGACACGCTCCACGTCGCCGGTCCCGACGGCGCCCCGGCACCCGACGTCGGTCCCCCCGACCGGAACCTCGTGATCCGGGCGATCGCCCGGACCCGCGAGGCGGTCGGCCTCGGCTGGGCGGCCGCTCTCCCGGCCGGCCCGGCGCCGGCGCTCGCGGCACGCCTCGAGAAGCGGATCCCGGTCGCCGCCGGGCTCGCCGGGGGGAGCAGCGACGCGGCGGCGGCGATCGCCGGCGCGCTCGAGATGTGGGGGGCCGAGCTGCCGCTCGAGGATCGGCTCCGGATCGGCGCCGCGGTCGGCTCCGACGTCCCGTTCTTCCTCGCGGCCGACCCGCCCGCAGCGGCGCTCGTCGAGGGGCGGGGCGAGGTCGTCACGCCGCTCCGCGGGATCGTCGGCGGCCCCCCGGCCGGGGTCCTCCTCGTGACGCCGCGGATCGCCGTCGGGACCCCGGAGGTCTTCGCCGCCTACGCGGCCGGGACCCGGCCGGCCGGCGCCGCGTCGCGGACGACGTCGGAGCATCTCGCGGCGGAGCTCGCCCGCGGCCTCGCCCCGCGGGCGCTCGTCGACCGTGCCGGCGTCCTCGCGGCGGCGAACGACCTCCTCCCCGCGACGCTCGCGCTCTTCCCCGCGCTCGTCCCGTTCCGCCGCGCGCTCATGCGGCTCCTCGGGCGGCCGGTCGGCCAATCCGGCTCGGGCCCGACGTGCGTCGTCCTCTATCCTTCGCTCGACGAGGCGGTCGCCGCCGGGGCGACCGTCCTCGAGGCCGTCGGGTCGGGGAGGCTCCCGCCGACGGGAGAGGGAGCGCCGGCGGTCGTCGCGACGACGATCGGCGCGGGCGGCCCGGCGGAGGCCGGACCGGTCGAAGAGGAGGGACGATGACACGGCGGGCGATCTCGACGGGCGATGCGCCGGGGGCGATCGGACCGTACAGCCAGGCGATCGCGTCGGGCGACCTGCTCTTCTGCTCCGGCCAGCTCGGGCTCGATCCCGCGACCGGCGAGCTCGTCGACGGGGTCGAGGCGCAGGCGGAGCGGGCGCTCCGGAACCTGGCCGCCGTCCTCGACGCGGCGGGAGTCACGTGGTCCGACGTCGTGAAGACGACGATCTTCCTCGCCGACATGGGCGACTTCGCGGCCGTGAACGCGATCTACGCGCGGTTCATGCCCGAGCCGCCGCCCGCGCGCTCGACCGTTCAGGTCGCCGCCCTCCCGAAGGCCGGCCGGGTCGAGATCGAGGCCGTCGCGCGGAGGAGCGGCTCCTGAGCGACGCCGATCGAGCCGGGACGGTCGTCCCGGTCGTCCTCGCGGCGGGCCTCGGGACGCGGATGCGCTCCCGGGTCCCGAAGCTCCTCCACCCGATCCTCGGGCGGCCGATGGTCGCCTACGTGATCGACGCGGCCCGCGAGGCGACCGGCGCGAGACCGCTCGTCGTCCACTCGCCCGCGACCGCGGCGCTCACCGAGGTCTTCGCGGGCGAGGTGGACTTCGCGCTCCAGGACGAGCCGCGCGGGACGGGCGACGCCGTCCGCGCCGCGCTCGACGCGCTCCCGGCGCTCCGACCTGGCGCGACCGAGGTGCTCGTCCTCAACGGCGACGTCCCGCGGCTGAGCGCCGAGCTCCTCGCGGCGCTCGTCGCCGAGCGGCGCGCCGAGGACGCCCCGGTCGCCCTCGTCACGGTCGTCGCCGACGAGCCCGGGCGGCTCGGCCGGGTCGTCCGCGACGGGGAGGGTCGCGTGACGGGGATCGTCGAGGCGAAGGACGCCACGGAGGAGGAACTGGCCCTCGACGAGGTGAACGCCGGGCTCTACGCGTTCGAGGTCGACTGGCTCCGCCGCCGGCTCCCGGACGTCCGGCCCTCGCCCGCGACCGGCGAGCTCTACCTGACCGAGCTCGTCCGCCTCGCCCGGGCCGACGGCCGGCCGGTCACCTCGCTCGTCGTCGAGGACGACGGCCGCCTCCTCGGGATCAACGACCGGCTCCAGCTCGCGGAGACCGAGGGCGAGATGCGGGCCGAGCTCGTCACCGCGCACCTCCTCGCGGGCGTCTCGATGGAGGACCCCTCGACCGTCTACCTCGATGCGACCGTCCGGCTCGCGACCGACGTGACGCTCGAGCCGGGCGTCGTCCTCCGCGGGTCGACCCGGATCGGCGAGGGGACGACGATCGGGGCCGGCTCCCGGATCGTCGACACGGTCGTCGGTCGCGACTGCACCGTCGTCGCGAGCGTCCTCGAGCGCTCGACCGTCGGCGACCGCGTGACGATCGGCCCCTTCGCGCACCTCCGCCCCGGCTGCGTCGTCGAGGACGACGTCGAGATCGGCAACTACGCCGAGCTGAAGAACACCCGGCTCGGCCGCGGGGTGAAGGCCCATCACGTCGGCTACCTCGGCGACGCGGACCTCGGCGCCGGGACGAACGTCGGCGCCGGGACGATCACGGCGAACTACGACGGCCGTTCCAAGCACCGGACGACGGTCGGCGAGCGGGCGTTCCTCGGGGTCGACACGATGCTCGTCGCCCCGGTGACGCTCGGGCCCGGCGCGAAGACCGGCGCGGGCGCCGTCGTCCTCCGCGACGTCCCGGCCGGGAGGACCGCGGTCGGCGTCCCCGCCCGTCTCCTCGAGGAGCGGTCGGCCGGCGCCCCGGGCGGGCCGGGCGACGACCCCGGACCGGGCGACGAGGCGTCGCGCCATGGCCGCCACGGCCGGCGGGGCGGGAGCCAGGGGACCGGATGACGCTCCCGATCGGCGAGCTCCTCGTCATCCTCGTCCTCACGCTCGTCTCGGCCATCTTCGTCGCGGCGGAGATCGCGCTCGTCTCGCTCCGCCGGAGCCGGGTGGAGCAGCTCGTCGAGGAGCGCCGGCGCGGCGCGGCCCGCGTCCAGCGGCTCACCGCCGATCCCGGCCGGTTCCTCGCCGTCATCCAGCTCTGCCTCACGTTCGTCGGCTTCTTCGCGTCGGCGTACGCGGCGGTCAGCCTCGTCGACCTCCTCGCCTCGCTCCTTGCGACCGTACCGCCCCTCCGCGATTCCGCCGAGGCGATCGCGCTCGTCGTCGTCACCGCGCTCCTCTCGCTCTTCACGATCGTCTTCGGCGAGCTCGTCCCGAAGTCGGTCGCCCTCGCCCATCCCGAGGGGATCGCGACCCTCCTCGCGGCGCCGATCGACCTGATCGGCCGGCTCCTCTCGCCGATCGTCTGGCTCCTCACCGCGACGACGCGGGTCGTCGCCACGGCCCTCGGCGCGAACGTCGCCGCCGAGACGAGGATCAGCGCCGAGGAGCTCCGCCTCATCGTCGAGCGCGGCGGCGAGCAGGGGGTCCTCGAGGCGGAGGAGGAGCAGATGATCCACGCGGTCATCGAGCTCGGGGACCGGCGGGTCCACGAGGTGATGGTCCCGCGGATCGCCGTCGCCGCCCTCCCCGCGACCGCGACGATCGACGAGGCGATCACGACGATCCTCGAGGAGGGCCACAGCCGGATCCCGATCTACGAGGAGACGGTCGACGAGGTGGTGGGCCTCCTCTACGCGAAGGACCTCCTCCCGTACCTCCGCGACGCCGCGGGGGAGCGGCCGGCCCTCCGCTCCATCCTCCGGACCCCGCTCTTCGTCCCGGAGTCGATGTCGATCGACGACCTCCTCCACGAGTTCCAGCGGCGGAAGGTCCACATCGCGATCGTCCTCGACGAGTACGGCGGGACGGCGGGGATCGTCACGATCGAGGATCTCCTCGAGGAGATCGTCGGCGAGATCCAGGACGAGTACGACGTCGAGGAGCCGATGGTGGAGCGGCTCTCGGACGACGAGGCGCGGGTCGACGGCCGGGCGTCGGTCGACGAGTTGGGCGAGCTCTTCGAGACCGAGATCGAGCTGGAGGACGAGGACGAGTACGACACGGTCGGCGGCCTCATCTACCACCGGATCGGCGGCGTGCCGGCCCCGGGGGACCGGATCGAGGTGGGTGGCCTCGCGCTCACCGTCGAGACGGTGGACGGCCGCCGGGTGGACAAGGTGCTCGTCGTCCGCCGCCAGCCGCCCGACGTGCCGGCCGAGGACGAAGCGGACCGCTGACGCCGCGGGTCAGGCGGAGACGACGCTCTCCATCAGGCGGATCAGCTGGTCGCGCGCCTCGCCGCTGACGACGCCGGCCGCGTCCAGCTGGGCGATCGCCTCGTCGCGGTGGCGCCGCGCCTCGGTCCGGGTGTAGTCGCGCGCCCCGGTCCGCTCGAGGATCGCGAGCGCCTCCGCCAGGTGGGCGTCGGTCCGCGCCTCGTCGCGGTAGAACGAGTCGAGCGTCGCCCGGTCGGCGGCGCCCGCGTGCTCGAACGCGTAGATGACCGGGAGCGTCTTCTTCCGGTTGACGAGGTCGGTGGGGACCTTGCCGGTCTTCTCCTCCTCGCCCCAGATCCCGAGGAGGTCGTCGTTGATCTGGAAGGCGAGCCCCAGCGCGTAGCCGAAGGCCCGGTAGCGCTCGATCACCCGCTCGTCGTCGCTCGCGAGGATCGCCCCCGCCTCGACCGAGCCGGCGATGAGCGCGGCCGTCTTCCGGCCGATCATGTCGAGGTAGAGCGCGACCGACATCGGGTCGCCGTGCTCGGCGGCGTGGATGTCGATGTACTGGCCCTCGCAGAGCGCGAGGCAGGTCCGGTCGTAGAGGCGCATCAGGCGGATCACCTTCGCGTCGCTGAAGCCGAGCTCGCTCAGGCGGTGGAGGGCGATCCGGCTGAGCGTGAAGAGCGCGTCGCCGGTGTTGATCGCCTGCGGGACGCCGTGGACCACCCAGAGCGTCGGCCGGTGGCGCCGCTCGAGGTCGCTGTCCTCGATGTCGTCGTGGACGAGGCTGAAGTTGTGGCCGAGCTCGACGGCGGCCGCGCCGGGGAGCGCCGGCTCCCACTCGCCGGTGATCGAGGCGTACGCGAGGAGGCCGAGGACCGGCCGGAGCCGCTTGCCGCCCGACGCGCCCGATCCGTCGAGCGCGAGGTGGTAGCGGATCATCTCGTAGAGGCCGCGCGTCGACTCGTCCGAGTCGGTGACGAGGCGGAGGATCTCCTGCTCGGTCGCCGCGATCATGGCGGCGAGGTCGAGCGAGACGGGAGCGTTCCGGGGGGGCACGTGCCGATGATACCGCCCGTGCGCCGTGCTACGGTGGGCCCGTGCCTCGTCCGCGCGTCCACGTCACCGACGCGATCGTCCTCTCCCGCTTCGATCTCGGGGAGGCGGACCGCGTCCTCACGCTCATCACCCCCGACGGCGGCAAGCTGAAGGCGATCGCGAAGGGGATCCGCCGGCCGACGAGCCGGATCGGCGGGAGCCTCGAGCCGTTCGCCGAGCTGACGGTCGTCCTCTCGCACGGCCGGACATGGGACGTCGTGACCCAGGTGAGCGTCGGCCACGCGTGGCTCCGGCTCCGGGACTCGCTCGAGGCGGCGGCGACCGCCTGGTACCTCGCGGAGCTGGTGGACCGCTCGCTCGAGGAACGCCACGAGGCGAGCGCGCTCTACGGCCTCCTCCGCCGCTCCTACGAGCTGCTCGACGCCGGGATGGCGCCCGGGCGGGTCGCGCGCTGGTACGAGATGCGGCTCGCCGACGAGCTCGGCGTCCGGCCCGAGGTGGACCGCTGCGTCGAGTGCGACCGGCTCCTCGAGCCCGGTGACGCCTTCCGGTGGGTCCCCCCGCTCGGCGGCATCGTCTGCGGCCGCTGCCCCGGGCCGCCCGCCTCCGTCGCGGGGATCTCGCTCGAGGCGGTCAAGCTCCTCAAGGGCTACCAGCGGCTCGACGCCGAGGCGATCGCCGGGCTCCGCCTCCCCGCTCCGGTCGAGGCGGAGGCCGAGCGCGCGATGCGCGAGTTCATCCGCGTCGCGCTCGAGCGGGACGCCCGTTCGCTCGCGTTCCTCGACGAGGTCCGGCGCGAGCCGGCCCGGCCGGGGCGGCGCTGAGGAGGATCGGATGCTGGACCTGACCGACGACCGCGGCCGCCGTGCCGCGGAGCGGCTCGGACACGAGCTGATCGGCTGGCTGACGACCGTGGACGCCGACGGGCGGCCGCAGAGCTCGCCGATCTGGTTCATCTGGGACGGTGCCGAGCTCGCGATCCGCTCGCTCGAGCGGACGCCCCGGGTCCGGAACCTCCGCGCCAACCCGCACGTCTCGTTCCATCTCGACTCGGACGGGCTCGGCGGGGAGATCGTCACCGCGGAGGGCGTGGCACGGCTCGACCCGGCGGGCCTGACGGCGGAGGAGACCGCCGCGTACCGCTCCAAGTACGACCCGCGGATGCGCGAGTACGGCTGGGCGTGGGACTGGTTCGACCGCGAGTACCCGGTCGTCGTCCGGCTCCGGCCGACGCGGTTCCGCCTCGGCTGACGGTCGGGCGGGCGTCGCCCGCCGTCGAGCCTGCTAGCATCCCCGCGTCCCATCACGCGACCGGCATGCCACGTCCGGCGCCCCCCGAGGAGACCCAGTGAGCGACCCCGCCGCCAAGCTCGACCCCTACGCCCTCGACCGCGACCCGGGGCCGGCGGTCCCGAACCTCGAGACGATCGTCTCCCTCGCGAAGCGGCGCGGCTTCGTCTTCCCGAGCTCCGAGATCTACGGCGGGATCAACGCCGTCTGGGACTACGGGCCGCTCGGGGTGGAGCTGAAGAACAACGTGAAGCGCGCCTGGTGGCGGGCGATGGTCCAGGAGCGCGACGAGATCGTCGGGCTCGACGCGGGGATCCTCATGCACCCCGAGGTCTGGGTCACCTCCGGTCACGTCGGCTCGTTCAGCGACCCGCTCGTCGAGTGCGCCGCCTGCCGCCGCCGCTTCCGGCTCGACGAGCTGCCGGGGACCGAGTCGATCACCCCGTCGGACCTCGACGACCCCACCGTCGTCGAGCGGCTGAAGCTCCGCTGCCCGAACGACGGGGGCGCGCTCTCCGCCCCCCGCCGCTTCAACCTCATGTTCAAGACGTACATGGGCCCCGTCGAGGAGGCGGCGGCGATCGTCTACCTCCGCCCCGAGACGGCGCAGGGCTCGTACGTCAACTTCAAGAACGTCCGCGAGACGAGCCGGAAGAAGATCCCGTTCGGGATCGCCCAGATCGGGAAGAGCTTCCGGAACGAGATCAGCCCGGGGAACTTCGTCTTCCGGATGCGCGAGTTCGAGCAGATGGAGATGCAGTACTTCGTCCGTCCCGGCGACGCCGCGAGCGAGGCGTTCGACGAGTGGCTCCCGCGGCGGTACGAGTGGTACGTCCGCTACGGCGTCACCCCGGCGCGGCTCCGGCTCCGCGAGCACCGCCACGACGAGCTCGCCCACTACGCGAAGAAGGCGGTCGACGTCGAGTACCGCTTCCCGTTCGGCTGGAAGGAGCTCGAGGGCGTCCACAACCGCGGCGACTTCGACCTGGGGAACCACGCGAAGGCGTCGGGGGAGAACCTCGAGTACTTCGACCCGGCGACCGAGGAGCACTTCATCCCGTGGATCGTCGAGACGGCCGCGGGGGCCGACCGCGCCGCCTTCACCTTCCTCATCGACGCCTACCGCGAGGAGGAGGTGAAGGGCGAGCTCCGCGTCTCCCTCTCGCTCCATCCCGACCTCGCGCCGTACAAGGTCGCCGTCCTCCCGCTCCTCAAGAAGCGGCCGGAGATCGTCGAGCTCTGCCACCGGATCAAGGACGACCTGAAGCGCGACGTCATGGCGGTCTACGACGACACGGCGGCGATCGGGAAGCTCTACCGGCGCCAGGACGAGATCGGGACCCCGTTCTGCGTCACGGTCGACGTCGAGTCGCTCGAGGACGGCCACGTGACGATCCGCGAGCGCGACTCGATGGCGCAGGAGCGGATCCCGGTCGCCGGGGTGAAGCGCGCCATCCTCGACCGGATGGCGGCTGCGCGGGGCGAGTAGCCGTAATCGGCTACCGGTTTCGCCCGCCGGCCGTTGCCGGGCGGGCGAGGCCGAGCGGCGTCTATCCGGCGGCTCCCCCCGGGGCCGCCTTCCCCTTCGGCCAGTAGAGCTCGGTCTTCACGTTCGCCTCGGGGAACCCGCGGTCGAGGAGGAGCGCCTCGGCGTTCAGGATCATCTCCGGGTTCCCGCAGATGTACGCGACGGTCCGCTCCGGGTCCAGGCGCAGCTCGTCGCAGACCGCCGGCAGGACCGCCTCCGTCCGGCCGGTCCGGCCGTGCCATCCCGCGTTCCGCGCGTCCGATGCGCGCGAGACGGTCGGGACGTAGGTGAGCGGATACCCCCCGTCGCGCTCGAGGCCCTCGAGGAGCTCGCGGTAGCCGAGCTCGTCGGCGAACGAGCAGCCGTTCACGAGGACGGTCCGGCGCGGCCGTCCCGCGGCCATCGTCTCGCGGATCATCGAGACGAACGGCGCGATCCCCGTCCCGGTCGAGACGTAGAGGTGGACCCGGTCGTCGTCGGGCTGGAGGACGAACCGACCCTTCGGTCCGGTGAGGCGCATCGGGTGGCCCTCGTCGAGCCGCCAGAGGAGCGTCGTGAAGTGGCGGATCCTGACGAGGCGGACGAAGAACTCGTACCCGTCACGCCCTGCGTCGCGCGGCGCCGACGCGGCGGAGTAGGGCCGCTGCCAGAGCTTCCCGTCCGCCATCACGCCGATCGTCAGGTACTGCCCGGGCTCGAAGGCGACCGGTTCGCCGTCGAGCCGGACCCAGAAGCTCGCGAGGTCGTCGGTCAGGTCGACGCGCCGGACGAGCCGGGCGTTGTACTGCTCGAACTCGCGGGCGATCACCCGGTCGTCGGCGTCGGGGGCGAGGTACGGCTCCGGGGTCGATCCGCTCATCAGGCACTCCCACCCCCGCGTCGGGTCGCCGTCGGTGGCGGGCGCTCCGGGGGACGTCCCCGAGTGTAGTCGCGCCGTCCCCGCCCGCGCAGCGTCCCCCGGCTGGACGCACGCTACAATCCGCCCGACCAGCGACGACCACGCTCGTGCGGCGGCGACCCCGTCGGACGGGCGCCATCGAGCCGCGGCCCGGCCCGGGGCCCGCGGAAGGAGCAGACCGGACGATGACCGTCGGCACGCGCGCCCACCAGGCTGCGAAGCGCTACATCTACGCCTTCGGCGGCGGCACGGCCGAGGGTGACGCGAAGATGCGCGACCTCCTCGGCGGCAAGGGCGCCGGCCTCGCGGAGATGACGAACGCCGGGCTCCCGGTGCCGCCCGGGTTCACGATCACGACCGAGGCGTGCAACGACTACTTCGCGGCCGGCGAGACGCTCCCCGCGGGGCTCTGGGAGGACGTCCTCTCGGCGATCCGCCAGGTGGAGCGCGAGACCGGGAAGGGGTTCGGCGACCCGGCGAACCCGCTCCTCGTGAGCGTCCGGTCCGGGGCGAAGTTCTCGATGCCCGGGATGATGGACACGGTCCTCAACCTCGGCCTCAACGAGTCGACCCTCGAGGGGCTCGTCGCGCTCACCGGCAACGAGCGCTTCGGGTGGGACGCGTACCGCCGCTTCATCCAGATGTTCGGCCGGATCGTCATGGGGGTGGAGGGGGAGCGCTTCGACCACGCGCTCGAGGCCGCGAAGCAGAAGCGCGGCGTCACGCTCGACACGGACCTCGACGCGACGGCGCTCCGCGAGGTCGTGAGCGGCTACCTCCGGATCGTGAAGGACGCGACCGGCCGCGAGTTCCCCACCCACCCGAACGAGCAGCTCGACCTCGCGATCAAGGCGGTCTTCGCCTCCTGGTTCGGGAAGCGCGCCCGCGACTACCGCGAGAGCCAGCGGATCGCCCACGACCTCGGGACGGCCGTGAACGTCGTGACGATGGTCTTCGGGAACATGGGGAGCGACTCCGGGACCGGCGTCGCGTTCACCCGCGACCCGAACACCGGCGAGAAGCTCCTCTTCGGCGAGTACCTCGTGAACGCCCAGGGCGAGGATGTCGTCGCCGGGATCCGGACCCCCGAGCACATCAGCGACCTCGAGCGCGAGATGCCCGAGGCGTACGCGGAGTTCCTCCGGATCGCCGACCGGCTCGAGCGCCACTACCGCGACGTCCAGGACCTCGAGTTCACGATCGAGCGCGGCCGGCTCTACATGCTCCAGACCCGGAGCGCGAAGCGGACCGCGGCCGCCGCCGTCCGGATCGCGATCGACATGGTCGAGGAGGGGATCATCACGAAGGAGGAGGCGATCGCCCGGATCGAGCCGGCGCAGGTCGACCAGCTCCTCCGCGACCAGTTCGACGCGAAGGCGCGCGCGAGCGCGACCCGGATCGCGAAGGGGCTGAACGCCTCCCCGGGGGCGGCCGTCGGGCGGGCGGTCTTCAGCGCCGACACCGCGGTGGAATGGGTCGCGCGCGGCGAGCGGGTCGTCCTCGTCCGCGTCGAGACGAGCCCGGACGACTTCCACGGGATGGCGGTCGCGCAGGGGATCCTCACCTCTCGCGGCGGTGCGACGTCGCACGCCGCGGTCGTCGCCCGCCAGATCGGGAAGCCGTGCGTCGCGGGCTGCGCGGAGCTGATCGTCGACTACCGGACGAAGACCGCGACCGCGAACGGGAACCACTTCGCCGAGGGCGATCCGATCAGCGTCGACGGGACGACCGGCGAGGTCTACCTCGGGGCGATCCCCACCGTCTCCGCCCGCTTCGAGGAGCAGCCGGAGCTCCAGACGATCCTCGGCTGGGCGGACGGGGTCCGCCGGCTCCAGGTCTGGACCAACGCCGACAAGCCGGAGGAGGCCGCCCAGGCCCGCTCGTACGGGGCGCAGGGGATCGGGCTCTGCCGGACCGAGCACATGTTCCGCGAAGGAGACCGGCTCGAGATCGTCCGAGCGGCGATCCTCGTCGCCTCGGTCGCGACCCGCGGGAAGCAGAAGATCGCAGCGGGCGAGGCGCCGGCCGCGGACGAGGCGGCCGCGATCCGGACGTTCGACGCCGCGATGGCGAAGCTCGAGAAGCTCCAGCAGGGCGACTTCGAGGGGATCCTCGCCGCGATGAGCGGCCTCCCCGTCGTCATCCGGCTCATCGACCCGCCGCTCCACGAGTTCCTCCCGAACCTCGAGGAGCAGCTCGTCAAGGTGACGAAGGCGGGCGACGCCGCATCGGAGGCGGACCGCGACCTCCTCCGGACGATCCGCTCGATGCACGAGCAGAACCCGATGCTCGGGCTCCGCGGGATCCGCCTCGGGATCATGATCCCCGACTTCGTCCGGATCCAGACGCGGGCGATCCTCAACGCGGCGATCGCCGTGAAGCACGCCGGCAAGGACCCGCGGCCCGAGATCATGATCCCGCTCGTGGGCCACGTGAACGAGCTGAAGCGGGCGCAGACGCTCCTCGAGGCCGAGGCGAAGGCGGTCGTGGACGCCGCGGGCACCTCGATCGACTACAAGTTCGGGACGATGATCGAGATCCCGCGAGCCTGCTGGGTCGCGGACGAGATCGCCGAGCACGCCCAGTTCTTCAGCTTCGGCACGAACGACCTGACGCAGATGACCTTCGGGTACAGCCGCGACGACGCGGAGGGGGGCTTCCTCCTCACGTACGTCGAGGAGAAGATCCTCCCGTACAACCCGTTCCAGTCGCTCGACCCCGTCGTCGTCCGCGAGATGGAGATGGCCGTCCAGCTCGGGCGGAAGACCCGGCCGAGCCTGAAGGTCGGGATCTGCGGCGAGCACGGCGGGGACCCGCTCTCGATCGAGTACTGCGAGCGGATCGGGCTCGACTACGTCTCGTGCTCGCCCTACCGGGTCCCGGTCGCGCGCCTCGCCGCCGCGCAGGCCGCCCTGACGAACGCCGCCGAGCGCGACAAGTAGCCGGGCGTCCCGCGCGACTCAGCCCGGGACGATCACCCGCCGGAGCCCCTCGCCCCGCCGCATCCGCGCGAACGCGTCCTCGACCGCCTCGGTCGCGAGCGGGATCCGCGCGTCGACGAGCCGGTCGATCGGGAGCCGTCCCGCGAGGTGGAGCTCGGCGTACCGCGGGAAGTCCTCCGACGCGACCGCGTAGCCGTAGTTCGACCCGAGGATCCGCCGCGCCCCGTCGACGAACGGGAAGACCTCGAACGAGGCGCGGACCCCGAACGGCGTCATCCCGACGAGGACCGCCGTCCCGCCCGGCGGGAGCGACGCGATCGCGAGCTCCACGGTCGCCGGGAGGCCGATCGCCTCGAACGCGTAGTCGGGGCCGCCGTCCCCCGCCGCGGCGCGGATCGCCGCGACCTGGTCGCCGTCGCCCGCGAGGAGCGGGTGGGTCGCGCCGAGCTCACGGGCGAGCTCCAGCTTCGCGGGGACTCGGTCCACCGCGACGATCCGCCCGGCGCCCGCGAGCGCCGCCCCCATGACGACCGAGAGGCCGACGCCGCCGAGCCCGATGACGACGACCGAGGCGCCCGCCTCGACCGCCGCCGTCTTCGTCACCGCCCCGACGCCGGTCGCGACGCAGCAGCCGATGAGGCAGGCGGCGGCCGGGTCGACGGCGGCGGGGACGGCGACCGCGGCGCTCGCCGGGACGACGACCCGCTCGGACATCGTCCCGATCGCGAGGTACGAGCGGACCGGGGACCCGTCGGGCCGGCGGACCCGCGACGTCCCGTCCGCCGCGACGTGGCGGAGCGACCCGGAGCCGGAGCAGAGCCACTCGCGCCCCGCGAGGCAGTGGCGGCAGGCGCGACACGGGTAGTACCACGTGAGGACGACCGCCTCGCCGACGCGAGGGCTCGTCACCCCCTCGCCGACCGCCTCGACGATCCCCGCCCCCTCGTGGCCCATGACGAACGGGCCCGGGCGCGGCCACTCGGCGTCGCGAACGTGAAGGTCCGAGTGGCAGATCCCGCTCCCGGTGATCCGGACGAGGACCTCGCCGGCGCGCGGCGCCTCGAGTTCGAGCTCCTCGACCCGGACCGGCCGGCCCGGCTCCTCGATCACGACCGCGCGCATCCGACCTCCATCCCTCGCCCGCCGTCGCCGCCGTCGGCGCGATCCGCCGAGTCTACGCGCCCGGCCCCCGTTCGGGCCGTGCGGCACTCGACGGCGGCGGTCGCCGGTGGGAGACTGGCGCCACGGTCGCAGGTCCGGACCGGTCGGCGACGACCTCGGCCGGCCGGCGGCTCGCAACGGGCGAGGGACGGATGCTCCGACGCTTCATCGACGCGATCGTCGCGAACAAGCTCCTCGCGCTCGCCGCCGTGACGCTCGGTGCGGCGGTCGTCGTCCTGATGCTCCCGCTCTTCGGGGTCCGGATCGGGGGGACCGCGGTCGACGGGACGTCGGACGGCGAGCCCGCCTTCACGTACACGGTCGCCTGGACGTTCCCCGAGCTGACGAGGGCGATCGAGGCGGGCGAGGTCGTCGGGGTGAGCGTCGCGACCGCCCGCTCCTCCCTCGCGCTCCCCAACGCGTCCCCGGAGCCGGTCGACGGCTGGCTCGTCGCGCGGACCGCCGACGGGGGGCTCGTCATCGTCCGGGCGGCGATCCCGACGGTCGACGCGGTCGCCGCGCTCCGCTCGCTCGGCTACGGACGGCTCCTCACCGTCGAAGCGATCGAGCTGACCCGCTCGCCGGGCGGGATGACCGGGACGACGCTCCCGGTGACGATCCTCGTCACGATCGGCCTCATCGCCCTCGTCCTCGGCGTCCGGCGTCGCGGGGCCGGCGAAGGGCGGGCCTGGGCGGTCGCGGGCCCCGGCGTCCACGGCGAGCGTTCGTCCATCCGCCTCGCGGATGTCGCGGGCGTCGACGAGGCGAAGCTCGAGCTCGTCGAGACGATCGAGTTCCTTCGGGATCCGGGCCGCTTCCGGGCGGTCGGGGCGAAGCCGGTCCGCGGCGTCCTCCTCTTCGGGCCCCCGGGCACGGGGAAGACGATGCTCGCGAAGGCGGTCGCCGCGGAGGCCGAGGTCGCGTTCTTCGCCGCCTCCGGCTCGGACTTCGTCGAGAAGTTCGTCGGCGTGGGGGCGGGGCGGATCCGCTCGCTCTTCGCCGCGGCGCGGAAGGCCGGCAAGGGCGTCATCTTCATCGATGAGATCGACGCGATCGCGAAGACCCGCGGCGGGCCGATGAGCCACGAGGAGCGCGAGCAGACGCTGAACCAGCTGCTCGTCGAGCTCGACGGCTTCGGGCCGAACGACGACATCGTCGTCATCGGGGCGACGAACCGGCTCGAGACGCTCGACCCGGCGGTCCTCCGGCCCGGGCGCTTCACGCGGAAGGTCCACGTCCCGCTCCCGGATCGCGACGACCGGGCGGAGATCCTCGCGGTCCACGCTCGGGACAAGCCGCTCGCCCCGACGGTGGACCTCGCGGCGATCGCGCGGAAGACGTACGGCTTCTCCGGCGCGATGCTCGCCGACGTCCTGAACGAGGCCGCGATCTTCGCCGCACGCGGGGAGCGGACGACGATCGACCCCGACGACGTCCAGCGGGGGTGGCTGAAGGTCGCGGTCGGGACCTCGCGGATCCGCTCGATGGACGAGCGCGAGCGCTCGATCATCGCCGCGCACGAGGCGGGCCACGCCGTCTGCGGGACGCTCGCCGGCGAGAAGCGGCGGGTCGAGGAGATCAGCCTCTATCAGCACGGCGAGGCGCTCGGCGTCACCGTCTCCTCCTCCGAGGACGACGCGCTCCCCGCCGAATCCGATCTCCGCGCCCGGCTCGTCGCGCTCATGGGCGGGCGCGTCGCCGAGGAGCTCCTCTTCCACGAGTACACCGGCGGCGCGTCGCACGACTTCGCCCAGGCGACCGACCTCGCGACGATGATGGTGACGCGGTGGGGGATGGGGGCCGACCCCGAGGGCAGCGACAAGGGGGTGACCGGCCGGGGGATCCTCTCGGCGATCGCGGTCACCGACGCCGCGAAGCCGTCGGTCGAGGTGGCGGCGGCGCAGGATCGGGCGGTCCGCGCGATCCTCGACGACGCGTACGCACGGGCCCGCGCCCTCCTCCTCGGGCGGATGGACCTCCTCGACGACGTGGGCGGCTACCTCTACGAGCACGAGCGGATGACGGGCGACGAGTTCGAGGCGATCGTCGCCGGACGCCTCGGGCCGAGCTCGACGTCGGACTGGCGGGCGTCGACGGCCGCCCCGCGCCCGTGGAACGAGATCCCCGGCGTCTTCGCGATCCCCGAGGTGCCGCCGCTTCGCCCCGCATCGCCCGCGCCCGCCGCCGGCGCCCACCGGACCCGGACCCCCGTCGGCGCTCGGCGTGTCGCGGGTCGGCGGAGCGCGCTCGGCCGGCTCGTCCGCGGTCCGCTCGATCGGATCGCCGGCCGGATCGCCGGCGCGATCGTCGGCGCCGCGCGGCGCGAGGCCGCTGGGAGGGACGGTACGCCGGAGCCTGAGCGCGGGCGCGACAGCGCCGCGACGTGAGCCGCCTGGGCCCGACAAGAGCGGGCTCGACCCGCCGGGACTCGACCGGCTAGGAGTCGACCCGCTTGATCGCCGCGTCGGCGAGCGTGTCGGCGGCGGTCGCGAACCGGATCCCCGCGACGTCGAGCCGGCGGAGCAGGTCGCGCTCCTTCAGCATCGCGACGCTCAGCTCCCCGCGGTAGAGCGCGGCGAGCTGGCGGTCGTGGAGCCGCCGGATCGTGTTCCCCGACTTCTTCGCGGCGCGGGCCCGCTCGGTGATCCGCCCCGGCTCGACGAGGATCGTCGCGATCGCCTCGCGGAGGTCCACGAGCGCGACGAGGACCGCCTCGACGACCGGGGCGATCGCCGGGCTCCGCTCCATCTCGAAGAGGTCCCACTGGTTCACGAAGTCGCGGAGGACGTCGAGGACGTCGTCGAGCGCCCGGGAGAGTCGGAAGAGGTCCTCGCGGTCGATCGGGGTGACGAGCGCGGAGCCGAGCTCGCGGATCAGGTCCTCGCGGAACGAGTCGCCCACGTGCTCGACCTCGCGCATCGCCTCCGTCGCCGCACCGCGCGCGACCTCCCCCTCGACGCAGCGGCGAAGGATGAGCGCCCCGTCGCGGACCGCGTCGATCTGGCCGAGGAGGTGGTCGACGAAGACGGCGTTCCGGCGGCCCGCGAGGTCGCGGACGACGCGCGGGAGGAGCCGGTCCAGCGGCCCGTCCCGGTCCTGCCTCCCGCCCATCAGCGCGTCGCCCAGCCGACGACGGCGGCGCAGCCGAAGGCCGACGGCATCGTCGTCACCCACGTCGAGAGGATCCGGACCGCCTGCTCCCAGCGGACGCGCCGCGATCCCCGGACGATCGACTGCGCCCCGATGAGCGCCGACGCGTTCGCCTGCGACATCGAGACGGGCGCGCCGAGCGCGGCCGAGGCGAGGACCGCCGTCGCGGACCCGTACCCGGCGCCCACCGCGGTCATCGGGGTCACCTGGAGGAGCCTGCCGACGCGACCCCCGAGTCGCGATGCGCCCGCGAGCGCCCCGATCGTGAAGCAGACGCCGATCGCGACCTGCGCCGCCGGGACGAGGCCCGCGCCGCCGCCCGGCCCGCTCGCCGCGACCCCGAGCGCCACCGCGAAGACCGCCACCATCTTCTGCGCGTCGTTCGCCGCGTAGGCGACGCACTGGCCGAGCCACGACCCGGCCTGGAGCAGCCGGACGTGGCGGCGGACCCCGTACGGTGGCCGGAAGCGACCGAGCGCCGCGACGACGAGCCGGCCGAGGCCGGCGGCGAGGAACGGGGCGACGACGAGGAGGGCGAGGACCTTGAGCGCGACGCTCGGGTCCACCGGGAGGCCGCGCCCGATGCCGGCGCCGAGGATCGCGCCGGTGAGCGCCTGCATGACGGAGGTCGGGAGGCCGACCCGGGCGAGGAGGCCGACGAGGCCGACCGCGACGAGGACGGCGATGAGGAGCGCGTCCCTCCCGCCGGCGCGGTCGAAGCCGACGAGCCCCGAGGCGAGCGTCGAGGCGACCGCCGTCCCGAGGACGTACGGCCCGACGACGACGGCGACCGCGAGGAGGAGGAGCGCGACGAGCGGCCGGAGGGCCTTCGACGCGAGGTTCGTCGCGATGAGCGACGCGCCGTCGTTCGCGCCCGTGACCAGCGCGAAGAGGCACGCGGCCGCGATGAGCGGGTCGGAGGCCATGCCGGAAGAGTAGCGCCGCCGTACGATGGGGCGGATGCCCGACGCGACCGGCGCCGGCGGCGCGACCGGCGCCCCGGCGGTTCGACCCCCCTCGTACCGCGCCCTCCTCGAGGTCCCGACGCTCCCGCGCGCGCTCGCCGGGACGCAGCTCGCCCGGATCGCCGGCTCGATGCTCGGGGTCGCGATCGTCCTCTTCTCGCTCGCCGAATACGGCTCGCCGAGCCTCGCCGGCCTGATCACCTTCGTCGGGATCTTCCCCGGGCTCGTCGTCAGCCCGATCGCCGGCGCCCTCCTCGACCGCCACGGGCGGACCCGCCTCATCGCGCTCGACTTCCTCGTCGCGATGGCGGCGATGCTCCTCATCGGCTGCCTCGCGCTCCTCGACCGGCTCGAGCTCCCGATCGTGTTCGCGATCGCGGGGCTCGCGTCCCTCACCGGGCCGCTGAGCAACACGGGCCTCCGGACGCTCTTCCCGCTCATCGTCCCGCGGCCGCTCTGGGAGCGGCTCAACGCGGTCGACTCGAACGGGTGGGTCATCGCGTCGATCGTCGGCCCGCCGATCGCGGCGATCGCCGTCGGGGTCGTCGGCGGCGCGTGGACGCTCATCCTCGTCGGGCTCCTCTTCGGCGCCGCGGCGTGGGTCGTCGCCGGTGTCCCGGAGCCTCCCGCGACGAGCGACGCGACCGGCGGCCACCTCCTCCGCGACGCGCTCGCCGGCCTCCGGTACGCGTGGTCGAACCGGACGATCCGGGGGCTCGGGCTCTCCGTCTCGCTCGTGAACGTCACCGGCGGGATCGTCTCGATCGTCATCCCGCTCCTCGTCCTCGACCGGCTCGGCCTCGGCGAGCCGGTCGTCGGACTCCTCTTCGCCGTCCAGGGGGTCGCCGGGGTCACCGTCGGCTTCCTCGCGGGGCGGCTCGACACCCGCGGCCGCGAGCGCCTCCTCGTCGCGATCCCGATCCTCGGGTTCGCCCCGGCGACGGCGCTCCTCTTCGGGGCGGAGCTACCCCTCCTCGTCCTCTCGATGGCGCTCGCCGGGATGCTCGTCGCGCCGATGGATGTCGCGATGTTCACGATCCGCCAGCGGCGGACCGACCCCGCCTGGCTCGGGCGCGCGTTCGCCGTCTCGATGGCGCTGAACTTCTCCGGCTACCCGATCGGCGCCGCCGTCGGCGGCGCGCTCGCGGCGATCTCGGTGGAGCTCGCGATCGGGGTCGCGGTCGTCATGCCCGTCGTCGCCGGCATCTCGGCGCTCACGATGATCCCGGCCCGGGCGACGGAGTACGACCCGGCGGTCGCGTAGGCCCGGCCGAGGTCCGGGTCAGCCCTGCGGGGCGACGATCTCCCAGTCGGTCCCCTCCGGCGTGTCGCGCACCTCGATCCCCGCCGCGAGGAGCCGGTCCCGGATCAGGTCGGCTGCCGCCCAGTCGCGCCCGGCGCGTGCCCGCTCGCGGAGCTCCAGCAGGGCGGCGACGAACGGGGCGACCGCCTCCCGCGGGTCCCGGAGCCCGCCGACGCCGAGCTCCCCGAGCCGGACGATCAGGCCCCGGAGCGCGCTCGCCGCCGCGGTCCGCTCCTCCGCGCCGCCGGTGTCGCTCGACCAGGCGACGAGCGATCCGTCGAGCTCGAGGATCGCCCGCACCGCCCCGTCGGCGTCTCGCGCCGCGACCGCCGCCGCGAACCCCGCGTCGGCTCGCCGGACCGCGTCGCGAAGCGACGGGGCGCCGCCGTCCGCACCTGCGCCGCGCGCCCCGTCTCCGTCGGCCGAGCCGCCGGCGGGACCCGCCGCGGCCGTCGTCGCCGCGGCACCGTCCATGCCGTCGCCGGACCCGCCCGCGCCGTCCGCGAGCTCGGCCGCGATGCCGGCGAGTCGTTCGAGTCCGACGCTCGTCCCGGACGGGAGGACGGTGCTCCGGCCGGCGGCGCGGATCGTCACGCCGCCGTTCCCCGCGACCGTCGCCGTCCGCGCGTCCAGGTCGAGGACGAGCGCGGTGTGGCCGTCGACCCCGAGGATCCACGCCCCGGCCGGGAGGGCGGCCTCGAGGCGGGCGAGCCGGCGCTCCCCGAGATAGCAGAAGCGGGTGTCGTGGCTCCCGCCCTCCGCGTTGTCGTAGTGGGGGATGACGGCGCAGCGGAGACCGTACGGGGAGAGGAGATCCAGCCCCTCGAGCCAGCGCGGCGGCTCGCCGACCTTGTAGATCTCGTAGACGGGGACGGTGACGAGGCCGAGCGTGAGGGAGGCGGCGCTCGCCACGGAGAGGATCCCGCCGGTCGCGAGCCGCTCGGCGAAGCAGGCCGGGATCTCGCTCTCCCGCCACGTCCGGAGCGCGTAGCTCGGGCTGCCGGGACCGGTGAAGAGGTAGCCCGCCTCCCTGATCCGCGCCACGGCGGTCGCGCGCTCGAGCGGGTCCGCGTCGGCGCTCCGGAACGAGGCGATCCCGATCTCGACGCCGACGCTCTCGCGGAAGTAGTCGACCGTCCGCCCCGAGATCTCCGCGGCGTTCTCCTGGAACCCGTACGGGGTGTCGAGGAGGACGGCGGTCCGGTCGGCCGGGTCGAGCTGCGCGAGGAGCGAGCGATGGACCTTCGCGAGGGTCGGCGCGGTCTCGCCGGAGCCGATGATCGCGAGGATCCGCGGCCGGCTCATCGCGGCGCCGCCCCCGTCGGGATCGAGAGGAGCCAGGCGGCGAGCTCCGCGGGTCGGTGGGCGTGGATGTCGTGATCGGTCGCCGGGAAGGCGCGGACCGTGACGGACGGGGCGCCGGACGCCGCGGCGACCGCGGCGACGTCCGCGGCGAGGCGCTCCGCCTCCGCACCGTCGCTCCCGGCCACGGCGAGGGCGAGCGGGACCCTGAGCTCGGAGAGGAGCGCTCGCGGCCGGTGCTCCCAGAGGCCGCGGAGGACGGTCATGTGCCGCTCGTACGTCAGCCACGGCGCGATCGTCCCGTCCGCGCGGACCTCGAAGTTGGCGAGCGTCCCCGCGATCCCCTCGTCCGGCCAGTCGGGGTGGGCGGCCCGGAGCCGCGTCTCGAGCTCGGCGAGCGGTCGCCCGGCGAGCCGCGGCGGCGCGAGCGCGGCCGCGCACGCCTCCCAGGAAGGGAAGCGGTCCGTCAGCTCGATCAGGCCGCCGTCCACCCCGACGACGGCGCCGAGGAGCCCCGGCTCGCGGGCGGCGAGCTCGAGGACGACGTTCCCGCCCCACGACTGGCCCGCGACGACCGGGCGGCCGAGCCCGAGCTCGTCGATCGCCACCGCGAGGTCCCCGGCGACCGTCCGCGGGTCGTACCCGTCGTCGGGCTTCGACGAGCGGCCGTGGCCGCGGAGGTCGATCGCCACGACCTCGCGCCCTGCGGCGGCGAGTCGGGCGGCGACGCCATCCCATGTCCGGGCGTTCGAGGCGAGCCCGTGGACGAGGAGGAACGGGGCGCCGCCACCCGCCGTCGGGTCGCCCGCCGTCGGGCCGCCCCCGGCCACGGACGGGGATCGGCGGCGCGCGGCGAGACGGACGCCGTCCCGCCCGGCGACCGACAGCTCCTCGACCTCGGCGACGATCATCTCCACTGCGGCGACGATACCGGAGCCGCCTCCGGTCGTCCGCTCAGCCGATCACCGAGACGCCGATCGCCGCCCCGACCCCGTAGGTCACCGCCGCCGCGACGCCGCCGAGGATCACCTGGCGGATCGAGGTGTAGAGGAGCGAGCGGTGGGTGAGGACGCTGATCCCCACTCCGAGGAGGAAGAGGGCGGCGAGGCTCGCCGCGACGCTCGACACGAACGCCGGCGTCCCGGTCGCGAGGAGGAACGGGACGAGCGGGATGAGCGCGCCGAGCGAGAACGCGGTGAACGAGCCGGCCCCCGCGGTGAGGGGCGACCCGATGGAGCGCCGGTCGAGCCCGACCTCCTCGTGGAGGAGGAGCGAGACCGCGTGCTCCGGATCCTCGAAGATCCGGCCGGCGAAGTGGGTCGCCTCGTCGCTCGTGAAGCCGCGCTCCATGTAGAGCCGGACGAGGATCGCCCGCTCCTGGTCGGGGGTCTCGCGAAGCTGTCGGCGCTGGAGCTCGGTCTGGTACTCGAGGAGCTCGAGCTGCGACTGGACGGAGACGTACTCGCCGACCCCCATGCTGAAGGCCCCCGCGAGGAGCCCGGCGATCCCGGCGAGGACGATGACCCCGGGATCGGGAGATGCGCCCGCGACCCCCATGACGAGGGCGAGGTTGCTGACGAGCCCGTCGTTCGCCCCGAAGACGACGGGGCGGAGGACGCCGTGGGCCGGCGAGCTGTGGGGGTTGCCGGGTTCGGTCGGCTCGGGGAGCTCGGCGATCCGGCGTGGGAGCGGCAGGGTCGGCATCGGGTCCTCCGGCGCGCGTGACCCGTCGAGGATAGGCCCCGGGCGGCGGCCGTGCCGGGCCGTCGGCGCGCCGGGCCCGCCGGCGGCATTGCCGCCCGCGCGCACCCGTGCCACGATGCGGCGGTGACGCGCGTCGCCCGCTCCGAGCTCCGCGACCTCTCGATCGCGCCCCGGTCGGCCCCCGGCGGCTCGGCCCTCCGCGCGCTCGCGGAGGGCGTCCTCGTCGGTTCCGGTTTCGGGCTCCTCGCGGTCGCCGGCAAGGTGCCGCTCGTCCTCCGCGCGGGCGACGACCTCGGCTACGTCCTCTACGTCGCGGCGATCGGCCTCGCCTCCTGGTTCCGCGGCCTCTCCGGGGGCGTCGTCGCGACGCTGCTCACCGGTTTCCTCAACACGTTCCTCTTCGTCCATCCGGGCGAGCTCTTCCTCCAGGAGACCGCCGAGCAGATCCGCTTCGTGGCCTATCTCCTGAGTGGCTTCGTCGTCGCGGGGCTCTTCCGCTCCCTTCGCGTCGAGCGGGATGCGCTCGCCGGCTCGCTCGCCCAGCAGGCCCGGCTCGCCCGCGAGATCGCGGACCGGGACGAGCGACTCGAACTCGTCCTCGCCGCCTCGAAGACCGGCGTCTGGGAGCACGACATCGCGAGCGGCACGACGACCTGGTCGGACCAGATCTACGAGCAGGCCGGCAGGACGCGCGCGGACGGATCGGTCCCGCTCGAGACGATCGTCGCGCCCGACGACGTCGAGCGGCTCCGCACGGTCGTCCGCGCCGCGCTCGGCGAGCGTCGCCCGTTCGAGGCCGACGTCCGGCTCGCCCTCCCGGCGGAGCGGTGGATCCACGTCCGCGGCCGTGCCTTCTACGACGGTGACGGGCCCACCCGGATCGTCGGCACGAGCGAGGACATCACGGAGCGGATCATCGTGGAGCGCCGGCGCGCCGAGCTCGCCGCCGCCGAGGAGCGGAACGCGGAGTTCCAGCGCGCGTTCATCGACGTCCTCTCCCATGAGCTCCGGACCCCGATGACGACGATCTACGCCGCCGCGGAGATGCTCCGCCGCCCCCGGTCGTCCCTCTCCGAGGCGGACCGGACCGGGCTCCTCGCGGACATCCACGACGAGACCCGCCGCCTTGACGGGCTGATCGAGAACCTCCTCGTCCTCTCGCGGGCGGAGCGCGCCCCGATCGAGTCGGTCGCCGAGGCGGTCGACCTCCGCCGCGCGATCGAGGCGACGCTCCGGGTCGAGGCGGACCGGCGGCCGACCGTGGCGTTCGAGACCGACCTCCCCGACGAGCTCCCGCTCGCCGCCGGGAGCGACGCCTACGTCCGGCGGGTCCTCGCGAACCTCCTCTCGAACGCCGGCAAGTACGTCCGGCCGGACGGGCACGTCGCGGTCACGGCCGCCCAGGTCGGCGACGAGGTGGAGGTCCGCGTCCTCGACGACGGGGTGGGGCTCGACGGGGATCCCGGGCGGCTCTTCGAGCTCTTCTACCGCTCCCCGGCGGCGGCACGTCACGCCGCGGGCTCCGGCATCGGCCTCTACGTCAGCGCGAGGCTCGTCGAGGCGATGCGGGGACGGATCTGGGGGCGTCCGCGACCGGAGGGGGGAGCCGAGTTCGGCTTCGCGCTCCGCAGGCTCGAGGATCCCGCCGGGGAGGAGCGGGAGCGGGCCGAGGCGCCCGCGGACGAGCTCGTCGGCGAGGCCGCCGGATCCCGCCGCTCGTAGCGACCCGCCGGTGAGGCGGCGGGCATGGAAGCGCCCGAAGGAACCGCTGGGAGAGCACCATGGCCACCTCGCGGGCGACCGACGCGACGAGCGCGCCTGTCGTCTTCGCGGCACCTCCGGTCGCCCCGGCGGCGGACCTTGCGATCCGTCGCGACGTGCCTCGCGACACGCCGGGCCTCGCGGCCCCGATGCTTCCGTGGCGGTCCGGGGATCGCTCCCCGAGCCGTCTGGCTCCACCGGCCCCTTCGGGCTGGGACGAACGTTACGGGCCGCCCGCCGGCCGGGCAACGGCGTTATCCACGAACTTCGGTCCCGTCACCGGCGATCCGTCCACGAAAGCGGGCTGCCTGTGGACGTCCGGTGGACGCGGCTGTGGACGGCCGCGTCGCCGCCGTGCGCGAACCGCGATGACGGGGCAGACTTGAGCGAGCGTCGGGTGCCCCGCCCGACGCGGCGCCGAGCCCGGGGCACCCAGCGCGAGGATCCGTCGTGAAGGCTGCGTTGATGATCGTCCGGATCGCGGGCACGCTCACCCTCCTCCTCGGGTTCGCGATCTGGGCGGACCTCCTCCCCGTCCTCGTCCCGATCCACATGCTCCTCGGGCTCCTCCTCGTCATCGGGCTCGCCTCGGCCGCCCTCGCCGGGCGACGCGCCGGCATCGGGAACGGCCTCGCGGGGACCGCGATCGCGTGGGCGATCGTGACGCTCGTCTTCGGGCTGAACCAGCAGACGATCCTCCCCGGCGAGGGTCACGTCGTCGTCGAGGTCGCGCACCTCGTCGTCGGGCTCGTCGCGATCGCGCTCGGCGAGGTGATCGGCGCGCGCGCGGCCCGTGGCGGCGCCGCGGCCTGAGGTTCGCTCAGCGCCCCGGGCTCGATCCCGGGGGGTCCGCCTCAGCCGCCGGTCCGGCCGGTGATCGCGGCGAGGAGGACGTCGATGTCGTCGCTCCCGACGAGCCCCTGATACTTCGCCCGCACGACCCCCGCCCCGTCGACGACGAAGACCCAGGGGACGCTCGTCGGGCCCCACGGGCCGACGCCGACCCCCCACGCCCGCGCGACGTCGGTGACGACCGGGTCGGCGATCGACCCCTCGATCACCGGCATCTCCGTGACGAGCGAATAGCGGTACGGCTCGAGGTGGACGAAGCCGACGTCGGTCCACCGGTCGGCGAGGTAGCGGGCGAGCCCGACGGCCTTCCCGCACGCCGGACTCACCTTGAAGCGGACCGAGTCGACGACGAGGACGTAGGGGGTCCCGGCAGCCCGAAGCTCCGCGGTCGAGCGGCTCGAGAGTCGGGGATCGGGCTTCGGATCGGTCGTCACGAGCCGGATGTCCCCCGCGCCCGCGGCGGTCGGCGTCGCGACCGACGGGGCCGGGGCGCCGAGCGTCGCCGTCGCCCCCGGATCGAGCGCGGTCACCTCGACGCTCCCGGAGCGCTTCGTCCCGTCGCGGTAGCCCGTGACCCGGAGCCGCCAGGTACCGGCCGACGGGATCGAGAGCGTCGCGAGGTGCGTGACGCGGGCGACGCCCGGCGGCTGCACGGCCGTCGCGGCGACGACCGGACCGGCAGGGGAGCCGTCGGGATCGAGGAGCTGGAGCGTCGCTCGCATCGCCGGGTCGTCGATCGGCCCGGCCGCGTCGAAGAGGCGGACGATCACGGGGCTCGCGCCACCCGCCCAGACCGAGCTGGAGACGATCTCCGGCAGGAGCGTCGCGCCGTCCGTGCCGTCCGTGCCTTCCGCGGGTGACGAGGGGGTGGCGGCGGCCGTGGGTCCCGGCGTCGGCGACGGGGCGAGGACGGCGGTCGTGGGCGCGATCCCGTCGAGCGTCGCCGTCATGGACTCGGGCTCGGTCCCGAACGGGAAGACCGCGCGGAGCATCCCGGTCGCGTCGACGAGGAAGACGTCGGCCGTGTGCGACATCGCATACCCGTCGGCCGAGCCGGTCTCGACGCGGGCGTAGCGGACCCCCCACGCGTCGGCCGTCGCCCGGATCTCGGCGGCGCTCCCGGTGAGCGCCGTGAAGCCCTCCGGCATGAACCGCGAGAACTCGGCGAGCCAGTCGGGCGTGTCCCGCTCCGGGTCGACCGAGACGAAGAGCGCGCGGACCGGCGCGCCGGCGGCGGCGATCGCGCTCCCGACCGCCCCGATCGTCGTCGGGCAGACGTCCGGGCAGTGGGTGTAGCCGAAGAAGACGAGGACCTCGCTCCCGCGGAGCGTCGCGAGATCGACGGTCGAGCCGTCCGGTGCGCGGAGCGCGAGCGGCGGCGCCGGCCGCGGCTCGGCGAGGATGTAGGTCCCGGGCGCGAGCGTCGGGGCCGCGGTGGGAGCGACGCCGACCTCGTCACGGCGGCCGCCGGCCACGAGGAGGACGAGCCCCGCGAGGAGCCCCCCGACGACGAGGAGGATCGCGACGCTCGCGAGCGCGGCGGCCCGGTCCGGCCGGCCGCCGCCCCGGGTGGTGGGACGCCCGCTCATCTCAGCCCTCGCGGACCTCCGCGGTCACGGTGATCTCGCCCGCCTGCTCGAAGACGAGCGTCAGCTCGACCTCGTCGCCGGCTGCGAGCGGTGCCGTGAGGCCGATCAGCATGAGGTGGAAGCCGCCCGGCGCGAGCTCCACGGTCCCGCCCGCCGGGATCCCGATCCGATCGACCGGGGTCATCCCCATCATCCCGTCGGCGCCCATCGACGTCTCGTGGATCTCGACCGCCGCGGCCGCCGGTGAGCTCGCCGAGAGGAGCGCGTCCGCGGTCGAGCCCGGGTTCGAGATCGTGAGGAACGCGCCGGTGGGACCCTCCGCGTTCATCGGGAGCCGGACCCACGGGTCGCCCACCGTCGGGCCGCCGGCGCACCCGGCGACGAGCGGGATCGCGAGGGCGACGACGAGGGCGAACGCTCCGGCGGGGACGAGGCGGGGGCGGGACATGGGGGATCGACCTCCTTCTAGGCGTGGGGCGGACGATACGGGCCGGAGCCCCGTCGGCGACCCTGCCATCCGGCCCGTCGCGCCGGGCGGGTGGGCACGGGAGTGCGAGGCGCGCCGCGCAGGTGGGCCCTGGCGCAGGGGACGGGTCAGCCCGCGAGGGCCGCCTCGAGGTCGCCCCAGAGCGTCTCGACGGGGTCGAGACCGATGTGGAGCCGGATGAGCGCGCCCCCCTCCCACGGCCGGACGACCCGGATGAGGTGGGCCGGGACGACGAGCGACTCCCAGCCGCCCCACGAGTAGCCGATCCCGAAGCGGCCGCGGCTCGCCAGCCGGTCGACGAAGGCACGCCCCGCCGCGCGATCGGCCGGCGACCCGTCCGCGGCGAGGAGCTCGAATGAGAGGAGCCCGTTCGGCCCGCTGAAGTCGCGGAGGAAGGTCGCGTGCCCCGGGGCGTCCGGGAGCGACGGGTGGAGGACCCGCCCGACCCGTCGGTGGGCGGCGAGCCGGTGCGCGATCTCCAGCCCGGCGGCCGCGTGCGCCTCGATCCGGAGCGCGGTCGTCCGAGCTCCTCGCGCGACGAGGTACGCATCGTCCCCGTTGCCGCAGATCCCGAGCTTGCGGACGGCGTCGCGGATCGCGGGGAGCCATCGCTCGTTCGCGAAGGTCGCCCCCATGACGAGGTCGGAGTGGCCGCCCCAGTACTTCGTCAGCGCGACCGTGACGACGTCGGCGCCGAGCGCGAGCGGCGCGTAGACGCCGGGCGAGCCGTACGTGTTGTCGCAGATCGTCGCGATCTCGTGGTCCGCCGCCCGGGCCGCGGCCGCGATCGCCGGGAGGTCCTGGACCTCCATCGTGTAGCTCCCGGGGCTCTCCACCCAGATCGCCCGCGTCGTGGGCCGGATGAGCGACGCGATCCCGCCGCCGATCAGCGGGTCGTAGTACTCGGTCTCGATCCCGAGCCGCGCGAGGAGCCCGTCGGCGAGGTTCCGCGCCGGTTCGTAGACGCTGTCGGTCATGAGGAGGTGATCGCCGGCCCGGAGCACGCCGAGGAGCGCGACGGTGATCGCCGCGAGACCGCTCGGGCTCAGCTCGACCCCGGCGCCGCCCTCGCCCTCGAGGAGGAGCGCCTCGAGCGCCCGCGTCGTCGGCGTCCCGAGGGTCGCGTACGCGCTCGCGTCGCGGTCGCCCGCCCAGCCGGCCTCGACGACCGCGTCGTGATGCGCCATCGAGTCGAAGAGGACGGTGGACGCGTGCCAGACCTCGGGGTTCGGCGTTCGGAAGCGACCCTTGTTCACCCCGGCATCATCGCAGGGCATGGGGCCCGCCGTCCGGCCGTGCCGCGCACGTCGCCGCCGCGTAGCATCGTCGGATGACGACGCCTCGACGACCACGCGCCCGCGACCTCGGGATCGTCGTCGGCGACCTCCCGACCGGGCCGCTGAACGCGATCACCGACGTCCCCGGCGTCGCGGTGGGCCACGCGACGCTCGTCGAGGGGGACGGGCCGCTCGCCGTCGGCCGGGGACCCGTCCGGACCGGCGTGACCGTCGTCCTCCCGCACGCGGGGAACGTCTGGACCGAGGCGGTCTTCGCCGCGCCCCACCGGCTGAACGGGAACGGCGAGATGACCGGGCTCGAGTGGATCCGCGAGGCGGGCCTCCTCGCCTCCCCGATCGCGATCACGAACACGCACAGCGTCGGGGTCGTCCGCGACGCGCTCCTCGCGGACCGTCTCCGACGGCGCCCGGACGACGAGGTCGCGTGGGGGCTCCCGGTCGTCGCCGAGACGTGGGACGGCCGCCTGAACGACATCAACGGCTTCCATGTCAGGCCGGAGCACGTCACGGCGGCGCTCGACGCCGCCCGCCCGGGCCCGGTCGAGGAGGGGAGCGTCGGCGGCGGGACCGGGATGGTCTCGTTCGGCTTCAAGGCCGGGATCGGGACCGCCTCGCGCCGGGTCGAGCTCGGCGGCGAGCCGTTCCTCCTCGGCGTCCTCGTGCAGGCGAACTTCGGCCGGCGGCCGCGCTTCTCGGTCGCCGGCGTCCCGGTGGGCCGCGCGATCCCCGAGTCGGTCGTCCCGCTCCCGTCGACGGACGTCCCGGCGACCCCGCCCGGCTCGCCACCGATCGATGGCGCGGGCTCGGTCATCGTCATCGTCGCGACGGACGCCCCGCTCCTCCCCGGCCAGTGCGAGCGGCTCGCCCAGCGGGCGGCGCTGGGGATCGGCCGGACCGGCGGGGCGGGGGAGACGTCGAGCGGCGACCTCATGCTCGCGTTCTCGACGGGGAACGGCCCGTTCGCCGCCCCGGCCTACGGCACGGTCACCCCGCCGACGACGTCGCTCCGGATGGTCGTCGACCACCACCTCGACCCGCTCTTCCACGCGACCGTCGAGGCGACCGAGGAGGCGGTGCTGAACTCGCTCCTCGCCGCGCCGACGATGACCGGTCGCGACGGCGTGACCGCGCACGCGCTCCCGGTCGAGCTCCTCCTCGGGGCGCTCGCCCGCCGCTGAGGCGCCGGCTCGCGCGCCCGCTCGGGAGAGCGGGTACGCTGGCGACCCCATCAGCGACGGAGCGGAGACCCATGGCGACGAAGACGGCGACGATCCTCCTCTCGGGCGGACCGATGCGGTTCGAGGCGACCCTCGGGAGCGGCCACCACCTCGTCCTCGACGACTCCGAGGGCGACACCGGGGTGCGCCCGGCCGAGCTCGTCCCGCTCGCGCTCGCGGCCTGCACGGCGATGGACGTCATCTCGATCCTCCGCAAGAAGCGGCAGACGGTGACGCGCTACGCCGTCGAGGCCGAGGGCGAGCAGATGGAGGAGCATCCGCACGCGTTCACCCGGATCGTCGTCACCCATGTCGTCGAGGGGCCGGAGATCGACGTCCCCGCGGTCCGCCGCTCGATCGAACTCTCCGCGACGAAGTACTGCAGCGTCGGCTCCACGATCTCGTCGGGCGTCACCGTCGTCCACCACCGCTACCGGGTCGTGGACTCGACGGGGCGGGAGGAGTCGGACGAGGTCCTCGTCACCGGGCCGAACGAGCCGCCCGCCGTCCTCGCCGCCCGCGCGACCGGCTGAGCCGCCGGGCCACGCCCGGCTCCCGGCCCGCCCCCGTCAGCTCCCGCGCGCCGCCCGCCGTCGCGCCGGCTCCGCGACCAGGACCGCCGGCTCGTCGAGGCGGTCCCGGAGGAGGATCGCGACGGTCCTGCCGCCCGGCGTCGCCTCGAGGAGGGCGATCAGCCCCACCGTGAGCGGGACCGCGAGGAGCGCCCCCGCCGGACCGAGGATCCAGGCCCACGCGACGATCGAGACGAAGACGACGAGCGGGCTCATGTTCAGCTCGGTCGCCATGAGCCGCGGCTGGAGCAGGTAGTCCTGCGCGACGTTGATCATCCCGATCCCCGCGACGACGGCGCCGGCGGTGAGGAAACCTCCATCGAGGAGCGCGAGGATCGTCGGGGGGACGAGGGCGAGGAGCGTCCCGACGTTCGGGATGAAGCTCGCGGCGAAGAGGAGGATCGCCCAGAGCGCCGGGAGCGGGACGCCGAGGAGCGCGAGGAGGACGAACGCGAGGACCGCGGCGAAGACGCCGAGCTGCGCGCGGACGAGGAGGTACCGCCGGAGGTCCACCCCGAAGCGCTCGACGCCGGCGAGGAGCGCGTGACGGTCGCCGAGCGCGCTCTCCGCGCGCTCGAGGAGCGACCTGGCGCCGGCGAGGGCGTAGACGAGGGTGATCGCGAGGACGAGGACCGCGGCGGCGGCCCGGGAGGCGGCGCCGGCCGCCGACTGGGCGAACGAGGCGAGCGTCCCCGGCGAGATCGCCCCGGCGAGGATCTCCGGGTCGGCCGCGATCCCGAAGCCCGCGAGGGTCGCGCGGACCCGCTCGATCACCTGCGCGAGCCGGTCCTCGTAGGCCGGGACGAGGATGACGAGCTCCGCGACCGAGAGGACGAGGACACCGGTCCCGATGAGGACGACGAGGAGGACGAGGCCGCCCGTCGCGACGAGGGCGGGCCCGTGGGCGAGACCTCGCCGCTCGAGCGTCGGGACGAGCGGCCACGCGACGAGCGCGAGGAAGAGCCCGAAGAGGATCGGGACGACGAGCGGGGCGAGCTCACGGAGCGCGAGCGCGGTGACGAGGAGGAGCGCGAGCGTCGCGAGCGGCGCGAGCCTCGAGAGCGGGGCGAGCGCGGCGGCGAGTCGGTCCGTCCCTTCCCGGTCGGCCATCGGCACCCTCGGTCGCTCACGGGCAGGCGGCGACGGTCCCGTCGGCGGGTGCCCGCTCGCAGCCTAGCGCGTCAGCCCGGGGCGCGGAAGCGGGACCAGTCGGAGACCGGCCGCCCGTCGGCATCGAGGAGGAACGCGCGCTCCGGGTAGGCGTCGTCCCAGACGGCTCCGAACGTCCGGCCGAAGTGGAGGACGGCGTCGGTGTCCTCGCCCGTCCCCGAGTAGACGATGACGGAGCCGCCGGCCGGGATCGTGAAGCCGGCCGGGAAGACGAGGACGTTCTCGCGCCCCTCGTCGTGGAGCGTCCAGCCGCCGATCGTCCGCGCGACGGTGCACGAGTTCGTCACCTTGATCGACTCCTCGTCGAGCGCGGGCGGGAGGTCGTCGTCGCCCTCGGGATCCCACCGTCCCCCGCCGACCTTGACGCAGGCGTCGCCTCCGAGGATCGCGACGGGAGCCTCGGCGCCCGGGGTCGCGGCGACCGCCGCGGACGACCCGTCGAAGCCGCCGAAGACGACCTTGCCGCTCAGCCCCGGCGCGACGACGATCCGGAGCGCGAACGTCCCGCCCGGCGGGGGGCTGAAGCTCACGAGCCCCTCGATCTGCGAGCCGCGCGCGAGGACGAGCGGGAGCCGGATGTCGCCCGAGCCGGGCCGCGCCCCCGCCGCGTAGCGGACCCCCGTCTCCTGGTCGACGAGCTGGAGCCGGGTCGCGTCGAGCGAGACGTCGCCGCCCTCGGCCGCGAGCCTGACGCGGACCGAGATCCCACGGAGGCCCGAGCCGAGCGTCTGCTCCGAGTCGGGCCACGGGGCGGCCGCGATCACCGTCGCGACGAGCGGGCCGATCGAGACCGGCCTGCCGAGCGTCCCGAAGACGGCGACCGGCGCGCTCGCCGCCGCCGGGACGCCGGGCGGCGTCGGGGTGGGAGCCGGGCGCTCGGCGGAAGCGCAGGCGGCGATCGTCAGGCTGAGCGCAGCGACGACTGCGGCGGAGCGGAGTCGCATTCGATCGACCTCGGGCGTGACGTCCCCCTCCACGAGGACGCTCCCGAACCCTCGCACCCGCGACCGGTCGCGGCCACCGGACGAGAGTCACCGGGTCGATGGGAGGGTCGGGTGGTGCGCGGGCGCACCGGGCGGCGGGGCGTGGGGCGGACGGACCGTGTGATAGGGTCCCGCCCACGGGCGCCGTCGACCCGGAAGCGATTGGAGGGGACCGTGCCGAAGTTCCTCGTGATCGGGAGCTACACCGCCGAGGGTGCGAAGGGTGTCCTCGCGGAAGGCGGGACCGGCCGTCGGAAGGCGACCGAGCAGCTGATCTCCTCGATCGGGGGGAAGGTGGAGTCGTACTACTTCGGCCTCGGCGCCGACGACTTCTACCTGATCGCCGACGTCCCCTCTACCGAGGCGATCGTCGCGGCGACGCTCACCGGCGCCTCGCACGGCGGCCTGACGGCGCGGACGATCCCGCTCCTCTCCCCGGAGCAGATCGACGCCGCGATCAGGATCTCGCCGAGCTACCGCAAGCCGGGTTCCTGACATGGCGGGCGGCCCGACCGTCCGGCACCAGCCGGACGACCCCGAGACCGCGGCCGCGCGCCAGGACTGGTTCCGGCACTACGCGAGCGGGCCCACCCGGACCCGCTGGACGGAGCTGCCGCCCCAGGCCGGCGACCGCGTGCCGGACCTCGAGCTCGTCGAGGCGCGGAGCGGCCGCCCCACGCGGCTGTCGACCCGATGGGCGGCGGGGCCGGCGATCCTCCTCTTCTGGCGTCACTACGGGTGCAGCTGCGGTCGCGACCGTGCGAAGCGGCTCGCCGAGGAACTCCCCGCCTATCTGGCGGCCGGGGCGTCCGTCGCGATCGTCGGGCAGGGCGAGCTCGAGCGGACGCGCGTCTACGCGGCGGCGAACGCCATCCCGGACGAGGTGGCGATCTTCTGCGACCCGGACGAGCTCGCGTACCGGGCGTTCGGGATCCTCGAGGCGGGCCCGATCGAGATCTTCTTCGATGCGCCCGACGAGTACCTCCGGTGCGACCAGGAGGCGGGCCGTGCGATCGCCGCGGCGCGAGCCGACGCGGGGATGCCGCTCGTCGACAACACGTGGCTCATGCCCGCGGAGTTCGTCGTCGATCGCGGCGGCACGTTCCGGTACGTCTACCGCTACCAGTTCTGCGAGAACTGGCCCGATCCGCGCGTCCTCGTCGCCGCCGCCCGCTTCTCTACCGGGGACCTCGCGGTCGGTCGGTAGCGGACCGGGCCGACCGGCCCCGGGTCAGCGGACGCGGAGCGTGATGGTGTTGCTCGTCGCGGCGCGCTGCGCCGACGTCCCGGCGAAGCGCCACTGGAGGACGACGGTCCGGGCTGTGGTGGTCGGGAAGCGGTAGGTCGCGATCCCCGCGCCGTTCACCCGCCGGGTCGTGAGACGCCGCCACGCCCCGCCGCCCTGACGGACCCAGAGCTCCGCGGTGAGGCCGGCGAGCGCGAGCGGCGCCTGGAGACGGACGTCGACCGTCGTCCGGCGGACGACGCTCAGCGTCCCCGTCGTCACCTGTCGCGACCCCGTCACGAGGCGCTGGGCGAGCCGGGGGGTCCCACGGGAGACGACGATCGAGGCGCGCGACGCCGGGCTCCCCGCCGCGGCTCCCGCCGCGGGTGTCGCGGCGACCGTGCAGGTCCCCACGCCGACGAGCCAGAGCGCGGCCCCGACGACGACGCAGACGGTCGGCGTCTCGGAGCGGAAGGCGAGCGCGGTCCCGCTCGGTGTCCGGGTGACGAGCGTCACCGAGCCACCCGCGATCCCGGTCGCGGGCAGGGTGAAGGCGACGTCGGCGATCCCACCGACGCCCGCGCCGGGCGGGAAGACGATCCCGCCGCCACCGCCACCGCCACCGCCACCGCCGCTGTCGCCGCCGCCCCCGCCCCCGCCGCTGTCGCCGCCGCCACCGCCCCCGCCGTCACCCGGTGCGGCCGTGACCGTGAGCGTGAACGCCTGGTCGGCCGAGCCGCCGGCGTTCGTCGCGCGGAACGTGAGCGGGTACGCCCCGGCGCTCCCCGCCGCCGGCGTCCCCGCGAGCGTCCGGGTCGTCGCGTCGTACGCGATCCCGGCCGGCAGGCTCCCGGCGACGAGCGCGATCGAGGTCGCGCCGCTCGCCTCGACCGCGAACGAGAGCGCCGTCCCCTCGGTGACGCTCGCGCTCGCGGCGCTCGTGAACGAGGGCGGCGGGGGCGGGTCCGGCGGCCGGGCCGTCACCGTCAGCGTGAAGGTCCGGGTCGTCTCGTCGCCGAGCGCGTTCGTCGCGCGGAAGGTGAGCGGATAGGTGCCGGCGCTCGCGAGCGGCGCGGTCCCGGCGAGCTGCCTCGTCGCGTCGCCGTAGGCGAGCCAGACCGGCGCCCCCGACTCGAGCGCGATCGACGCCGCACCGCTCGCGTCGACCGTGATCGCGAACGCGCTCCCCTCGATCACGCTCGCGCTCATCGGCTCCCCGAAGACCGGGAGCGGCGGCCGCGCCGTCACCGTTAGCGTGAATGTCCGGGTCGTCTCGTCGCCGAGCGCGTTCTCCGCCCGGAACGTGAGCGGGTACTCCCCGGCGGTCCCCGTGGCCGGCGCCCCCGCGAGCGTCCGGGTCGTCGCGTCGTACGCGATCCCGGTCGGCAGGGCCCCGGCGACGAGCACGATCGAGGTCGCGCCGGTCGCGGCGATCGCGACCGAGAGCGTCGTCCCCTCGGTGACGCTCGCGCTCGAAGGACCGGTGAAGGAGGGGAGCGGCGGCCGTGCCGTGACCGTGAGCGTGAACGCCTGGTCGGCCGAGCCGCCGGCGTTCGTCGCGCGGAACGTGAGCGGGTACGCCCCGGCGCTCCCTGCGGCCGGCGTCCCCGCGAGCGTCCGGGTCGTCGCGTCGTACGCGATCCCGGTCGGCAGGGCCCCGGCGACGAGCGCGATCGAGGTCGCGCCGCTCGCCTCGACCGCGAACGAGAGCGCCGTCCCCTCGGTGACGCTCGCGCTCGCGGCGCTCGTGAACGAGGGGGCGCGCGGGAGGACGGTGAGGCGGAGCGTCTGGGTCGTCTCGTCGTTCCCGTTCTTCGCAACGAGGACGATCGAGTAGGGGCTCCCGGCCGACGTGCCGTCGGACGGCGCGCCGCCGATGACGAGGTTCGCGGTCCCGCCGCCGCCGCTCGCCGTCAGGCCGTCCGGGAGCGGCGTCGCCGCGCTCACCGTGATCTGGTTGGCGTTCGTCGCGCTCACGACGAAGGTCGCGTAGGTGCCCTCGGTGAACGTCGTCGCGTCCGGGCTCGTGAACGCCGGCGGGTTCGGGGGCGGCGCGGCCGCGATGACGAGCGAGAAGGACTGCACCGCCGTGGCGGCGCCGCTCGCGGTGATCGTCAGGTCGTACGGCGTCTCTCGCGCGGTCCCGGGGGCCGGCGTCCCGACGAGCGTCGCGGTCCCGTCCCCGAGGTCGACGAAGTCGATGCCTGCCGGGGGCTGCGGGGAGATCGAGAGGGTCGGGATGACCGGCGAGAGCGTCGCCGAGGTCGTGACGAGGAAGCTGCCGCTGCTCTGCTCGACGAACGTCGTCCCACCCGGGCTCGTGATCGTGACCCCGGGCGTGATGCCGAACCCGGCCGCCGGCACGGCCGTCGCCGGATGGACCGCGAGGAGCGAGCCGGCCACGAGGGCGAGCGCGGGCCAGACGGCGAGGATCCGCAGCGCGCGCACGCGGCCCGGTCCGGCTCCCATCGGCCACTCCCTCCTGCTGCCCGCGACTGGACGCGGACGTGCGCCGCCGCGGTCGGGCGGCGGGGGGTGAGTGTAGGAGGGTGGGGTCCGATGCGGTACTAGGGCGGTCTCCCTAGTGGTGCGGTGGCGCACCGGACCCGGCGGGGCGCACCGGCAGGCGCACGCCGCGGGCGCCGCGCGGTCGGTTTGGGCGATACTCCCGCCGATGCGTCCCACGACCGCCCGACGGCCGCTCCGCTCGGTCGCACCGGCGCTCCTCGCCTGCCTCCTCGTCGTCGGGGCGGTCGCCCCGCCACCGGCCAAGGCGATCGAGGTGGAATACGGCGCGATCCGCCTCCAGGACTCGGCCGCGGTCCGTGCGGTCGCCGCCGCCCTCCCGCGGACCGCGCCGCTCGCGCCTGCGAGCGCCGTCGACCGCACCTTCGTCGAGGAGGTCCTCGGCGGCCGGGACGACTTCTACAAGGCCGGGATCCTCGCCGACGGCTACCCCGGTCGGTGGGTCGGGACGCGGCTCGTCGCCCACCCGATCTACGGCGCGTACGTCCTCGGGACGTATCTCCGGCGCTACGCGGACGCGCCGAGCGACGCGATGGCCGCCTCGATGCTCGCGTTCGCGAACGTCGCGCTCGCCCGGATGGAGCCGTTCGCCGGCTCGCTCGTCTTCATGAACCCGCCCGAGCTGCGCTTCCTCCGCTCGCCGGGCCGCCGCTACAGCGGGCTGACGATGGGCTACTACGCGCTCTACCTTGCGGCGATCGCCCGGATCACCGGCGACGCCGGGATGCGGTCGGCCGCGGAGGCGACGTTCCGGAGCCTTCTCGTCCCGGAGCCCGACGGAGGCGTCCTCTACCGGCTTCCGGAGGGGAGGATCGCCTTCGCCGAGATCCCCGGCCGGCCGGCCGACCTGACGCTGAACGGCTGGCTCTCGATCCTCGTCTCGATCCACGACTACGCGCAGCTGACCGGCGACGAGGAGGCGGCCGCCGTCTTCCGGACGAGCGCCGGCACGCTCGCCAAGCTCCTCCCGCTCTACGACGACCGGCCGCGTCGCCTCAGCCGCTATGCGCTCTCCGGGCCGCTCCGCGTCCGGCTCCGCGTGAGCGACCCGGCCGCGGTGACGCTCGCCGATCCCCGGGCCGTCATCCCCGGCGACGCCTCGTACCCGCTCTCCCTCGGCGGCGCCTCCTCGTGGGTCAACCACGTCGAGCCGGCGGACGCGGCGCGAGTCGGCACGGGGAGCCCGCTCCGGCTGGCGCCCCGTGCGACGCGGCTCCGGATGAGCCTCGTCCTCTCGCGGATCTCCTACCCGACGCCGAACGTCCTCCGGTTGACGGTGACCGCGACGCGGCGGACGACGCTCTCGCTCGACACGTGGACCGGCGTCTACAGCCCCCGCGCCTCGTCGCCGATCCTCCCGACCTGGCGGTCGGCTTCGTCGGTGACCGTCGAGCCGGGCGTGACGACCGTCCGGCTCGCGATCCCGTGGACCCTCGCCGACGGGGTCGGCGGCATCACGAACTGGACGCGGGTGATGGACGGGAAGCCCGTCAACATCTACCACCCGATCCACGTCCGGCGGCTCGAGGAGATGTACGAGATGTTCGCCGTCTCGCGGTTCGAGAAGTGGGCGCGGATCTGGCGCGCCGACCTGTGCGCGTGGGGGTCGATGCCGGCCTACGCCGGGCTCTACACGACGGGCGAGGACGGCCGGCTCGCCGCGCCGAGGTCGCTCTGCCCCTGATCCCGGCGACGCTCCCCGGCAGCCCCGCGGGGCGGGGCCTTCCCCGTCAGTGGCCCCCGGCCGCCGTCCGCTCCGCTACCCGCTCCGCCTTCGCCGCCGCACGCATCCCTGCCCGTGCCTCTCGCTCGGCGGCGTTCCCGATCGCGGGGTCCGTCGCCCGGGTCGCGTTCGCCGCCGCGGCGCCCGGCGTGATCTCCCGGAGACGAGCGCAGAGCGAGTCGTAGAAGCGGCCCACCACCTTGCCGGCCTGGAACGTGACCGCGTTCGTCTGGACGTCGTAGACGACCCGGCCGATCGTCCCGGTCACCGAGGTGAGCCGGCCCGCGTAGGCGGTCACGCGCCGGCCGTCGACCGTGTAGGTCCGCGCGCTCCCGACATCGCGGTAGCGGACCGTCACCCCGGTCGCGACCGCCGTGTACGAGCCGATCGTCGCGAACGTGTTGAGCGCCGAGGGCGCACGGCCGCTCGAGCCGGCCGGGTAGGTTCGGAGGGTCCACTGGCCCCTGATCGACGCGGTGACCTGGAAGCCGCACGCGGCCGTCGCGCCGGCCGACTCGCGGGCGTCGATCGCCGGATCGTTCAGGTCGATCCTCGTCCGGGTCGGACCGGCCGAGAGGACCGGCTGTGCGAGGGTCGCGACGGCGAGGGTCGCGAGGACGAGCGGGACGGCGACGCGCGACACATGGCGGGACATCGTGGGCACTCCCTCGGGCCTGGCGCTCTCGTGCGGGCACACGTCGGGGAGCGTCCGGCAGGGCGGTATCGTGCGAGGAGGGTGGGGTGGTGCGCAAGAGGTGCACTCCTGCCGCACGGGACCGGACGGAACTGTCAACACCCCCCGCGGACCCGCCTTCTCCGGCCTCCTCCGGCCGGGCCCGACGGATCGGGACCCGCCGCACCGGGGCGGCGTACGATGCCGGGGGAGGTGCCGCGATGAGACGAGATCCAGGGACCCGCATCGTCTGGCACGGTCACGCGTGCGTCGAGATCCGGACGGGGGGCGGACGGACCGTCCTGATCGACCCCTGGTTCGGGAACCCGAGGAGTTCGACTCCGCCGGAGCGGGTCGCCGCGTGCGATCTCCTCCTCGTCACGCACGGCCACGCCGATCACGTCGGCGACGCACTCGAGCTCGCAGCCCGGCTCCGCCCGATCTGGCCCTGCATCCACGAGCTCGCACTCCGGCTCCGACACGCCGCGCCCACGCTCGGCGACCTCGTCATCGGGATGAACAAGGGCGGCACGGTCGAGGCGGCCGGGCTCCGCGTCACGATGGTCCCCGCCGACCACTCGAGCGGCGAGCTCCTCGCGGGCGCGCGCGAGGTCAGCTACCTCGGTGAACCCGCCGGCTTCGTCGTCGAGCTCGAGGACGGGTACCGCGTCTACCACGCCGGCGACACGAACGTCTTCGGTGACATGGCGCTGATCCGCGAGCTCCACCGTCCCGATCTCGCGATCCTTCCGATCGGGGGCCACTACACGATGGACCCGCGGGGTGCCGCACTCGCGGTCGAACTCCTCGGGGTCGCCGAGGTCCTCCCGATCCACTGGGGGACCTTCCCCGCCCTCGCCGGTACGCCGGAGGGGCTCGAGGCGGAGCTCGCGGCGCGGGGGCTCGGCTCCGTCCTCGTCCATCGCGTCGACCCGGGCGAGCCGCTCCCGTGACGGAGGGCGCCCCCTGAGCGGGGTCGGGGAGGTCTTCCTCGTCGCGCTCCGCCTCGGGCTCACGTCGTTCGGCGGGCCGGTCGCGCACATCGCCTACTTCCACCGCGAGTACGTGGCCCGCCGCGGCTGGCTCGACGACCGCTCCTTCGCCGATCTCGTCGCCCTCACCCAGCTCCTCCCCGGTCCGGCGAGCAGCCAGCTCGGGATCGCGATCGGGAGCGGCCGCGCGGGGATCGCCGGCGGGGTGGCCGCCTGGCTCGGGTTCACCCTCCCTTCGGCGGTGGGGCTGACGATCCTCGGGCTCGCGACCGGGTCTCTCGACCTCGCCGGGGCCGGATGGGTCGCGGGGCTCGAGCTCGCCGCCGCCGCGGTCGTCCTCGTCGCGCTCGTCGCGATGGCGCGGTCGCTCGCGCCCGACCCGCTCCGCCGGGCGATCGCGATCGGTGCCGCGCTCCTCGTCCTCGCCCTCCCGTCGTCCCTGATGCAGGTCGTGACGATCGCGATCGGCGCCGCGGTCGGGGTGGCGGCCCACCGGCGCCCGTCGGAGCCCGCCCACGATCCGGAGCCCGCCCAGCCGGGCGCGGGCCCCCCGGCCCGGCGGATCCCGACCCGGGTCGGGATCGCCTCGCTCGCGACCCTCGGCGTCCTCCTCGCGGGGCTCCCCGTCGCGACGGCGCTCACCGGGGAGAGCGCCGGTGGCCTCGCGCTCGCGGACGCCTTCTTCCGGGCCGGCGCGCTCGTCTTCGGCGGCGGCCACGTCGTCCTCCCGCTCCTCCATGCGACGGTCGTCGCGCCGGGGTGGGTGAGCGAGGCCGCGTTCCTCGCCGGCTACGGCGCGACGCAGGCGGTCCCCGGCCCGCTCTTCTCCGTCGCCGCGTACCTCGGCGCCGTCGCCGTCGAGGCCCCCGGGCTCCCCGGCGGGGTCGGCGGCGCCGCCCTCGCGCTCGGCGCGGTCTTCCTCCCCTCGTTCCTCCTCGTCTACGGCGTCCTCCCGTTCTGGGACCGGCTCCGGGAGGCCCGCCGGGCGCGCCGCGCGCTCGCGGGCGCGTCGGCGGCGGTCGTCGGGCTCCTCGCGGCGGCACTCGTCACCCCGATCGGGACCGCGGCGATCGGGGGTCCGCTCGACGTCATGTGGGTCGGGCTCGCGGCGCTCGCGCTCGGGACGCGGCGGATCCCGGTCGTCCTCGTCGTCGCGGGCCTCGCGCTCGGCGGCGAGCTCGCGGGCCGGCTCGCCGGGTGACCGTCCCCGGCCGACCGCGCGCGGCCGACCGCCCGCGGCGGACGGCGATGTCCGATCCGTGGTTCGATTCGTCGTACCGACCGAAGACGAGGAGACCCCGATGACCGAGACCCGGATCACCGTCCGCGACAACGGGAACCTGAAGGTGGAGGGGCCGGTGACGATCGTCGACCCCACCGGCGCCGAGATCGCCGTGGAGGCCGGCTCGCCGGTCTTCCTCTGCCGCTGCGGCCACTCCGCGACGAAGCCGTTCTGCGACGGGAGCCACAAGGCGGCCGGGTTCCAGAGCGTCGTCCGCGCGGGCGACGCCGGGTGACGGACGACGGGACGGCCCAAGGCGTCGCGCCCGTCCGCCGACCCGTGCCTCCCCGGACCCGAGGTAGTACGAGAGTCCCATTGCACGCGAACGTTCCGATTCCGGATACTGCCTGTAGGACAAGCGGAGGGCGCCTGTAAGAACGCCCCGCAGGTGAGGAGGATCCGGACCATGGAGCGGCTCTGCGCCGGAGGGGTCCCGTCGGGGCGACGGGTCGGTTCGGCCCTCCTCACCGTCCTGCTGCTCGCCGGGATCGCCGGGACGGCGCCCGCGACCGTCGGCGCCGCTTCGAGCTCGATCGCCCCTGCCGCGGATGCGTACGTTCGCGGCGGGACGTCGGCGACCCGCAACTTCGGGAGCGCCACGACGGTCTGGCTCCGCTCGGATTCCGGGACCGCGAACGACGGCGAGGGTTATCTCCGGTTCGATCTCGCGGGCGCCGGCGCCTGGACGACGGCGACGCTCCGGCTCACCCCGACATCGGTGAGCTTCGCGAGCCGGCTCACCGTCCGCGCCCGCCTCGTCGTCGACGCGGGGGATGGCTGGAGCGAGACGGCGATCACGCACGCGACCCGCCCCGCCGATCTCGCGGCGTCCGTCACGCTCGCCGGCTCGACGCTCGCCGCCGGGCGGGCGGCCACGATCGACGTCACCTCGCTCCTCGCCCAGGAGGAGAACGCGAACGGGGTCGCGACGATCCATCTCGACCTCTCCTCCCCGGACGGGAAGCCCCAGGTCTCGTTCGCCTCGCGCGAGCATGCGACGGCGGCGTACCGCCCCACCCTCGTCCTCGCCTCCGCCGATCCGAACCGGGCCCCGGTCGCGGGCGCCGACACGGCGACCGTCGTCCGCGATACGGCGACGACCGTCGCGGTCCTCGCGAACGACGCCGACCCGGACGCGGATCCGCTCGCGATCCTGTCCGTGACGGCGCCGGCGCATGGGAGCGCCTCGATCGTCTCCGGGGGGATCCGCTACGTCCCGGGCGCCGGGTACACCGGCACCGACACCTTCTCGTACACGATCGGCGACGGTCGCGGGGGGACGGCGACCGGCGCGGTCGGCGTCACCGTCGTCCCGCCGGGCAGCGGCGCGGCCGATCCGTGGCCGAGCCGATACTTCGCGCCGTACGTCGATGCGACCGGCTGGCCGACCTACGACCTGACCGGCTCCGCCCGAACGAGCGGCGTCCGCTACTACACGCTCGGCTTCATCGTCGCGGACGCGTCGAACGCCCCGAGCTGGGGCGGCTACTACACGGCGGCCTCCGGGTGGATGCTCGCGGATATCGCGAACCTCCGCGCGCTCGGCGGCGACGTCGCCGTCTCGTTCGGCGGCGCCGCCGGGACCGAGCTCGCGCTCCGGCTCACCGACACGACCGCGCTCACCGCCGCCTACCAGTCGGTGATCGACCGCTACGCGCTCACCCACGTCGACTTCGACATCGAGGGGTCGTCGCTCGGCGACGCCGCGTCGGTGAACCGGCGGAACGATGCGATCGCGCGGCTCCAGGCGGCGGCGCGGGCCGCAGGCCGGCCGCTCGTCGTCTCGTACACCCTTCCGGTCCTGCCGACCGGGCTGACCACGGCCGGCCGGTCGCTCGTCGCATCCGCCCTCGCCCGCGGCGTGACGATCGATTCGGTGAACGTCATGGCGATGGACTACGGCTCGGGGGCCGCACCGAACCCGGACGGCCAGATGGGGAAGTACGCGATCGACGCGGCGACGAGCACGCACGCGCAGCTGAGGACCCTCTACGCGAACGCCGGGCAGGCGCGGACCGACGCCGAGCTCTGGCGGCTCGTCGCCGTCACGCCGATGATCGGCGTCAACGACGTGACGACGGAGATCTTCCGGCCGGCCGATGCGGTCCAGCTCCGCGACTTCGCCATCTCGAAGGACCTTCGCTGGCTCTCGTTCTGGTCCGCGGCGCGCGACCGGCCCGCGACGGCATCGCAGGCGGGCCAGGTCTCCGGCAGCCACTGCGGCCTCACCGACGTCGCCCCGTTCGCGTTCAGCACGATCCTCGTCCCCTTCACCGGCGCGTCCACGCCGACGCTCTCGATCGCCGATGCCACGGTCGCGGAGGGGGACGCGGGGTCGGTGAGCGCCACCTTCGCCGTCACGATCGTCCCGGCGCCGACGAGCCCGGTCAGCGTCGCCTGGTCGACCGGTGGCGGGAGCGCGACGCCGGGGAGCGACTACGCGGCGGCGTCGGGGACGCTCGCCTTCGCCGCCGGTCAGACCTCCGCGACGATCGCGATCGCGGTCGCCGGCGACGCGGTCGACGAGAGCACGGAGACGTTCGGCGTGTCGCTCGTCCCCCCGGCCGGCCTCGCGGTGGGGCGGGTGAGCGCGACGGGGACGATCACCGACGACGACGGCGCGGTCGCGGCGGTCACGTGGCAGGTGACCGACGACTGGGGGTCGGGGTTCGGCGCGAGGGTGACGATCACGAACGTCTCGACGACCGCGTGGGAGACGTGGACCGTCGCCTTCGACCTTCCGCGGACGATCACCTCGATCTGGGACGCGGACATCGTCTCCGTGGCGAGCGGTCGGTATACGGTCCGCGGCAAGAGCTGGAACCTCGTCGTCGCCCCGGGCGCGAGCGTCAGCTTCGGCTTCAACGGGACGACCGGGTCCCCGCCCGCGCCGACGAACTGGACGCTCAACGGGCAGCCGCTCTAGGGGGTCCGGCGGCATCCATCGCGGATCGCTCATAGACTTGGGCGGTCACGCACCTCGAAGGAGATGCCGATGTCCCGACGCCGCGTCCCGCTCCTCGCCGCCCTCCTCGCCGTCGCCACGCTCGCCGGCTGTTCCGGCGGTCCGTCCGCCGACGACGGCTCCGGCGCCGCACCGACGACCGCGCCGGTCGCGGCGACCCCCGCCCCCAGCCCGATCGTCATCGAGGTCCGCCTCACCGACTCGCTCCGGATGGAGCCGGCCGAGATGACCGTCCCGGTCGGCGTCCCGGTCACCTTCGTCGTCACGAACGCCGGTGCGAACCCGCACGAGTTCGTCCTCGGGAGCGAGGAGGAGCAGCAGGCGCACGACGCCGAGATGGCGCAGCACGGCGCGATGATGCACGACCACGACTACGCGATCGCCGTCGAGGCCGGGAAGACGAAGGAGCTCACCTGGACGTTCGATGAGGTCGGTGAGACGTACGCGGGCTGCCACTACCCCGGCCACTACGGCGCCGGGATGAAGGCGACGATCACCGTCGTCGCCGGGAGCTGACCCGGGGGTCGCCCGGAGTCCGGGACCCGGAGCCCGGCAGGACCGTGACCCTGAGGGTTCCGGCCTCTTCCTAGGCCCCGAGCCCCTCCGCGTCGCCGTACGCCCAGAGGTCGAGCGCGTCGAGGTCGAGTGCCGGGAGCCCGTTCGCGACGAGCGCCTCGGCGAGCTGCGCCCGGTGCTCGGTCGCGTGGTGGATCGCCTGGCCGAGGATCGTCGAGCGGGCGCGCCGGACGGTCCGCCCCTCGACGACCGACTCGACGATCGCCTCAGGCTCGGCGGCGGCCAACCTTATGCGGGCGTCGGCCTCGGCGCAGCGCGCCGCGAGCCCCTCGAGCGCGGCGGCGCGGGTCGGCGGCTCGGCGCCGGGGAGGTCCGGGCCGGCCCCGAGGCGCCAGGCGTAGAACTCCGCCGCACCGACGAGGTGCTCGGCGATCATCCCGACGCGCCACTCGTTCCCGGGGACGCCTGCGGCGAGCGCGCGGTCGTCGAGGCGCCGGAGGTGGGCGAGGGCTCGCGCGTTCGCCCACGCCATGTGGCGAAGGAGGCGGTCGACGGTAGGGTCGGCGGCGCTCACCGGCCGTCGCCGTCCCGCCTCGGGACGGCGAACGGATCGGGCTGGGGTCCGCTGAGGCGCGCGACGGGGAGGCCGGCCCGCTCCCACCCTTCGAAGCCGCCGACGATGTCCGTCGCGCCGTCGAAGCCGAGCTGGCGGAGCGTCGCCGCCGCGATGCTCGACGAGTAGCCGTGCGCGCACATGAGGATCAGGCGCCGGTCGCGGCCCGAGACCGCCCGATGGTCGTACCCGGAGCTGGGGTCGAGCCGCCAGTAGAGGATCGAGAGCGGGATGTGGACCGAGCCCGCGACGTAGCCGTCGGCCTCCCGCTGCTCCGTGCAGCGGGTGTCGACGAGGATCGCCCCCTCGTCCATCGCCGCCCTCGCTTCCGCGGGCTCGAGCCGGGTGTAGGTCGCGCGGGCGGCGGCGAGGAAGTCGTCGATCGGTCGCGATGCGCTCATG
>JBJOLT010000094.1:0-10678 GCA_046045415.1 Chloroflexota bacterium | reverse complement strand
GAGGCCCGCGCCGCGATCGCGGCGGAGAACCCGGACTGGCACCCGGAGGACGTCGCGGCGAAGGCGGAGCAGCTCGCGGCGATCGACCGGGAGCGGGTCCCGGCGATCATCCTCGGGAACGACTGGGACGGGGCGCTCGGGGCGATCGGACGGGCCGTGGCCGCCGGCTACCCCGGGGAGCGCTACCGGATCGTCCGCGGCCTCCCGGCGCTCGGCGGGATGCTCCCCGACGACCGGCTCCCGCGGCTCGCGTCGCTCATCGGGGCCGGGGGGATCGTGACGCTCGCCGGGGCCGGCCACTCGCCGCAGCGGACGCACCCCGCGGCGCTGACGCTCGCGCTCCTCCGCGCGATCGGCTGAGGGCCGCCGCCCGCCCCTCCCCTACCCCCGGCGCGCCGCCGCCCGGAGCCGGATCGCCCGCCGGAAGAGCGCGAGATACCGCGGCGCCGCGGAGCGCCGCCAGTCGAAGTCGAGCGCCATCCCCCGCGCCACGATCCCCGCCCACCGCCGCCCACCCGCGGCCCGGAGCTCCGCCGCCCGGAGGCACGCGGCGAGGAGCGCCTCGGGGGTCGCGGGGTCGAAGACGACGCCGGTCCCCGACCGCGGCCGCTCGGTCGCGTCGACGACGGTGTCCGCGAGGCCGCCCGTCCGCCGGACGATCGGCGGCGTCCCGTAGCGGAGCGCGATCATCTGCCCCTGGCCGCACGGCTCGAAGCGCGACGGCATGACGAAGAGGTCCGCGCCCGCGTAGATCCGCCGCGCCATCTCGCGGTCGAAGCGCTCGACGAGCGCGACCCGCCCGGGATGCGCGGCGGCGGCCGCGCGGAGGAGCGCCGCGATCGCGGGATCGCCGCTCCCCTGGACGACGAGCCGTCCCCCGGCGGCGACGAGCGGCTCGGCGATCGCCGCGGCGAGGTCGAACCCCTTCTGGGGGTCCAGCCGCCCGATCATCCCGAAGACCGGCCCGTCGTCGGCCGGGTCCAGCCCGGTCCGCTGCAGGAGGTCGGCGCGGCAGGCGGCCTTCCCCGCGATCGAGGCCGCCGCGTACGGCGCGGCGAGGACCGGGTCGGCCGCGGGGTCCCAGAGCTCGGTGTCCAGCCCGTTGAGGATCCCGACGAAACGGTCCTCCTTCCGGCGGAGGATCGCGTCGAGCCCCTTCCCGTACTCGGGGGTGAGCGCCTCCTCGGCGAACGTGGGGCTGACGGTGTTCGCGACCTCGGCCCGCTCCAGCGCGATCCCGAGGAGGTCGATCCCCGCCCCGTCCCACACGAGGAGCCCCTCGTCGCGGGTGAGCCCGAGCTGGCCCACCGACTCGGCCGGCGTCCACCCATGGTACGCGAGGTTGTGGACGGTCGTCGCGATCGCCGCCCGCCCCACGATGGGGTCGTCGGCGTAGCGGAGGTCGCGGTACGCGACGGCGGGCCCCGCCTGCCAGTCGTGGAGCGAGATGAGGTCCACCGGCCGTCCGTCGGCGCGGAGCGCCTCGAGCGCCGCCCGGCAGAGGAGGCCGAAGCGCCACGCGTTGTCGGGGAAGTCCCCCGCGGCGTCGCCGTAGAAGCCGTCGCGGTCGAAGGCGGCGGGATGGTCCACGAGCCGAAGCCGGTAGCCGTCGGCGTCGAGCTCGATGAGCCCCACCTCGGTCGTCCCGTCGGCGCCCCCGCCGTACGGGTCGGGGACGCGGAGCCGCCGGGTCGCCGCCGCGCCGGGAGGGACCGGGACGCCCCGGTAGCGCGGGAGGAAGACCTCGGCTTGGCCGTCGAGCTCGCCGGGGAGCGCGCCGATCGAGCGCGCGAGCGCGTCGACGACGTCGCCGAGGCCACCGGTCTTCGCCCACGGCTCGCACTCGGCCGCGATCACCACGACTCGCACCGCGGCATCGTACGGTCCGCCGCACCCGCCCGCGCCGCTGCACCGCGAGGTGGCCGTCGCAACCGTTCCAGAACCGGCTCCGGCGGGGTGGCTCGCGTAACATTGCCCCCCGTGACCGACCAGACCGTCCGCGTCCCGACGCTCCCGGGCGCCCAGCTCCGCCTCCCGCCCCAGCTCGAGGGCCTCCGCCGGCTCGCCTACAACCTCTACTGGTCGTGGCACCCGCGCGCCCGCGTCCTCTTCAGCTACGTGGACGGGACGGCGTGGTCGCGCTACCGCAACCCGGTCGCCGTCCTCGCGGGCTCCATCCCGTGGGCGGACCACCTCGCGAACCCGGCGTTCATGGCGCTCTACGACGAGGTGATCCGGGACTTCGACGCGTACCTCGCGAGCGGCGAGGACCACTGGTTCTACCGGAAGCACGCGAAGGACCTCCCGGGGCCCATCGCGTACTTCTGCGCGGAGTACGGCTTCTACGAGTCGCTCGGGATCTACTCGGGCGGCCTCGGGATCCTCGCGGGCGACCACGCGAAGACGGCGAGCGACATGGCGCTCCCGTTCGTGGGGGTGGGCCTCCTCTACCGGAAGGGCTACTTCCGCCAGACGATCGACGCGGACGGCCACCAGGAGCACGCCTACCCGGACTACGACGTGAGCCGGCTCCCGCTCCTCCGGGCGCAGGGCCCCGACGGCGAGGCGCTCGTCGTGGAGGTGGAGCTCCCCGGCCGGACGCTGAAGGCCGCCGTCTGGGTCGCGCAGGTGGGCCGGGCGCCCGTCCTCCTCCTCGACACGGACCTCCCGGAGAACGACGAGTCGGACCGGCCCATCAGCCACATCCTCTACGTCCGCGGCCGCGAGATGCGGCTCCACCAGGAGCTCGTCCTCGGGGTCGGCGGCGTCCGCGCGCTCCGGGCGCTCGGCATCGACCCGGCCGTCTGGCACCTGAACGAGGGCCACTCCGCGTTCCTCCTCGCGGAGCGGGCCCGCGAGCTCGTCGCGACGGGGGTGCCGCTCGAGGCGGCGTTCGAGCGCGTGCGGCGCGACTCCGTCTTCACGATCCACACGCCGGTCTCCGCCGGGAACGAGCGGTTCGAGGCGGACCTCGTCCGCCGCCTCGCCTCCCCGCTCCTCGACGGCGACGGGCGGCCGCGGACGGGCGGCGTCCCGGTGGAGCGGCTCCTGGAGCTGGGCCGCGGGGCGGACGGGAGCGCCACGGACTTCGACATGACCGCGTTCTCGCTCCGCCTCACGACCGGCGCGAACGCGGTGAGCCGGCTCCACGCCGTGACCGCGAACGGGACGTGGCACGGGCTCCTGGAGCGGCCGATCCTCGCGGTGACGAACGGGATCCACACGCCGTCGTGGGTGGGGTCGCCGGTGGCGGACCTCCTCCGCCGCTATCTCGACGCCGACCTCGACTCCCTCGACGACTCCGCCGCGGCGACCCGCTTCTGGGAGCGGCTGGAGCGGATCCCGTCCGCGGAGCTCTGGGCCGCGCACCTCCGCCAGAAGCACGAGCTCGCGACCTTCGCCCGCGGGCGGCTCCGGAGCCAGCTCGCCCGCCACGGCGAGGCGCCGGCGACGCTGGAGTCGCTCGAGACGATCCTCGACCCCGACGCCCTGACGATCGGCTTCGCCCGCCGCTTCGCGACGTACAAGCGCGCGAGCCTCCTCTTCACCGACGTCGCGCGGCTCGCCCGGATCCTCTGGAACGAGGAGCGACCGGTCCAGGTGGTCTTCGCGGGGAAGGCGCACCCGGCGGACCGGCCCGGGCAGCGGGTCATCCAGGAGATCTTCGGGCGCTCCCGCTCCCCCGAGCTGCGGGGCCGCGTCTTCGTCCTCGAGGACTACGACATGCGGATCGGCCGCTTCCTCGTCCAGGGGGTGGACGTCTGGCTCAACAACCCGCGCCGGCCGCTCGAGGCGTCCGGGACGAGCGGGATGAAGGCGGCGGCGAACGGGGTCGTCAACCTGAGCGTCCTCGACGGCTGGTGGGACGAGGGCTGGAGCGGCGACAACGGCTGGGCGATCGGCGGGCGCGACCAGAACCCGGATGAGGCGGCGCAGGACTGGGCGGACGCGATGGACCTCTACCGGATCCTCGAGGAGGAGGTCGTCCCGCTCTTCTACGCCCGCGACGAGGCGGGCTTCCCCGGCGCGTGGCTCGAGGAGATGCGCCGCTCGATGGCGACGACGCTCTGGCGCTTCTCGACGACGCGGATGCTCCACGACTACACGGAGGAGCTCTACCTCCCGGCGGCGGGGATCGAGCGCCCGGCGGGCCGGTCGCGGCGGGGCGCCGTCGCGACCCGCGGCTGACGGTGGCGCGGGGACGGGGGCGCGGCGCGCGATGACCGCCCGGATCTCGCTCGCGCTCGCGCTCCACAACCACCAGCCGGTCGGGAACTTCGGCTGGGTCTTCGGCGAGGTCTACGAGGTCGCGTACCGCCCGATGCTCGAGGCGCTGGAGCGCCATCCGTCGGTCCGCCTCTCGCTCCACTACACGGGTGCCCTCCTCGAGTGGCTCGCGGCGGAGCGGCCCGACTTCCTCGACCGGCTCGGCGGCCTCGTCCGCGAGGGACGGATCGAGCTCCTCGGCGGCGGCCTCTACGAGCCGATCCTCGCGTCGCTCCCCGAGCGGGACCGCGTCGGCCAGCTCCGGCGGATGGCGGACGAGCTGGAGCGGCTCACCGGCGTCCGGCCGCGTGGCGCATGGCTCGCGGAGCGGGTCTGGGAGCCGTCGCTCCCCGGGGCGCTCGCCGACGCCGGCTACCGCTGGACGATCCTCGACGACGCGCACTTCCGCGCCGCCTCGATCGAGGAGGCGGGGCTCTGGGGGGCGTACGTCACCGAGGACCAGGGGAAGCCGCTCACCGTCTTCGGGACCGGCCAGGGGCTCCGCTACCGGATCCCGTTCGGCTCGGTCGACGACGTGATCTCGTACCTCCGCGACCACGCGACCGAGGCGGGCGACCGGATCGGCGTCATGGGCGACGACGGCGAGAAGTTCGGCGCGTGGCCCACGACGTGGGAGCACTGCTGGGGGTCGGGCCGCTGGGTGGAGCGCTTCTTCGCGGCGCTCGAGGAGAACGCGGCCTGGCTCGCGACCGTCACGCCGTCCGGCTGGCTCGACGCGCACCCGCCGATCGGCCGCGTCTACCTCCCCACCGGCTCGTACGCGGAGATGGGCGAGTGGGCGCTCCCGGCCGAGGAGGGGGCGGCGTTCGGGCGGCTCGTCCACGACGCGGTCGACGCGGGGCGGTCGGAGGCGCGCTACCTCCGCGGCGGCTTCTGGCGGAACTTCCAGGTGAAGTACCGGGAGGTGAACGACCTCCATAAGCAGATGCTCGCGGCGTCCGCGAAGGTGGACGCGATGGCGCCGGGCCGCGACCGCGAGCGGGCGCTCGACCACCTCCACCGCGGCCAGTCGAACGACTGCTACTGGCACGGGCTCTTCGGCGGGATCTACATCGCCCACATGCGGCTCGCGACGCACGAGCACCTGATCGCCGCCGAGGACCTCGCGGACGCCGCGGCGCGGGCGACGGGCGGGGACCCGGACGCCGCCGCGCTCGTGGACCTGGACCTCGACGGGGTGGCGGAGGCGCGGCTCGCGACCGAGGGACAGGTCGTCGGGGTGGACCTCGCCGAGGGGGCCGGGATCGGGCGGTGGGACCTCCGGGCGCCGCGTCATGCGCTCGCGGCGGTGATGCGCCGGCGGCCCGAGGCGTACCACGAGGCGCTCGTCCGGCACGAGGCGGAGCTGGAACGGCGCGCCGCCGGGGGCGACGGGGCGGGTGACGGGGGCGGTGGCGGCGACGGGGCGGCCGAGCACGGGGGCGCGGCCGGCGACGGGGCGGGCGGCGGCGTCGCCTCGATCCACGATCTCGTGACGACCCGGGAGCCCGGCCTCGCGCGCCTCCTCGCCTACGACGCCCACGAGCGGCGCTCCGGCCTCGTCCGCTTCCTCGCGCCGGACGCGACGCCCGCGGCGTTCGCCCGCGCCGAGGCGACCGAGCTCGGCGACTTCGTCGACGGGCCCTTCGAGCTCGGCGAGCTCGGCACCGGACGGCTCGTCGCGTCGCGCGACGGGAGCGTGGCGGCCGGCGGCCGGCTCCTCCCGGTCCGCGTCACGAAGACGCTGACGATCGGGGGCGGCCGCCTCGACCCGACGCTCCAGCTCGAGGTCGCCGTGGAGAACCGCGGCGACGCGCCGCTCGAGGCGCGGCTCGGGATCGAGTGGGACCTGATGTTCCTCGGCGGCGGCGGCAACCCCGCCGCCTTCCACCTGATCGCCGGCGAGCGGCTCGCACACGACTCGCGCGGCGAGCGGACGGGCCTCGCCGAGGTCGCGGCGGGGAACGACTACGTGGGCGCCGCGGTCGCGATGGCGCTCGAGCCGGCCGCCGACGCGTGGTGGTTCCCGATCGAGACGATCTCGAACTCCGAGGCCGGCTTCGAGCGCGTCTACCAGGGGAGCTGCACGCTCGTCTCGTGGCCGCTCAGCCTCCCGCCGGGGGGGCGCCACCGGGTCGCCGTCCGGGCCGCCGTGACCGCGACGCGGGATCGCGCGGCCGAGGGGCGCGACGGGGCGTGACCGCGACCCGACGGGCCGGTGCGGCGGGACGCGACCGCGGCGCCTCCGGACCGCCGCGGGGACGGCTCGTCGTCCACGGGCACTTCCACCAGCCGCCGCGCGAGGACCCGTTCACGGGCCGGGTGCCGCGGGAGGCGGGCGCCGCGCCGCACCACGACTGGAACACGCGGATCGCCGCCGAGTGCTACCGGCCGCTCGCCGCCGAGGGCGCGTTCCGGCGCCTCTCGTTCGACGTGGGCGTCCCCCTCGCCGACTGGCTCGCCGCCCACGAGCGGGAGGTGGAGCGGGCGCTCGTCGACGGCGACGGCGCGGCCCCGGGCGGGCTCGCGCTCGCGATCCCCTACCACCACACGATCCTCCCGCTCGCGACGATCGCCGAGCGGCGGACGGAGCTCCGCTGGGGGCTTCGGTCGTTCGAGGCGCGCTTCGGCCGCCCGGCCCGTGGCGCATGGCTCCCGGAGACCGCGGTGGACCTCGCGACGCTCCGGCTCCTCGCCGACGCCGGGATCGAGTTCACGATCCTCGCGCCGTGGCAGGCGGAGGACGAGGGGCTCGACACGCGCCGGCCGTACCGAGTGGAGCTCGGCGACGGCCGTGAGCTCACCGTCGTCCTCTACGACGCCGGGATCTCCGGGGCGGTCTCGTTCGACCCCGCGGCGACCGCCGACGCCGACCGCTTCGCCCGCGACGTCGTCGCGACGCGGCTCGCCGGGACGCCGTTCGAGGACGGGACGCCGGGGCTCGTCCTCGTGGCGACCGACGGCGAGCTCTACGGCCACCACCAGCCGTTCCGCGACCTCTTCCTCGCCCGCCTCCTCTCGATCGGGACGGGCGGCGCGGGCGGCGGGGCCGACGCTGGCCGCGCGGCGGGCGCGGCCGGACCCGACTTCGAGGTCGCCGGGCTCGCGGCGGCGCTCGATGCCTCCCCCCGGCCCTTCCCCGCGATCCGGATCCGCGACCGGACGTCGTGGAGCTGCCACCACGGGGTCGCGCGCTGGGGCTGGGAGTGCCCGGACGCCCGCGACGGCCGCTGGAAGGCGCCGCTCCGGGCGGCGCTCGCACGGCTCGCGGCGGGGATCGACGCCGTCGCGACCGCCCGGCTCGCCCCGGCGGGGATCGCCCTCGAGCCGCTCCGCGACGACTACGCCGAGGTCCTCGTCGACGCCGAGTCGTCCGCGGCCTTCGCGGCCCGCTGGCTCCCCCGCCGCTCCCCGGTCGCGCCGGAGGAGCTGCTCGCGCTCCTCGAGGCGTCCCGGTGGCGGCTCGCGATGTTCGCGAGCGACGGCTGGTTCTGGGACGACCCGCTCCGCCTCGAGACGAAGGGGGTCCTCCGCGCGGCGGCCCGCGCCGCCCGCCTCGTCGACGGGCTCGCGGGGACCGGGCTGGAGCGGGCGCTCCGCGACGACCTCTCGCTCGTCGTCTCGCCGTCGTCCCGCATCGACGGCGCCGCGATCTACCGGCTCGCCCTGGAGGAGGTGGGCCAGCCGGGCTGAGCGGCGCGGCCCTGGGGCGCCGAGTCCGCGGGCGCCGAGTCCGCGGGCGCGACCGGGGAGGGGGCGGCGGACGTACGATACGGACCTCGCCGCATGGAGCCCCGCATGCCCTTCGACCTCGCGACGAACCCGGACGGCGCGCTCATCGCCGGCTTCACGGTCTTCGTCCTCGCCGCGCTCGCGCTCGACCTCTTCGTCCTCCACCGCGACGCCCACGTCGTCGGGACGCGCGAGGCGCTCAGCTGGACGGCCGTCTGGGTCTCGCTCGCCGTCGCCTTCGGCTTCGTCCTCCTCGCGATCAAGGGAAGCGAGACCGCGCTCGAGTACTTCACCGGCTACGCGATCGAGTACTCGCTCAGCATGGACAACGTCTTCGTCTTCACGCTGATCTTCGGCGCCTTCGCGATCCCGGCGCAGTTCCAGCACCGCGTCCTCTTCTGGGGCGTCCTCGGCGCTCTCGTCATGCGGGCGGTGATGATCCTCGCGGGGACGGCGCTCATCGAGCGGTGGGGCTTCATCCTCACGCTCTTCGGCGCGTTCCTCATCTTCACCGGGTTCCGGATGCTCCGCGACCGGGAGGATCACGCGCCCGACCCGGAGCGGAACATCCTCGTCCGCGTCGCGCGACGCGTCCTCCCCGTCGAGGGGAAGGTGATGGACGGCCGCTTCTTCGTCCGGGTGGGCCGGCGGCGGGCGGCGACGCCGCTCTTCCTCGCGCTCCTCGCGGTGGAGTTCAGCGACCTGATCTTCGCGGTGGACTCGATCCCGGCGATCTTCGCGGTCACGACCGACCCGCTCGTCGTCTACACGAGCAACGCGTTCGCGATCCTCGGCCTCCGCTCGCTCTACTTCCTCCTCGCCGACGCGGCGCGTCGCTTCCGCTACCTCTCGACGGGCCTCGCGGTGATCCTCCTCTTCATCGGGACGAAGCTCGTCCTCGCGGAGTGGATCCACCTCCCGCCGTTCGCGTCGCTCGCGGTCGTCCTGGGCGTCCTCGGGATCGCGCTCGTCGCCTCGCTCCGGGCCGACCGGCGGGAGCGGGCCGCGGCCGGTGGCGCGGGGGCGTGACGGCCGGCCGGCGTCGCGATGATCGGCCCGGGAATCGATCAGCCCGCGGCCTGCGCGCCACGGGCTGATCTGGAGGCTGGCGGTGAGGAGGTCGCCGCCAGGTGATGCTGCTGCGTGACCGCCCGTCGGGGCGGCCGGAGGGGCCGGGGGCTAGGCGACGATGCCGCGCCCGCCGGTGTTGCGGTCCCGCGGGTCGATCCGGGAGTCCGTCCCGAAGCGAAGCGCGAGGACGTCGAGGATGAAGAGGGCCGCGACGATCGCGGCGAAGAAGATCAGGGTATCCATCTCACATCACCAGTCGAGGTAGTTGGTTTAGTCCGCTAGGCCAAGTGGAACGATACTTGGACTATCGGGATGTGTCAAGAGGTTGGACCAGCGGGCTATGTCAACCGAGCGGACCGAGCCGGCGGCGGGGCGACCCGAGGACGCGCAGACGCGGGGGAACGAGCGGAGCGAGCTCGACGTCGCGCGCGACTCAGACGTCCCGATCTCGACGCAGATCTTCTGGCAGATCGCCTACCAGATCGACTCCGGGCGGCTCCTCCCCGGCGAGCGGCTCGCGCCGGTCCGCGAGCTCGGCGCCGCGCTCCGGGTCAACCCGAACACGATCCGCGCGGTCTACCGGCGCCTCGCCGACGCCGGGTACGTGACGAGCCGCCACGGCGCGGGGACGCACGTCATCGACCGGCCGCCGCAGCGGCGCGGGACGAGCGCGCTCGCCGGGATCGTCGCCGAGATGCTCCGCCGCGCCGCGTCCGCCGGGTTCACGCCGGACGAGGTGGCCGCCGCGACCTTCGCCGCCGCGACCGAGCGGCGCCGACCGGGACCGGTCGTCCGCGTCCTCTTCGCGGAGTGCACGAAGGCGGACGCCGGCCACGACGCCGAGCGGATCGGCGCCGAGTTCCCCCACGCGGTGGAGACCGAGGGGTGCCTCCTCGAGGAGCTCCCCGACCGGCTCCAGCGCTTCCACTACGACCTCGTCGCGACGACGACCTTCCACGCGGACGAGGCGCAGGCGTACGTTGCGGGACGGGTCCCGGTCGTCGCGATGCTCATCGGGCCGGCGTACATGGAGCTCGTCCACGAGGTCCTCGCGCTCCCGGAGGGCGCCCAGGTGGGCGTCATCTGCATGAACCCGCGCGGCGCGGACAACATCGCCGAGACGCTCCAGCTCGCCGGGATGAGCGACGTCCGGATCCTCCGCGCGACGCCGGACGACCCGGCCGAGGTCGCGAAGGTGGACGCGGGCGCGGACCTCATCCTCATGTCGCGCGACGCGCTGGAGCACCGCGAGGAGATCGAGGTCGCGCGGCCGGAGCGGATCCGCGCCTGGACGTACGACCTCGACCCGTCGGGGATCGAGCTCCTCCGCCGCTCGATCGAGCACGCCCAGGCGAGCCGGGGCTGACGGAGGGCTGACGGGGCGCCGCCGAGGAGCCTCGATGCCGGCGGCGCCCCGGGCCTCCCCCGGGGTGCGCGGGTCCGCGTCGGCGCCCTCAGCGCCCGCGGCAACCGCGCGTGGTTGGTGGCCTACCGCGCGTAGAAGCGGCGGGCGGTCCCGATCGTCGGGGCGTGCGTCGTCGAGCCGTTGAAGCGCCAGCGGTAGCTGACGTCGGACCGGGTCGCGTAGAAGGCGAAGACCGCCTTGCCC
>JBJOLT010000073.1:0-5278 GCA_046045415.1 Chloroflexota bacterium | reverse complement strand
CGCTCGCGTCGCCGCGGACGGACCCGGCCGCCTGTGCGGCGCCATCGGCGCACGCGCTGGCCGCTGCCATCTTCTGTCCGTCGGTCGCCGGGGTGGGCTCCGGGCTCCAGGCGAGGGCGGGTGTGCCCGGTCGGGCGAGACTGCCCACGAGGAGGGCCATCGCCAGGGTTCCCGCCCCGAGCCCCACGAGGCCGGGCCGGCCGAGCCTGACGGCGGTGCGCGTCGTTCGTTCGTCCATCGTCATGATCCGCTCCCTGAGCGCGTCGAGGCGCGATGCGTCGGGGGTCGATCCCGTCGCCGCGGTGAGCGGGTCCGTGCCCCGGAGTCGTCGCTGCAGGTCGTCCATCACCGGGCCTCCGTTCGCTCTACGCCTGTGAGATGTCCGATCGACTCCGGACCCTTTCCGCCACGCTCGACGGCGTGATCGGCGGCGAGCCGGTCGCGGAGCCGCGCCTTCGCCCGATGGAGTCGGATCGACACCGCGTTCGGCGTGATCCCGAGGACGAGCGCGATCTCCCGCGGCTGCAGCTCCTCCCACGCCCAGAGGCGAAGGAGCTCCGCGTCCGCCTTCGTGAGGCGGGTCATCGCCGCGGTCAGCGCCGGGTCCGTGCCGTGGACGGCCGGCTCGCCCGGGCCGGTCCGGCGCTCGACGAGGGCGAGACGCTCGAGCAGCCGCCCGAGGCGCCCGTCGGCACGTCGACGGTTCGCGAGCACCCGGCGGGCCGTGCCGTAGAGCCAGGGCAGCTCGTCCCCGACCGGGATGTCGGCGAGGCGGCGCCACGCGACCGTCATGACCTCGGCGAAGAGGTCCTCCACCGCATCGGGAGCGGCGCGCCGCGCCAGGTAGCGGACGATCGGGTCGCGGGTCGCGGCCCACATGCGTTCGAACCTGGCGGCCCGGTCCTGGTCGTTCACCGCCATATCCTGCTCGTGTCCGGGTCCGGGCGGCTCCTTTCACCTCGACGCTTCCCAGATGCGCCCCGACACCCCGCGCGATGCGGCCCGCCTGGCTGCCGGCCCATCCGTTGGTGCTCATGGGTGCTTCCCGACCAGATGCGGGATCGGGCGGGCGCCGGATCGTGGCTCGAACGGCGTCAGGCCGAACCGAGGGCGCCTCCTCGCGCAGACCTGCCGGATGGCACTGTCGCTCCCCGCGCTGCCGCGTAGATTTCGCCCACCGAACTCCCACGGCGCGGCGTCCCGCTCCGGTCGCTTGCGGCCGCTCGCGCGGGACCGGTGGCCCGATCGCCGGGCGGGCGAGGAAGGGAGATCCCACATGCGACGTCGTCTCGCGGCGGCCACGGTCGCGTCCGCGCTCGCTCTGGCGCTCGGTACCTCGCCGGCGCTCGCCGGCCAGGCCGGCCACCAGGCGAATGGCCAGAGCCCATGGGTCGTGTACGGGGGCAGCTCGGACGATGTCACGGGCGTCGAGGTCCAGTGCGGCGCGTCGAACTACACGGTCGTGTCGGGGACGCTCGACTCCGTCTGGCAGCGGACGGGCTCCGTCGATGGGAGCGGCATGGCCACCGCGAACGGTCACGCGATCGAGACATGGACGGCGATCGACGTCGTGGTGATGGACGAGAACGGCGGGAGCCATGGAGTCGTCTTCACGCGACGGATGGAGGGGACGTACCGGGTCGGATCCTATCCCGAGATCGAAGGGCCCTTCTCCAGCTTCAGCTGGATCGAGCGTCTTCAGATCGCAGGCACCCCTCACGGTTACTCCCTGGTGATGGACCTCCACCACACGACGTTCAACGGCACGTGTGACCCGCTGCCGAACTGATCGCCGCGACCCGCCGTGAGAGCGCCCACGTCGGGTATCGGGAAGCGGCCGGAAGGGTCGTCCGGCACTTACGCCCCCATCGACGTCGGCGCATCGTCCACCTCGGAGGTGCGCCCGTGCGGGACGTCATGGCACGCATCGGGAGGTACGGGCTGCCGGGGGGCCTCGCGGTCGTCGTGCTCCCCGTGCTCTGGTTCGTCACCGTATTCGGGGATCGGGTCGGCGTTCTGCTCGATACGAACGTCAGCATGCTTGGGCTGGCGATCGGGGGCGGCCTCCTCGCGGCGTTCGTCGCGACGGCACACCCGCTCCGGGACGGGACGCTCGGGGGCGGTGGCCTGCTCGCTCTGACGTGGGCCGTGCGAGCCGTCTACCAGGCCGCATCCGGAGCCGTCGACGTCGGCGAGTACGGATCATGGGAGCTCTACTGGCTGACCTCGCTGCTCGCGCTCGTCGCATTCGCGATACTCGGCGCCGTCCTCGGGTACGCGGGCGGCTACGTCGTCAGGTCCGTGAGGCGGGGTCGATCGCGGTCCGGGTCGTGATCGCACCGCGCTGATGGTCCGGCTAGGTCAGGCGCGTGCCCCGTCCCCGGTCGCGGGTCGTCGCGGGCCGTCAAGGGATCTCAAGCGTTGGGACTGAGTGCCCCATCGCCCGAGGGACGAGATGGCGGAGCGCCTCGGGTAGGCTCCTCCCGTGAACGAGCTCTCATCGGTGCGTCCCGCGCGGACCGACGAGGCGGAGGCGGTCGCGGACCTCCTCGCGGACGCCTTCCTCGACTACGAGTGGACCGACTGGGCGATCCCCCCGGACGACCGGCTCGGCCGCCTGCGCCGGCTGCACCTCCTCTTCGCCGGGCTCGTCGGGACCGCGACCGGGACGACCTGGGTGACCGACGACCTCGCCGCGGCGGCCCAGTGGATCCCGCCGTCCGGGTTCGCGATCCCGCCGGCGTTGCGCGAGCGCCTCGAGGAGGAGGAACCCGCGCTCTTCGGCGATCGGCTGGAGCGCGTGGAGGCGCTCGACCGCCTGACGCGGCAGGCCCGGCCAGCGGAACCGCACTGGTGGCTCGCCACGGTCGGTACGCGTCCCGAGCGTCGGCGCCAGGGGCTCGCGTCGCTCGTCCTCGCGCCGATCCTTCGCCGCTGCGACGAGGCGGGGGAGGTGGCCGCACTCGAGACATCGTCGGAGGAGACGGTGGCCTTCTACTCTCGCCTCGGGTTCCGGGTGGAGAACGCGTATCCGTCGCCTGACGGCGGTCTTCGCGTCTGGCTGATGGTGAGAGCGCCTGCGGTCCCTTCGGTCGATCCCGAGGAGCGATCCTGGGACTCAGGGCGGGGACCTGATCGCCTCATGAGATCGTGGCCTAGGGGCCTTCGACTTCGCGGTGAAGCGAGCCGGAAACGCAACGGCCCGGATCCGATGGATCCGGGCCGCGCCGACGAGATGTGAACGCAGGGGTTCGACAGCGTCCCAGTCGTTCTGAGAAGAGAAGCGTTCGACTAATTGAAAGGGACGACCCTTACGGGCGTATTGAAGGAGTTGGTCTTCAGTCCGTCGCCGAGCTCGCCGGAGGCGCCCCCACCCCAGCACCGCAGCCCGCCGCTGGCGACCGCACAGGAGAAGCTGTGGCCGATGGCGAGCGCGCTCGGACTAGTCAGTCCGGCGTAGGTCGCGTTCGCGGTCGGGGAGGTCCGGTCCTGGGTCGTGCTATCGCCGACCTGGTTGGCGCTGTTGTAGCCCCAGCAGTTCAGGCCCCCGGCCGTCATGACAGCGCAGGTCGTGTTCTGGCCCCTGATGAGCCCGCTGACACCGGTCGTCACCCCGGTGACCGAGGCCGGGGTCGGGTGCGGAGTGAACATGTTGGCGTCCAACGGCGCACCGAGCTGGCCAACCGAGTTCCAGCCCCAGCACTTCACTCCTCCGCCGACGACCGCGCACACGTGAGAACTGCCGACCGCCACCGCGGTCGCCGTCCCGCCGAGTGCGACGGCGGTCGGGGTGAGGACAGGGTCAGGGGTCGTACTGCCGGTGCCGACCGCGCCGTAGGTGTTGTACCCCCAGCACTTGAGGATGCTCGAGACGATGGCGCAGGTGTTCCAGAAGCCCGCGGCGATGGTAGTCACGCCCGTCGAGAGCCCGGACGGGTCGACCGGGACGCTCGACGAGGTCTCCGAGTCGTTGCCGAGGACGCCGCTGGAGTTCGAACCCCAGCACTTCATCGCACCGCTCGAGAGGAGAGCGCAACTGTGGAAGCCGCCCACGGCGATGTCGGTCACGCCCGAAAGCCCGCTCACTTGCACCGGGATCGAGCTGTCGACGTTCGTGTTGTTGCCGAGCTGGCCGACCACGTTCCAGCCCCAGCACCAGACGGCGCCCGAGACGAGCGCGCACGTGTGGTTCCAGCCGACGTCCACCTTGCTGGCTGCGCCGGGGAGCCCGGCGACGTAGGTGGCGGTGCTGCGGTCTGTCGTGTCGCCGCTCCCGACCTCGCCGTAACTGTTCCTCCCCCAGCACCAGATGTTGCCTGCGGTGTCTAGCGCGCAGGCGTGCTGCTCGCCCGCGGCGACTGCAGAGGCGGTCGGGATGGTCCCCGCCGAGGAGCTGAGGGTCGCGGAGTAGGTGACCCTGGAGACGGTTGTCGAGAGCGTCCCCGAGAGGGCGCTCGCCCCGGCGGTGTAGCGCACGGTCACCGTGCAGGTGCCGTTCGTGGAGAGGACCGCGGTCGCGCATGTATCGGCGACGATCGCCACGCCCGTGCCCGTCACGGTCGCCTTCGGCTTGCGCATGGTCGCGCTGCCGGTGTTCGTCAGGGTGAAGGTCTGGTCCTTGGTAGCGGTGACGGGGATCTGGCCGAAATCGAAGGTGGACGGCGACCAGTTGCCGGACTTGGTCGGCTTGGCGTCGACCGGTAGAGCCACGCTGGCGCCGAGGACGCCGGCTGCGGCAAGGATCAGGACCAGACGTCGCGGACGTCGACGGGCGTGGTTCACGGAGCTCCTCCTCTGGGTCAACCGGTAGCCAGACTTCTTCGTACCCGGCCAGTGGTGTGAAACCCACCGGGAGGCTACCAAGGTCGGGCGAGCCACGGCAAGCGGGCTGGCCCGTGGCCGTCGCCGTGGCGGTGCCGGCGCGCGCCGCGTTCATCGTCGCCGTCCCCGGGTAGGCGCCGGGCCCGGGGCCCGTCCGCCGTTCGCCGGGGCCGGGAACGGGCCGTCAGCCCTGCTCGTCGACCCCCAGCCCGTCGAGCAGGCGGTCCAGCCCGAAGAGGAAGGCCTCCTCGTTGAAGGCGGCCATCGCCTCGTCGTCGACGATCGTGTCGCTCGCGGGGTGCTCGCTCGCCCGGTAGCGGTCGCGACGGGTCGCGAGGTGACGCGGCGCTCCGCCGTGGTCCCAGAGGATCGCCCCGATCACGTAGCCCTCGAGGGCCTGCTGCGCGAGCGCGAGCGTCCGCCCGCTGAGCCCGCTGGCCTCGAGCTGCGCGAGGAC
>JBJOLT010000102.1:0-8652 GCA_046045415.1 Chloroflexota bacterium | reverse complement strand
GGGCAAGGCGGTCTTCGCCTTCTACGCGACCCGGTCCGACGTCAGCTACCGCTGGCGCTTCAACGGCTCGACGACGCACGCCCCGACGATCGGGACCGCCCGCCGCTTCTACGCGCGGTAGCGGAGCCGGTGACCGGGGAGCGCCGGGGGGCTCGCGCCCGCCTCGCCCGTCCCCATTCCCGCGAGGCGGGCGAGGAGCTGGAGGGTCGCCGCGGCGACGAGATCGGTCTGCTCGGTCCGGCCGAGCGTCGCCGGCGGGTCGTTCGGCTGGCCCGTGTACCAGCCCATCTGCTCGTGGTTCCCGCCCGCGAGCTCGAGGAAGACGGCGTCCGGCGGGAGTGCCGCGCGTGCCTCCGGGCCGCCCATCCGTTCGGCACCCGCATCGAGGGATCCCCAGACCGAGACGGCCGCGATGTTGCTCGCCGCGAGGTCGGCGGGGGAGTACGAGGCCCAGAGCGCGAGGCCCGCGATCGCACCGGGGTGGTCGGCGACGAACTGCGCCGCCATCGCGCCGCCGAGCGAGTGGCCGCCGATCGCCCAGCTCCGCACCTCGGGATGCGCGGCGATCACCGGGAGCGCGGCATCGACCCCGAGGACGGCGAGGTTCAGCGGCATCGGGACGACCGCGACGAGGTAGCCGCCCGCGGCTACCTGCCGGGCGAGCGGGGCGTACGCGGCAGGCGGGACCTTCCCGCCCGGGTAGACGATGAGCCCGGTCGTCGGGGCGGCACCCTCGGGCGCGAACTCGAGCCGGCCGCCACGCCCGCCCACCTCGACGACGCGGATCCCGTCGCCGGGCTCGAGCGCGGCCGTCGCCTCGGGGAGGAGCGGCTGCGGCGCGAGCAGCGTGGCGCCGGCTCCGAGGAGGAGCCCGGCGAGCGCGAGGAGGCCGATCGCGACGGTCCGGCGGCGCGGTCGGCGGAGGCGGGGATCCGGCACGGGGACATCCTACGGGCCGGGCGGCGGCGGCCGCGACCTTCCCCGGGGGGCTGGTCGTCGGCGCCGATCCCGGCGACGATGGTGGCCTGATGATCGACGCCCTCGCCGGCTGGCTCCTCCCGCTCGGGATCGGCTACCTCGCCGGCTCGCTGAGCGGCACGCGGCTCGTCGCCAGGCTCGCTGCGCGCCGCGACCACCGGGTCGGCGGGTCGTCCGCGGACCCGTTCGCCCCGGCCGTCATCGCCGATCGCGACGGGTCGCCCCGCTGGGAGCTCGGCGGCGTCGGACCGCATCTCCTCCGCGGGCGCGTCGGGACCGGCTGGTGGCTCCTCGCGATCGGCCTCGACATGGCGAAGGGGGCGCTCCCGGTCGCGGTCCTCGGCGCGCTCTTCCCGGCCGATCCGGACCGGGCGATCGCGCTCGCGGCGGTCGTCGCCGGCGACGTCCTCCCGGTCTTCCATCGCTTCTCGGGAGGCTTCGGGATCGCCGCGCTCTCCGGCGCGCTCCTCGCGGTCGACCCGATCGCGCTCGTCGTCCTCTTCCCGCTCGGGATCCTCGTCGGGCGCTATCTCCTCGACGATGCGAGCGGGCCGGCCGGGATCGCGCTCCTCCTCCCGTCGTGGTTCATCGTCGTCGAGGGGGAGCTCCCGCTCGCCGCCGCCTCGATCGTCGCGGTCGTCGCCGTCCTCGTCGCCCGCCACGTCCGTCTCGCCTGGGTCGGCGAGGAGGAGGATGCGGAGGACGGGGAGGGGATCGCGGGGGCGCGCTCGCCCGACCCCGCCTGAGCCCGGGGTCAGGCCGCCGACTCGACCGTCACGATCCCCCGGTACCCGTCGACGTGGAGGATCGCGTCCTCCGGGAGCCCGGTCGCGTTCGGGACGGAGACGACGCACGGGATCCCGTGCTCGCGCGCGACGATCGCGCTGTGGGAGAGCATCCCGCCCGCCTCCGCGACGACCGCCCCGGCCCGGGCGAAGAGCGGCGTCCACGCGACGTCGGAGAAGGGGACGACGAGGACGTCGCCCGGCCGCACCCGGTCCACCTCCGCGGCGGACCGGACGATCCGTGCCGGTCCGCGGAAGGTGCCGCGCGAGGCGGGGACGCCGCGGAGGTCGCCGAGCTCCGACGCGACCCGGCGGCGGGGGACGAAGTCGTCGCCGATGATCAGCTCCGGGAGGTCGAAGCCCTCCGCCGCGGCCATCTCCGCCCGGCGGCGAGCGACGAGCTCGGCCGCCGACGCACCGCCCGGCAGCGCCCCGTCGCGGACGAGCGGGAGGAGCTCGCCGAGCTCGAGGAGGAAGACGTCGTCCCGGGCGGCGATCGCACCGCGCGCGACGAGGCGCTCCCCGAGCTCGAGGAAGAGCCGGCGCATCGCGGCGAACGAGCGCGTGAACTCGAAGCTCACCTCCTCGCGGAGCTGGCGGAACGTCGCGGCGCGCCGGTAGAGGCGCCGGAGGAGCGGCCGCCCGATCGGCGAGGCGCGCTCGGCGAGCGCCTCCCAGCCGAGCGACGCGACCGCGGTGCTCGGCGGCGGTTCGAGCGCCATCCGGAGGACGCCGGCGGGGTCCTCGCGCCAGCGCGGGCACGAGACGTCGGATCCCCGATCGCCGAGGTGGCCGAACCGCTCGAGGAACGACGCGAGGGCCGCGGCGGCGGCGTCGCCCCCCGGATCGGCGGCGAGCGCCTCGTGGAGCTCGCCGAGGTGGTGGCGCGGGTCGAGCGCCCGGAGCGCGGGGAGGTCGCGCGCCGGGTCGATCCGTGCCGGATCCAGCCCGAGCGCGGCAGCCCGTCGCCGGACGAGGCCGCCGTACAGGTTCATGAGGAGCGGGACGACGATGTTCGCGTAGGCGATCTCGCGGGTGAGCGCGATCAGCGACTCGAGCCGCTCGACGAGCGCGTCGTCGGTCGCGCCCGCCGGGTCGTGACGGTCGAGCTCCGAGAGGCGGCCGGCGAGCCGCGGGATCCCGTTCCGATAGCGGGCGTCGGCGCCGTTCAGCCGGAGCGCGAGCCCGGCGAGCCGGGGGAGCCGGCGCCAGGTCGTGACGGTGGGCCGGAAGCGCGGCCGCTCCGACCCCCCCGCGAGCCCGAGGAGGAGCTCGAGCGAGTCCCGCGGCATCCCGAGCGCGACGAAGATCTCGCCGATCGCCCCCATGTCGAAGTAGGCGCGGTACGCGAAGGAGCGGGCGAGGCGCTCGGGCTCGATCGAGCTGGGGCCGATCGCCTCCGTGAAGAGGTCGACCCACGCTCGGTTCACGATCGGGATGTTCAGCGACCAGACGAGCGGCGGGATGAGGCCCGGGAGGACCTCCCTCGCGATCCGGTTCGAGTAGAGCGCCACCTCGCCGAGCGCGGTGATCGGGCGGACCTGGAGCCACCAGAGCGTCGTCCCGTCGTGCGCCCACTCGACGTCGACCGGCCGGCCGTAGGCGGCGGCGATCCGGCGCGTCCCGCGCGCCACCGCCTCGATCACGGCGGGATCGGTCCGCGGCTCCATCGGCCGTTCGATCAGCTCGCCCCAGCGGTGCACCCACCGGTCCGGCGTGACGCCGCCCTGGACGAGCGCGTCGCCGAGCCCGGGGACCGCCTCGACGACGACCTCGTCGAGGCCGGTGAGCGGGTTCCGGCTGAAGGCGACGCCCGCCGTCGTCGCGTCGACCTGGCGCTGGACGACGACCGCCATCCGCGGGGAGCGACCGGACGCGTCGAGGGCGACCCCCCGTGCCGAGCCGACGACCAGCTCGACCGCATCGATCAGCTCGTCGAGCGTCCGGACGTCGAGGCAGGTCGTGAAGCGGCCCGCGAACGAGGCGTCGGCGCCGTCCTCCACCTCGGCGGACGAGCGGACGGCCCAGCCGTCCGCGGGGTCGATCCGGGCCGCGAGCGCCGAGCGGAGGTGGAGCGCCGCCTCGCCGCGGATCGCCGCGTGCGGCGTGGCGAGCTCCTCGGCGAGCGCGTACGGGACGACGAGCGCCTCCGGGACCGCGAGGCCGCGCTCCGCGAGCCAGCGGAGGTGGCGCGCCTTCCCGCCGATCCCGTCGTGCGCGAGCTCCGCCATCGGCCGCGAGCCGGCTCGGCGGAGCCGGTCGAGGGGGGTGCGGCGGAGCCCGCCGTCGGGGACGAGCTCGATCAGCCGCGAATCGCGTCTCATCCGGGAGCCCGGTGCCGGGCGGTCACTTGAAGACCAGGTACTTCGTGTAGTCGTCGAGGATCCCGTACTGGCCCGCGTACCGGTAGCCGAGGAAGTCCTCGAAGAGGAAGATCCGAGGCGGCGCGAACGTGAAGACGACGAACGCGGCGAGGAGCGCGAGGATCAGCGCGATCGAGACCCTCGTCGCGGCCGTGCCCCAGCGGGGCGCGCGCATCAGCCGGTACGAGGCGACCTGGCCGACGACGACGCCGAGGAGCGCGGTGGCGATCGTCCCGGCGAGCGTCCCCTTCCCGTCGATCGGGAGCACGACGCCGACGTACGCGTAGAAGGCGACGGCGACGCTCGCGGCCGTGAGCCAGAGCCGGGCGGCGACCGCCGGCCAGATGTTCGCGACCCGCTCGCGCAGGTACGCGTGCTCGATCGCCCCCATCGCGAGACCGGGCCAGAAGAAGAGCTTGAGGTGCTCCCACGTCGACTCGTTCACCGAGCCGATGACCGCGCCGATCGGGTGGAACCCGGAGAGCTCGTAGAGGAAGTGGAGGAAGGAGCCGACGAGGAAGATGACGACCCCGCCGCCGAGCTGCCACGCGGCGATCTCGCGCCGGCTCGCGGCGGCTGCGCTCGGGGCGTCCTGGCTCGTCGCGTCCCGCGTCGCGGTGGCCGTCACGCGAGCCCCGTGACGAAGAGCAGCCCGGCGACGGCGACCGCGACGCCGGAGAGGCGGAGCGCGGGATGGCCGAGCCGGTAGCGGAGCGCGACCTCGCCGATGAGGACGCCGGCGAGGTGGAGGAGTGCCGTCCCGCCGAGGAAGCCGAGCGCGTACTGGACCGGCTCGGCGATCGTCGGCGTCTCGACGCCGTGGGCGTAGCCGTGGAACGTCGCGAAGAAGCCCACCGCCGTCATCGCCGCGAGGATCGGGAGGCGTCGCCCGGCGGCGATGATCGCGCCGAGCAGGAGCACCGACCCGCCGATCCCGAGCTCGACCGCCCCCATCGGGATGCCGGAGACGACGAGGCCCACCGTCGCGCCGATCGCCATGACCCCCACGAACGTCGCGGGCACGGTCAGGAGCGCCCGCCCGCCGATCTGGGCGGAGAGGACCCCGACGCTCACCATCGCGAGGAGATGGTCCGGGCCGAGGACGGGGTGCGTGAGGCCGCCGAGGAACGAGCCGAGGCGCATCACCTCGTTCTCGTGGGCCGCGACGGGTGCGGCTCCGGCGATCCAGGCGGCGGCCGTCGCGATGACGGCGAGCGCTCGGGCGGCGGCGGGGCGTCGGCGCATGGTCACGTCTCCGGTCGTCCCGGATGCCGGGCGACCCTGGTCCCTCGCTCGGGCTGGGAGCGGGTGACGTGACGATTGTCACCGATGCGCCCCCCGGGGTCCATCGGTACCTTCGTCCGGTGCGGGACGACACCGAGCCGTCGCCGGCCCGGCCCGCTCAGTCGTCGTCGCCGGGGTGGTCGCCCTCCTCGCACGGGGTGCAGAGGTCGCCGAACGTCTCGACGATCGTCGTGCAGCCGCAGGTGCACGCACACCGCTCGTCGTCGTCGAGGACGCCGCTCGCGAGCGCGAAGGTCAGCCCCTCCGGCTCGGAGAGATCGAAGAGATCGTCGAGTCCAGCCACGTCGCCCTCCTTTCCGCCCGAGCGTCGACGTCGGCCGTGACACCTCGACCGTCACGGGCGCCTCCGCGTGCCGTCCGGATCGGTGCCGCGCCGTACCGGCGAGCCCGGGCGTCTCGGTCGCTCCGGCACTGGCGCGGGGACGGGTCGACGACCGATGCTCGACTCGCGTCCACCGGCGAAGGAGGCGGACCATGGCGCTCACCATCGACATCGTCGCCGCCGCGAAGGCGAACCATCACTTCCGGAAGGTCCTCTCGACCGGGACGAACGCGCAGGTCGTCGTGATGAGCATCCCGCCGGGCGGCGAGATCGGCGAGGAGGTCCACGAGCACGTCGATCAGATCTTCGTCTTCGTCGCCGGGGAGGGGACCGTCATCCTCGAGGGCGTCGAGGCGGCCGTCTGGCCCGATCGGCTCGTCCATATCCCGGCCGGCACGCGGCACAACGTGCTCAACCACGGGGCGAGCGATCTCCGGCTCTTCACCGTCTACGCCCCGCCGCAGCACGCGGACGGGACGATCCACCGGACGAGGGCCGAGGCCGAGGCGGACGAGGCGGACCGGTTCGTGCCGGCGAGCTGACCGGCCGACGGCCGGCGCTCCGATGTAGGACCTACGCGAGCGTAGGTCGTGCGTGAGGGTGCACCGCGTCCGCCTCCCCGGCGACGCGCGGCGATGCACCTCGCGGTGCGTTCGGGCACAATGGTCGCCGAGCGGGTCCGCGCCACCGGTCGGCCGGCGAGCGCCCTCGCCGCGAGCGCGAGGTCGAGATGAGCGAGCGGACCGAGCAGGTGCGGGTGATCGCGCCGCCGGGCAGCATCCCGGCCGTCACCGTCGTGACGGCCACGGTCATCCACGTCTGCGCCTGCGGCGACCGGGTCACGATCGTCAGCGAGGCGGATCGCGCCGCCGGGCTCTCGGGCCCTGGCATCAAGGTGGACCGGGACGTTCGCCCCACGTACCTCGGCGCCACGGACGGCCACTGCAGCAGCGGGGAGATCCGCGACTGACCCCGTCGCTCGCCGATCGGCCGGAGTCCGGCCCGCACGTCCGCCACCTCCGTCTCCCGGGGACGAGGAACCTCCGCGACGTCGGCGGCTATCCGGCGGGCCCCGGGCGGCGGACCCGCTGGGGGACCCTCTACCGGACCGATGCGCTCGACGTCCTCCCGCGGAGCTCGCAGGATGCGCTCCTCGAGCGGGGGATCCGGTGCGTCGTCGACCTCCGCTGGCCCGACGAGCTCGAGCGGTGGCCGAGCGTCTTCGCGGCCGACCGCCGCATCGCGTACCGGAGCATCCCGCTCCTCGCCGACGATCCGGCGCCGGTCCACGGGCTCGCCTACATGTACCGGCACGTCCTCGATGAGCGGAGCGAGCAGCTCGCCGCGATCGTCCGGACGATCCTCGAGCCGGACGGGCTCCCCGCCGTCGTGGGCTGTGCCGCCGGGAAGGACCGGACGGGCGTGACGATCGCGCTCCTCCTCTCGGCGGTCGGCGTCCCGGCCGACGTGATCGTCGCGGACTACGTGCTCACCGGCGAGGCGTTCACGTCGCTCGAGCGCGCCGACCCCCACCTCGTCGACTGGCGCCGCGACCCGGTCTGGCTGGAATGCCCGGCCGAGTACATGGAGGCGATGCTCGACCACCTCGAGCACCGACACGGGGGCGCCGGGGCGCTCCTCCGTGCTCATGGGCTCGGCGACGCGGACGTGGAGCGGCTCGTCGACCTCCTCACCGAGCCCGATCCGGCCACCTCGGGAACTGTCTAGGACCTACACACCTTCGCTGCCGTGCCGGCATCGAGCGATGCGAGGCTCACCCGTCAGCTGCGGCGGCGATCGTCATCCGATGGAGGGCGACGAGCGTCCGCTGCGGGAGCCGGTCGCCCACGTAGCCGCCCGCGAGGACGAAGGCGGTCGGGAGTCGATGGCGCCGGACCCAGTCGAAGACCGTCCACTCCCGTTCCGAGAGGATCCCGAGCGTCATCCCGCGAAGACCCCCCACCTCGCAGTCCTCGTGGGGGTCCATCCCCGCGTTGTAGAGGACGAGGTCGATGGCGGCCGGGTCGAGCGCCTCGAGGCGGGCGCGGAGCGTCGGGAGGTAGCTCCCCACGTCGTCGATGTGGTCGAGCGACCACTCTCGCGGGGGCGAGTAGAGGTCGAACGGCGAGACGGCGAGATCGACCGAGACGATCCTCGAGTCGCCCCGGAGGATGTCCGCCGTCCCGCCGCCGCAATGGGCGTCGAGATCGAGGACGAGGACCTTCCCCGCCCCTTCGGCGATCGCGCGCCGGGCGGCGATCGCGAGGCCGTTCACCGTGCAGAAGCCCTCACCGCGGCCGCGCTTCGCGTGATGGAGTCCCGACGAGAGCGAGCCGGCGATCCCCCCGGTCCTCAGCGCGTCGAGCGCCGCCGCGACGGCGCCGCCGTTCGAGGCTCGCGCCATCGGCCAGACGCCCGGATCCCAGCTGAAGCCGCTCGAACTCGCGAGAGCGGGCGGCTCGCCCGTCCGCAGCGAGTCGACGTACGCGACGTCGTGGGCGAGGAGTAGATCGGCGTCCGAGAGGAGCACCGGCTCCACCAGCTCGACGCCGCGGATCGGCTCGTTGACGAGCGAGCCCGCCACCCAGGCGGCCTTCCGCGTCGTGTCGAACTCGTGCTTGGCGCTGACGTATGCCGACGAGTAGTAGACGGGGATCGCCGCCCCCGGCGGACCCCCTGTTCGGGCACTCATCTCGTTCCCCCCTTGGCGTCAGTGTACGCGGGCGGGCTCGGCCGCCGGGCGACCGACCCGCTCCTCGAGGAACGTCGCGAGGTGCCGGCTTCCCACGGTGACGCCGACGACCGTCCTCGCGAGGAGGTCGAGCGTCAGGCCGGCGAGCGGCACCTCGGCGGCGCAGTAGACGATGCCGTCCACCCGGACGGCCCGGGCGGCGAGGAG
>JBJOLT010000072.1:0-2675 GCA_046045415.1 Chloroflexota bacterium | reverse complement strand
TTCGCGGCTCCCTCCGGCGCGGACGGGTCCGCGGCCGATGCCGGGAACCGGCGGATCGTCGTCGCACGTGTCTCCCTCCCGGCGCTCATCGCGGACGCCCAGGCGGGCCTCCGCGGCCAGGTCGTCGCGGTCCAGCCCGGTGAGGGCGGGGAGACGCTCGTCCTCGGCGGCGCGACCGGCGCGGAGACGGCCGGCTTCGCCGACCGGCTCGACCCGGAGCATCGAGCCGGGCTGAGCGCGGTCGGGTTCGAGGAGTGGGCCGTCCTCGTCATCCCGGCGCCGCTCCAGGTCGAGATGCCGAGCCCGCTCTTCACCGTCCTCATCGTCCTCTCGTTCGCGGCCCTCGGGATCCTCTGGTGGCTCGCCCGCCAGGTCGTCCAGCCCGCCGAGCAGCTCGAGTCCACTCAGTCCCGGCTCCGCGAGCTCTACGAGACCGCCCGGACGGACGCCCTCCAGGATGCGCTCACCGGCCTCGGCAACCACCGTGCGTTCATGGAGGAGTTCGACCGCCAGATCGAGGAGTCGCGCCGCTACGAGGAGGACCTCTCGCTCCTCCTCATCGACCTCGACGACTTCAAGCTCGTGAACGACTCCGCAGGCCACGCGGCCGGCGACAAGCTCCTCGTCGAGCTCGGCAGGCTCCTCGGCGCGGTCCTCCGCAAGCCCGATCGCGCCTACCGGATCGGCGGCGACGAGTTCGCGGTCCTCATGCCGCACACGAACGCCGCGGCGGCCCTCGTCGTCGCGCGCCGGCTCCTCGCGCTCTCCACGGAGCCGCGCCGCGACTCGATCTTCCCGCGCCCCTTCTCGTTCACGGGCGGGATCTCGTCCTGCCCCGAGTACAGCCAGACGCGGAGCGAGCTCTTCTCGCAGGCCGACGCCGCCCTCTACGACGGGAAGCGGCACGGTCGGACGACGGTGACCATCTTCGACCCGCGCCGCGCCGCCGGGATGATCGACCAGGCGACCCGCGCCGATCTCTCCGCGAAGGTCGCGAAGGTCGTGACGGAGCGGCTCGTCCGCCCCGCCTACCAGCCGGTGGTGGACCTCCGGACCGGGCGGGTGATCGGCTTCGAGGGACTCGTCCGCACGAAGAAGGACGCCCCCTTCGACAACCCCGGCGCCCTCTTCGCCGCCGCGGAGGCCGGCGGCCGCACGACCGAGCTCGACTTCGCGTGCATCGAGGCGGTCCTCTCCGGGATGGAGCAGATCGCGCCCGACCAGTCGCTCAGCATCAACATCTCGCCCCGCAGCCTCGAGGCGGCCGAGTTCAACACCGGGACGCTCCTCGGGCTCGTCACGAAGTACGGCGCCGATCCGCGCCGGATCACGATCGAGATGACGGAGCGCGAGGCGGTCGAGGATATCGAGCGGCTCCGCTCGGTGATCAGCGCGTGCCAGGGAGCGGGCTTCCGGGTCGCGGTCGACGACGTCGGGGCGGGGAACGCCGGGCTCCGGCTCCTCAGCCAGATCCACTTCGACATCGTGAAGATCGACCTCTCGCTCGTCCAGGACGGGGAGCAGCGGGAGACGTCGCTCGCCGTCCTCCGGGCGCTCGCCGACCTCGCCGCCCGATGGGGCGCCCTCGTCGTCGCCGAGGGGGTGGAGACGCCGAGCCAGCTCTGGGTCATCCAGGAGCTCGGGATGGCGGCGGGCCAGGGCTACCTGCTCGGGAAGCCGGCCGACACCCCGTCCGCCCGGAGCGTCGACATCGGCGCGCTCCTCGCGGCCGCCGAGGCGGACCTCCCGATGATCGTCCCGCCCCGCGGGACACCGAACCCCGGGCTCGCCTAGCTCGCGCTCGGCGCCGCCGACTCGCTCGGTGCCGGGTTCGCGGTCCCGACGCTCCCGAAGCTCGCGACGCTGAGCGCCACGAGGGCGGCGACCGCGAGGACGACGACGAGTCGCCGCCCGGCGTTCCGGCGCCGTCGCTCCGCGTCGCCGCCGAGCGGGGAGAGCCGCTGCTCCCGTCGAGTGCGCCGGTTCGTCATCGTCGGTCCTCCATCGTCTCTCCCTCGAAACGGGCGATCGCCTCCCGGAACCCGGCCGGGACCGGGACCGGCCTGCGCACGGCCGGGTCGATGAGGACGAGCGTCCCCTCCGCGCGGCACATGAGCCGGTCGTCCGCGACCCGGTACGCCTCGTACGCGCTCGTGACGCTCGACGTCCCGATCCGGACGGTCCGGACGAAGACCTCGAGCAGGTCGTCGAAGACCGCCGGCGCGACGTACTCCACGGCGAGCGCCCGCATGACGAACTCCGTCGCCCCCGCGCCGGCACCGGTCGCGACGAGTCCGAGGTGGCGGAGGTACTCCACCCGCGCCATGTCGAAGTACGGCAGGTAGCGGCCGTAGTAGACGACACCCTGGGCGTCGGTGTCGGAGAAGGAGACCCGGGTCACCGCGGCGTAGCGGAACGGGGGTCGCCGGTCCGTCGGCCGGCCGAGCTCGAGCTCCACGCGGGGATGGTAGCCGGTCGCCGCCGGCCGGTCCGGTCCGCGCGGGGCGGATCGGTGGTGCGCGGACGCACCACCGTCGACCATCCGTAACGCATGCGGCATTGCTCCGTTCGTCACTTTGCTGGTACCAACGTACCGCGAGACGATCCGACCATCCCCGAGCGCACCAGACGGTGCGCGCCCGGTAGCGGGGGCCACCGGGGAGATCAGGCGGGTC
>JBJOLT010000007.1:0-9470 GCA_046045415.1 Chloroflexota bacterium | reverse complement strand
CCAGGTCGTCATCGCCCGCCGCGCCGGCGTCGTGACGAGCGTCACGGCCGAGCGGATCCAGGTCGAGACCGACGAGGGCGAGCTCGACCAGTACAAGCTCCTGAAGTTCGTCCGCTCGAACCAGGGGACCTGCATCAACCAGCGCCCGATCGTCACGGTCGGCCAGCGCGTGGAGGCGGGCGCCCCGATCGCCGACTCCTCCTCGACCGAGGGCGGCGAGCTCGCCCTGGGCCGGAACGTCCTCGTGGCGTTCATGAGCTGGGAGGGCGGCAACTACGAGGACGCGATCGTCATCAGCGACCGCCTCGTCCGCGACGACCTCTTCACGAGCATCCACATCGAGAAGCACGAGATCGAGGCCCGCGACACGAAGCTGGGCCCCGAGGAGATCACGCGCGACATCCCGAACGTCGGCGAGGAGTCCCTCAAGGACCTCGACGAGGAGGGGATCATCTACATCGGCGCCGAGGTCCGCCCCGGCGACATCCTCGTCGGCAAGATCACGCCGAAGGGCGAGACCGAGCTGACGGCGGAGGAGCGGCTCCTCAGGGCGATCTTCGGCGAGAAGGCGCGCGAGGTGAAGGACTCCTCGCTCCGCCTCCCCCACGGCGAGCGCGGCAAGGTCGTCGACATCCGCGAGATGACCCGCGACGACAACAGCGAGGGGCTCCAGCCCGGCGTCAACCGGCTCGTCCGCGTCTCCGTCGCGCAGAAGCGGAAGATCAGCGTCGGCGACAAGATGGCCGGCCGCCACGGGAACAAGGGCGTCATCGCGAAGATCCTCCCGCAGGAGGACATGCCGTACCTCCCGGACGGGACGCCGGTCGACATCATCCTCAACCCGCTCGGCGTCCCGAGCCGGATGAACATCGGCCAGATCCTCGAGACCCACCTCGGGTGGGCGCTCCGGGAGAAGGGCGAGCGGGCGGCGACCGCGGTCTTCGACGGCGCCGCCGAGGACCAGATCCGGACCGAGCTCCGCGAGGCCGGCCTCCCCGAGGACGGGAAGATCGAGCTCCGCGACGGGCGGACCGGCGAGCCGTTCGACAGCCCGATCACCGTCGGCTCGATCTACATGCTGAAGCTCCACCACCTCGTCGAGGACAAGATCCACGCGCGCTCCACCGGCCCGTACAGCCTCATCACCCAGCAGCCGCTCGGCGGGAAGGCGCAGTTCGGCGGTCAGCGCTTCGGCGAGATGGAGGTCTGGGCGCTCGAGGCGTACGGCGCCGCGAACATCCTCCAGGAGCTCCTCACGGTGAAGTCCGACGACGTCCTCGGCCGCGTCCAGACGTACGAGGCGATCGTGAAGGGCGAGGAGATCCAGCCGCCGCGGGTGCCGGAGTCGTTCAAGGTCCTCATCAAGGAGCTCCGGAGCCTCGGCCTCAACGCCGAGATCCTCAATCCGAACGACGAGGAGATCACCTTCGCCGAGGACGACGGGACCGGGTACCCGGTCCCCGATCTCGGCGGCATCAATCTCGCGGGCTTCGAGGACTGACGCCCGCGGGAACGTCCACCGCTCATCCGCGACGGCGGTCACCGGCCGGGGCCGCCTCGTCGCTCGCTCAGGGGCCGGATCGCGGCGCCGCCTAGGCGGACCCGCGGAGGAGAACCATGCTCGAGGTCAACAACTTCAGCGCGATCCGGATCTCGCTCGCCAGCCCCGACCAGATCGTCGATTGGTCCCGCGGCGAGGTCACGAAGCCCGAGACGATCAACTACCGCACGCTGAAGCCGGAGAAGGACGGGCTCTTCGACGAGCGGATCTTCGGTCCGACGAAGGACTGGGAGTGCTACTGCGGGAAGTACAAGCGGATCCGCTACAAGGGGATCGTCTGCGACAAGTGCGGCGTCGAGGTCACCCGCGCGAAGGTCCGCCGGGAGCGGATGGGCCACATCCAGCTCGCGAGCCCCGTCAGCCACATCTGGTACTTCAAGGGGACGCCGAGCCGGCTCGGCATCCTCCTCGACATCAGCCCCCGGAACCTCGAGCGGATCCTCTACTTCGCGCTCTACGTCGTCACCCACGTCGACGAGGACGCCCGGAAGCGGACGCTCCAGCAGCTCGAGGACGAGGCCGAGGGGCGCGGCGACCGCGCCGAGCGGATCGTCCGCGACCTCGAGGACGAGCTCCGGTCCGACTTCAACCGGACGAAGGACGAGCGCTCGGAGGCGCTGAAGGCGCTGAAGGCGGAGCTCGAGGGCGAGCTCGCGACGAAGACAGAGGAGATCGCCCGCGCCGCCCAGGAGGTGGAGGCGCTCCTCGACGAGCTGAAGACCGGGGCTGCCGAGTCGACGATCGCCTTCTCGCCGACCGGCGAGGTGATCCTCGCGGCGGGCGAAGCCGGCGGCAAGGACGCTCGTGCGAAGCTCCAGAAGGTCGTCCGCGAGGAGAGCGACCGCGTCGCGACCGAGATCCGCGCCCGCGAGTCGGGGGCGCAGTCCGAGTTCGACACCGCGATCGCGGACCTCGAGGCGGCGATCGGCGACGCGCTCCAGAAGCGGCGCGAGGAGCTCGCCCACGAGGCGGTCGGCCTGAAGGACGAGATCCGCCGGACCCGCGACGAGATCGAGGCGATCAAGCCGATGATGACGCTCACCGAGCTGGAGTACCGCCAGCTCGATGAGAAGTACAACGCGGCCTCGATCCGCGGCCCCCGCTTCTTCAGCGCCGGGATGGGCGCGGAGGCGGTCCGCGACATCATCCACCGGATGGACCTCGACGCCCTCTCGCGCGAGCTCCACAAGGAGGTCCGGATCTCCTCCGGCCAGCGCCGGAAGAAGGCGATCAAGCGGCTCCGGCTCATCGAGGCGTTCCGCCGCTCCGGCGCGCGCCCCGAGTGGATGATCCTCTCGGTCATCCCGGTGATCCCGCCGGACCTCCGCCCGATGGTCCAGCTCGACGGCGGCCGCTTCGCGACCTCCGACCTGAACGACCTCTACCGCCGGGTGATCAACCGGAACAACCGGCTCCGCCGTCTCCAGGACCTCGGCGCCCCCGAGATCATCGTCCGGAACGAGAAGCGGATGCTCCAGGAGGCGTGCGACGCCCTCATCGACAACGGCCGGCGCGGCCGGGCGATCTCGGGGACCGGCAACCACCGGCTGAAGAGCCTCTCCGACATGCTGAAGGGAAAGCAGGGGCGCTTCCGCCAGAACCTCCTCGGCAAGCGGGTCGACTACTCGGGCCGCTCGGTGATCGTCGTCGGCCCGGAGCTCCGGCTCCACCAGTGCGGCCTCCCGAAGAAGATGGCGCTCGAGCTCTTCAAGCCGTTCGTCATGCGCCAGCTCGTCGAGAAGCAGTTCGCGCACAACATCAAGAGCGCGAAGCGGATCGTCGAGCGGGTCCGGCCCGAGGTCTGGGACGTCCTCGAGGAGGTGATCCGCGATCACCCGGTCCTCCTGAACCGCGCCCCCACGCTCCACCGGCTCGGGATCCAGGCGTTCATGCCGGTCCTCGTCGAGGGCTCGGCGATCCAGATCCACCCGCTCGTCTGCACCGCCTTCAACGCCGACTTCGACGGCGACCAGATGGCGGTCCACGTCCCGCTCTCGCGCGCCGCGCAGGACGAGGCGCGGACGATGATGCTCTCGACCGCGAACCTCCTCTCGCCCGCCGACGGGAGCCCGGTCGTCGCGCCGACCCAGGACATGGTCCTCGGCTGCTTCTACCTGACCCTCGAGCGCGACAACCCGAACCGCCCGAAGCCCAAGAAGGGGGAGCGCCCGCGCTTCCCCACCTTCGCGGACGAGGACGAGGCGATCCTCGCCTACCAGCTCCGCGCCGACAGCGGGCTGACGCTCCACGAGCCGGTCGACGCGATCGTCCGGTCGTGGGACGCGGAGTCGAAGACCCTCGTCGACCGGTTCGTCCGGACGACGGTCGGGAAGATCATCTTCAACCAGGTCCTCCCCGACCAGCTCCGCTTCGAGAACGGCGAGATGAACCGCGCCGAGCTCAAGAAGCTCGTCGACCGCTGCTACCGCGAGCTCGGCCCCGAGGAGACCGCGAACCTCGTCGACGGCGTGAAGAGCGTCGGCTTCGAGTTCGCCACCCGGGGCGGGATGACGATCGCCGTCGACGACATCGCGATGCCTGCCGACAAGGGGGCGCGCCTCGAGGCCGCCGACGCGGACGTCTCGAAGATCGACGGTCAGTTCCAGCGCGGCCTCATCACCGAGGAGGAGCGCTACGAGCAGGTCGTCAAGATCTGGCAGCAGACGACGAGCGAGATGTCGGACGCGATGATGGAGGGGCTCGACCCCTTCGGTCCAGTCACGATGATGACGACGTCGGGCGCCCGAGGGAACAAGGGGAACATCGGCCAGCTCGGCGCGATGCGCGGCCTCATGGCCGACCCGTCCGGCCGGATCATCGAGGTCCCGGTCCGGAGCAACTTCCGCGAGGGGATGACCGTCCTCGAGTACTTCATCTCCACCCACGGCGCCCGGAAGGGTCTCGCCGACACGGCGCTCCGGACCGCCGACTCCGGCTACCTGACGCGCCGTCTCGTCGACGTCGCCCAGGACGTCATCACCCGCGAGGACGACTGCGGGACCGAGGAGGGGAGCTGGATCACCCGGGAGGAGTCCGAGGAGATCGCCGGGACGGGCGCGAGCTCGTTCGCCCGCCGGCTCGTCGGGCGCTTCGCCGCGGCCGACCTCGTCGACCCGGCGGACAAGAAGGGCAAGCAGGTCCTCGTCGCGCGGAACGGCGAGATCGACGAGTCGGTCGCGGAGCGGATCGCCGCCGAGAAGAGCGGGATCGACGAGGTCCTCGTCCGGTCGCCCCTTGCCTGCGAGGCGCGCTACGGCGTCTGCCGGTACTGCTACGGCCGCAATCTCGCGACCGGCGAGCTCGTCGGGATCGGCGAGGCCGTCGGGATCATCGCGGCGCAGTCGATCGGCGAGCCGGGGACGCAGCTGACGATGCGGACGTTCCACACCGGCGGCGTCGCCGGCCTCGACATCACCGCCGGCCTCCCCCGCGTCGAGGAGCTCTTCGAGGCCCGGGTGCCGAAGGGGAAGGCGGAGATCAGCCACATCGACGGGACCGTCGAGGTGATTCGCGGCGACGCCGGGACGAAGGTCAAGGTGACGAGCCGCGAGTCGTACGACACGACGGTCGCGCTGCCGAAGGGGGCGGAGCTCCTCGCGGCGGCCGGCGACAAGGTGACGCTCGGTCAGACGATCGCCCGCGTCGAGGGTGGCACCGACGTCCCCGCCCCGGTCGAGGGCTTCCTCCTCTCGGAGAAGGACGGCTGGGTCGTCCGCGCCGAGGACACCGTGGAGCGCGAGTACGCGATCCCGCACAACGCGAAGCTGAAGGTGGAGAACGGCGAGGCGATCCGCGCCGGTGACGCGATCACCGACGGCCCGATCAACCCGCAGGAGTACCTCGACACCCGCGGGAAGGACGCCGTCCAGCGCTACCTCGTCAAGGAGGTCCAGAAGGTCTACCGGAGCCAGGGCGTCACGATCAACGACAAGCACATCGAGATCATCGTCCGCCAGATGCTCCGCAAGGTCCGGATCGACCAGCCGGGCGACACCGACCTCCTCCCGACCGAGCTGATCGACCGGCTCGACTTCGAGGAGGTGAACAACCGGGTCCTCGCCGAGGGCGGGGAGCCGGCGACCGCGCAGACGGTCCTCCTCGGCGTCACGAAGGCGTCGCTCAACACGTCGAGCTTCCTCGCGGCCGCCTCCTTCCAGGAGACGACCCGCGTCCTCACCGAGGCCGCGATCAACGGCGCGAAGGACCACCTCCTCGGCCTCAAGGAGAACGTGATCATCGGGAAGCTGATCCCGGCCGGGACCGGCGCCCCGCAGAACATCGCGGCCGCCCGCGAGCGGACGCGTCGCGAGGCGCTCGAGGCGCTCGCCGGCGAGAGCCTCGAGGGGCTGGAGATCGACGCGTACAACCCGTTCCTCGAGGGGGGCGAGGGGGTCGCGGCGGAGACCGGCGACGTCGAGCTCGCGTCGAGGCTCGCCGCGGGCGCCGAGGCGGCGGCCGGGGAGGAGCCCATCCACAACCCGTTCCTCGACGGCGAGGCGGCGGCCCCGGAGGCCGAGGTGCCGAACCCGTTCCTCGAGGAGAAGCCCGAGGCGACCGAGGAGGGTTGACGCGACCGGGCGTGCGTTGACACTCACGCTCGGCCGCTGATATCCTCCGCGTTCGTGGCCCCGAACGGGACCGTGTCCGGCGCCCTCGCCGGGACGATCGCCGGGGCCCTCGGAACCAGCCCAGGACGATCCGGGCCGCGGCCCGGCCGACGGGCCGGTCCGCCCGGTCGATAGACAGGAACCGAAGGAGTCGACGTCTCGTGCCGACGATCAGCCAGCTCGTGCGCCACGGCCGCACGCCGAAGACCTCGAAGGTCAAGGCGCCCGCGATGCGCAAGAACTGGAACAGCCTCAGGCAGCGCCAGGAGCCGATCCCGGGCGCCCCGCAGAAGCGGGGTGTCTGCCTCCAGGTGCGCACGATGACGCCGAAGAAGCCGAACTCCGCCCTCCGGAAGATCGCCCGCGTGCGGCTGACGAACCAGATGGAGGTCACCGCCTACATCCCGGGGATCGGCCACAACCTCCAGGAGCACTCGGTCGTCCTCGTCCGCGGCGGCCGCGTGAAGGACCTCCCGTCGGTCAAGTACCACATCATCCGCGGCACCCTCGACGCAGCGGGCGTCCGCGACCGCAAGCAGGGCCGCTCGAAGTACGGCGCGAAGGCCGCGGCCGGCGGAGGGAAGTCCTAGCATGCCGCGCCGAACGAACATCCCGCGGATGGCGAAGTACCAGACGGTCCCCGCCAACCGCACGACCGCCCGCTTCACCGCGAAGCTCATGTCCGACGGGAAGCGCCACCTCTCCGACCGGATCCTCCGCGAGGCGCTCGCCCGCGCCGAGGCGACCGCGAAGCGGCCGGGCCTCGAGGTGCTCGAGGCCGCGCTCCGGAACGCGACGCCGATCATCGAGGTGAAGCCGCGGCGCGTCGGCGGCGCCACGTACCAGGTCCCGGTCGAGATCCGCGGCGACCGCCGCCTCTCCCTCGGCGTCCGCTGGCTCGTCCAGTCGGCGCGGAAGCGGACCGGCAAGAGCATGAGCGAGAAGCTCGCCGCCGAGTTCGTCGACGCGATGAACGGCCTCGGGGCCGCGGTGAAGCGGCGCGAGGACACGCACAAGATGGCGGAGGCCAACAAGGCCTTCAGCCACTTCAAGTGGTGAGCGGGAGCTAAGCGAACGATGGCACGTCAGGTCCCGCTCTCGAAGACCCGGAACATCGGGATCATCGCCCACATCGACGCCGGCAAGACGACGGTGTCGGAGCGGATCCTCTTCTACACGAAGAAGATCTACAAGATCGGCGAGGTCCACGAGGGCGCCGCCACGATGGACTGGATGCCCCAGGAGCAGGAGCGCGGCATCACGATCACCGCCGCGGCGACCACCTGCTTCTGGAACGACCACCGCATCAACATCATCGATACGCCCGGGCACGTGGATTTTACCGTCGAGGTGGAGCGGAGCCTCCGCGTCCTCGACGGCGCGGTCGTCGTCTTCGACGGGGTCGCGGGCGTCGAGCCGCAGTCCGAGACGGTCTGGCGGCAGGCGGACCGCTACCAGGTCCCGCGCATCTGCTTCATCAACAAGCTCGACCGGACCGGCGCGGACTTCTGGCGCTGCGTCGGGATGATCGAGGATCGACTCGGCGCGAACGCGGTGCCGATCCAGATCCCGATCGGGATCGAGGACTCGTTCAAGGGGCTCATCGACCTCGTCACGATGAAGGCGATCATCTACCAGGACGACCTCGGGTCGAAGATGGAGACGGTCGAGATCCCGGCGGACCTCCTCGCCGAGGCGAAGAAGCATCGCGAGCGCCTCGTCGAGGCCGTCGCGGAGATGGATGACGCCCTCACCCACAAGTTCCTCGAGGGCGAGGAGCTGACCGAGGCGGAGATCCGCCACGGGATCCGGCTCGGGACCCTCCAGTACCGGATCGTCCCGATCCTCGCCGGCTCCGCGCTGAAGAACAAGGGCGTCCAGCTGATGCTCGACGGCGTCGTCGACTACCTCCCGTCGCCGCTCGACGTCCCGCCGGTCATCGGAGAGCACCCGACGACGCACGCGGAGATCCTCCGGACCGTCGACGACAAGGAGCCGTTCAGCGCGCTCGCCTTCAAGATCGCCGCCGACCCGTTCGTCGGCAAGCTCGCCTTCTTCCGCGTCTACTCGGGGACCCTCACCGCCGGGTCGTACGTCTACAACGCGTCGAAGGGGAAGAAGGAGCGGATCGGCCGGATCCTCCAGATGCACGCGAACCATCGCGAGGAGATCGACGCGGTCTACGCGGGCGACATCGCGGCGGCCGTCGGCCTGAAGGACACGTTCACCGGCGACACGCTCACCGATCCGGACCACCCGGTCATCCTCGAGTCGATGACCTTCCCGGAGCCCGTGATCGAGGTCGCGATCGAGCCGAAGACGAAGGCCGACCAGGACAAGCTCGGGATCGCGCTCCAGCGCCTCGCCGAGGAGGACCCCACCTTCCGCGTCCACACGGACGAGGAGTCGGGCCAGACCCGGATCGCGGGCATGGGCGAGCTCCACCTCGACGTCCTCGTCGACCGGATGGTCCGCGAGTTCAAGGTCGCGGCGAACGTCGGCCGGCCGTCGGTCTCGTACCGCGAGACGGTCCGGAAGCCGGCGGAGGGGAACGGGCGCTTCGTCCGCCAGACCGGCGGCAAGGGCCAGTACGGCCATGCGGTGATCAAGCTCGAGCCGGGCGAGAAGGGGAGCGGGTACGAGTTCGTCGACAAGATCGTCGGCGGCGTCATCCCGCGCGAGTACATCAAGTCGATCGATCAGGGGATCCGCGAGACCCTCGAGACCGGCATCTACGCCGGCTTCCCGATGGTCGACGTCCGCGCGACCCTCTTCGACGGCTCGTTCCACGAGGTCGACTCGAGCGAGATGGCGTTCAAGATCGCCGGCTCGATGGCGCTGAAGGATGCGGTGGAGAAGGCGAGCCCGACGATCCTCGAGCCGGTGATGCGCGTCGAGGTGACGATGCCCGAGCAGTTCATGGGCGACGTCATCGGCGACCTGAACAGCCGGCGCGGTCAGGTCGAGGGGATGGAGTCGCGGGGGTCGACGCAGGTCGTCAACGCGAACGTGCCGCTCGCCCAGATGTTCGGGTACGCGACGGACCTGCGCTCGATGACGCAGGGTCGCGCGAGCTACTCGATGGAGCTGTCCCACTACGCTGAGGTCCCGGCGGCCGTCGCCGCGGAACTCGTCCAGAAGTCGAAGGTCTAGGCGCAGGTCGCGAGGAGCACGGGAGAGGTCACGTGGCGAAGAAGAAGTTCGAGCGGACGAAGCCGCACGTCAACATCGGGACGATCGGTCACATCGACCACGGCAAGACGAGCCTGACGGCGGCGATCACGAAGTACCTCGCGCTCAAG
>JBJOLT010000085.1:0-52198 GCA_046045415.1 Chloroflexota bacterium | reverse complement strand
CGCCGGCGGAAGTTCGTGAACTCGGCGCGCTCGCGCTTCAGGGCGTCGACGTACTCGTCGCGCTCCTTCGTCGCCGTCGCCAGCTCGCCCCGGAGCGCCTCGACCTGCGCGAGGAGCGCGGTCGGCGAGACGTCGATCGCGTCGATCCGCTCCTCCGCCCGCGTCTTCCGTGCGCCCGCTCTCGAACTCATCGTCCGGCCGCCTTCCCCGTCGTCCGATCCATCGCCATCCCGGTCATGCGTAGAGGTGGTCCACGAGCTCGTTCATCAGCGCGGAGACGAACCGGACGGTCCCGATCGCATGGGGATAGGACATCCGGGTGGGCCCGAGGACGCCGACGATCCCGACGGCGCGCCCGGCCCTGCCGTACGGCGCGAGGACGAGCGAGACGTCGCGGAGCTCCTCCGGCCGGTTCTCGTGGCCGATGAAGACCTGGAGCCGGCCGGCCCCGGCGACGCTGCTCAGGAGCTCGCCGAGGTAGGCGCGGTCCTCGAGCGCCGAGAAGACGCGCCGGAGCTTCTCGCTCCGTGCGAACTCGGGCGCGTCCATGACGTTGAGGAGGCCGTCGCTGAAGAGCTCCTCGATCTTCGCGAGGTCGAACTCGTGGAGCGTCGCGACGATCCGCTCGCCGACGCGCCGCGCGACGAGCGCCTCGGGCGATGCCCCGTCGGCCGCCGCCGGGCCGAGCCGGTCGAGCCGCCGCTCCGCCTCCGCGGCGGTCGCCCCCTCGAGCGCCGCGTTCAGCCGGACGGCCGCACCCGCGAGCGTCTCCGCGTCGACCGGCGCGGGCAGGGTGACGAGCGACTGCTTGATCGTCCCCTCGCGGAGCACGAGGATCACGCTCGCGAGGCGGTCCCCGATCGCGACGACGTCGATCCGGCGGATGCGGGCGGCGCGCGGCTTCGCGGGAGTGGCGAGGCCGGCGGCTCGGGTGACGGAGGCGATCGTCGTCGCGGCGAGGCGGAACCAGTGCTCGCTCGCGTACTCCACCTGGCCGAACTGGTGGCGGATCATCAGCTGGTCGACCGGCGGGAGCGCGACGGCATCGATCATCGACTCGACGTAGAGGCGGTAGCCCTCGTCCGTCGGGACGCGGCCGGCCGACGTGTGCGGCTGCGCGAGGAGACCGATCCGCTCGAGCTCGGCGAAGATGTTCCGGACGGTCGCGCTCGACACGGTGAGACCGAAGCGCTCGACGAGCGCCTTCGACCCGACCGGCTGCGCCGTCGAGACGTATTCCTCGATGACGGCCCGCAGGATCGCCTGTGCACGGGCATCGAGCGGGCCGCTGCGCGGACGGATCCGTCGCGCCACGACCGGCCTCCTTCGAGGGTGGTTAGCACTCTCGGATGCCGAGTGCTAACGACTGCCGAGGCATCGTAGCAGCGCGCCTTCTCGAGTGTCAACGACGCCCGGATGACCCGGATGGGTGATGCCGCCCCGGGACCTCCGGGCGGCGGCCGCGGTGCGCGGACGCCCGTACGGTACGGACGGGACCCGAGCGGGACCCCGCGCATCGCGCGCCCGTCACGTCGCCAGGGAGCTGCCCGAGGGGTGACCGCACTCCGACCGCCGACGACCCTCGCCGCCCGCCTCCTCGCGCCCGTCGACCGGCTCCTCGCCGGGCCGTACGGGGCGCCGGCGGTCCTCGGCGTCGCCGTCGCGCTCTTCGTCGCCCACAAGGCGATCGAGGGGACGCAGGTCTCGATCGCCGTCCTCGGCTCGCTGACGAGCGCGGAGGCCGACCCGGCGCGGGCGTCCGGGGCGCTCGCCTCCTACTACCTCCTGACCGCCGTCGCGTTCGCGCTCTACCTCCTCCTCGCCCTCCTCGCCCACCGCGGGGCCGCGAGCGGCCACCTCCGGAGCGCGATCCTCGCGCTCGGCGTCGGGCTCCACGTCGGGGCGGTCACCGTCCCGCCGAGCCTCTCGATCGACGTCCTCTCGTACGTGGGCCACGGTGCCGTCGGCCTCGTGGTCCCGGGCGGGACGCCGTACACGACCCCGTCGGACGTCCTCCTCGGCACACCGGTCGGCGACGCGCTCACCGCGGTCGGCTGGGCGCCGCCGCCGATCCTCTCCCCGTACGGACCGCTCTGGACGCTCGTCGAGACCGCGGTCGCCTCCTGGGCGCCGACCGTCGGGGCCGCGGTCCTCGCCCTGAAGCTCGTCGCGCTCGCGAGCGCGCTCGGGTCCGCCTGGCTCGTCTGGGCGATCGTCGGGCTCGTCCGCCCACGCCTCCGGCTCGTCGCGACGCTCCTCTTCCTCTGGAACCCGGTCGTCCTCGTCGAGCTCGCGGGCGAGGGCCACAACGACGGCCCGATGGTCGTCTTCGCGCTCCTCTCCCTCTACCTGACGCTCCGTGGCTGGGCGGACCGGGCGCTCCTCGCCTCGACGCTCGGCGTCCTCGTGAAGTACGTCCCCGCGATCCTCGTCCCGCCGCAGGCGGTCTTCCTCTGGCGGACGGCGACCGACCGCGTCGCGCTCCGGTCCGCCGCGCTCGCCGGGGCGCTCGGGTCGGCCGTCCTCGCCGTCGCGACGTTCGCGCCCGTCTGGGCGGGGCTCGACACGTTCGCCGGGCTCGAGCGGAGCGGCGCGCCGGGCGGGTACGGGACGCTCCCCGGGAGCCTCTACCGGCTCGTCGCCGGGGTCCTCCCGGCATCGAGCGCGAGCCTCGTCGCCGTCATCGTGCCGGCCACGCTCTTCGCCGTCTTCGTCGTCGTCCAGTCGCTCCGCGTCCGCGACGCCCGCTCGCTCGTCGCCTCGGCGGCGTGGATCTCCGTCGCCTACCTCCTCCTCGCCCGCGGGCTCTACTTCCCGTGGTACGGGCTCCTCCCGATCGCGCTCCTCGCGCTCGTCGCCTCGGGCCGCGCGGTCGCCGTCCTCGTCGTCGTGACGCTCGTCGCCAGGATCACCGCGCCCCTCGTGGACCTCCTCCCGGAGGCGTACCCGTTCGCGAACGCGGCGTTCGCGCTGACGAACCTCGGGAGCTTCGCGACGCTCGTCGCCTTCGCCGTCGCGTGGGGGACCGCCCCGGCGGACGGATCGGCCGAAGAGACGGACGACCGATCGGCCGAGGCGCCGGACGACGGGCCGGACGACGCACGGGACGACGGGCCCGTCACCGAGGCGCCGGCAGGACCGCCGGCCGATCCCCACCCGGAGCCCGGGGCCGCCGCGACCGCCGGCACGGGCGGGCTCGCCGCGCTGCTCGCTCGCCTCCGGGCGGCTGCCGACGACGACGGGCGGCCGCGGAGCGCCGGGGAACTGCTCCTCCTCGCGGCGCTCGTCGCGGTGCCGATGCTCGCGACCGCGATCGCGCTCCTCCCCGAGGTGACGATCCGGATCCCGAGCATGAACGACGACGCGCTCCACTGGCTCTTCATCCGGAACGCGAGCGAGGCGCTCGACCGCGGGGCGAACCTCCTCGACCACTGGCTCCCGCAGATCGAGGCCGGCGTCCCGCAGTTCCTCTTCTACCAGCACCTCGCGCCGCTCCTCGTCATCGCCCTCGACCGCCTGACGCTCGGCGTCGTCGACCTCTTCGACTGGTTCAACGTCGTCCGCTGGCTCCTCCTCGTCACCTTCCCGCTCACCGTCCTCTGGTCGCTCCGGCGTCTCGGGTTCCCGCTCGTCGCCGCGGCGTTCGCCGCAGGGGCGGCGCCGCTCCTGTCGGGGGCGGGCCTCTACGGCTTCGACTACGACAGCTACCTCTGGCGTGGGTGGGGGCTCTTCACCCAGCTGCTCGCGATGCACCTCTCGTTCGTCGTCGTCGCGACGGCGCACCGGGCGGTGACGACCGGCCGGGGGATCGCGGTGGCGGCCGTCGCGTTCGCGGCGCTCGTCCTCGCGCACCTGATCTACGCGTACATGATGGCGATCACCCTTCTCGTGATCCTCGTCGCGGGGATCACCCGGGCGAACGCCGCCGCGCGGCTCGTGCGCCTCGGCCTCGTCGGGTCCGTCGGCGCGGCGATCTCCGCGTACATGTGGCTCCCGTTCCTCCGGACGACCGCCTACCTCAACGCGACGCCGTACCTCCAGCCGGAGAAGTACGACTCGTACGGACTGGGCCAGGTGCTCGCGTGGCTCGCGGACGGGACGCTCCTCGATGCCGGGCGGGCGCCGGTGCTCACCGGACTCCTCGCGCTCGGGCTCGTCGCCGCGCTCCTCGGGCGCCGGGGCGTCGGCCGGACGGCGGCGATCCTCCTCGGGGTCTGGCTCCTCCTCTACGCGGGCCGGCCCACCCTCGGGCCGCTCGCCGACCTCCTCCCACTCTCCGACGGCCTCCTCTTCCACCGCTTCGTCGGATCCGTCCACCTCGCCGCGATCCTCGTCGTCGGGCTCGGCGGCGCCGCGGCCTGGGCGCTCCTCACCGACGGCGGGAGCAGGCGGGGCCTGGCGCTCGGGTCGCTCGTCCTCGTGCTCGTCCTCCTCCCGACGATCCGCGAGCGGACCGACTACTACGCGGAAGGGACCCGCTGGATGGAGCGGACCGCCGCCGCCTTCGAGGCCGACCGCGACGCCGCCGCGATGGTGGAGCGGCTCGGGACGCTCCCGCCGGGCCGGATCTACGCCGGGCTCCCCCGGACCTACGGCAAGGACCTGGCGATCGGCGACATCCCCTTCTACAACCTTCTCCAGTACGAGGGGCTGACCGGACTCCCGCCCTCGACCGAGAGCATGTCGCTCGTCTCCGACCTGACCTGGGAGTTCGACGAGTCGTCGCGGAGCTCGTACGAGCTCTTCAACGTCCGCTGGGTCGTCGCGCCGGCCGGGCGCGAGATGCCGGGCTTCCTCACGGAGGTCGCGACGGAAGGGCGGTACGTCCTCTACGAGGCGCCGGTCCGCGGCTACGGGGAGTACGTCCGCTACGTGGACCGCGCCCCGGTCGCCACCCAGGCCGGGCTCCTCGCGCGGAACGTCCCGTGGGTCCGCTCCGACCTCGCGGAGTCGCGGATCTACGCGGCGTACGACTACCCGTCGCGCGCGCTCGCCCCGGCGGGGCCGCTCCTCCCCGGCTGCGCCGACGGCGGGACGATCGAGGAGCGCGTCGCCGGCCCGGACCGCCACGAGTTCGTCGTGGAGTGCTCGATGGAGAGCGGCTTCGTCATCAAGTCCACGTTCCACCCGAACTGGCGGGTCCTCGTCGACGGGGCGCCGGTCGAGACCTTCATGGCGAGCCCGAGCTACATCGGGTTCGGCCTCCCGGCCGGCCGCCACGAGATCGTCGCGACGTACGAGCCCACGCCGGAGAAGACGCCGCTCGCGCTCGCGGGCCTGGTGATCGCCGTCCTCGCGGTCCTCCTCCGGCGGCGGCTGGACCGGCTCGCGGACCGGCTCCTCGCGGCCGCGCTCGTCGCGATCCGGCTCGTCCGCGGGCTCCGCGAGGCGATCGACCGCCAGCTGGAGCGCGAGCGCCTCGCGGCCGAGGCCGAGCGCCCGGCGGAGCGGGGGGACGGCCGATGAGCCGCCCCGCCTCGACGCTCCTCGCCGCGCTCCTCGCCGCCCTCCTCCTCGGTGGCTGCGGCGCGACGAGCGACCGCGCGCTCGCCGACGGCGCGCTCGCCGACGCGGTCGCCGCCCACCGGAACGGCGACCTCGGCGAGGCCGCCCGCGGCTACCTCGAGACGCTCCAGCACGACCCGACGAACGTCTACGCCTACTACGACCTCGCGCTCGTCGCGGCGGCGGAGGGCGACCTCTCGCGCGCCGAGCACCTCTACCTCGTCGCGCTCGGCCAGGACCCGACGTACGTCCCGGCCCTGATGAACCTGGGGCTGATCCTCACCGAGACCGGCCGCGTCGAGGAGGCGGTCGCGCGATACCGGGACGCCGCGACCTACGCGCCGAACCTCGCGGCCGTCCACTTCCGCCTCGGGGTCCTCCTCGGCGGCCTCGGGCGGGACGAGGAGGCGGCGACCTCGCTCTCGACGGCGAAGACGCTCGACCTGACGATCGACGAGACGCGCGCGTTCATCCCGAGCGGCCCGCTCGCCGAGGGATCCGCGGTGACGCCCGCGCCGTTCTCCAGCCCGAGCCCGGCCCCGTGACGTCCCGTCCCGCGCCGGGGCGCCGTCCGCGCGTGCGGGCGGCGGTACCGGGCGGTACCTTCGGGTCGCTGGCCGTCGCGGCCGTCGCGCCTACGCTCGCGCCATGACCGAGCTCAGCCTCCCGGCGGGAGCGCGCTCCGGCCGCCGCGCGCGGACCGCCGCCGCGACGGGGACCCCCGACGAGGTCTACGACGCGACGCCGCCCGCGCCGGGCACGCGGGTCGCGGTGATCATCCCCTGCCTGAACGAGGGCCGGACGATCGCGAAGGTCGTCGCCGACTTCCGTCACGAGCTCCCCGGCGCCGGCATCTACGTCGTCGACAACGCGTCGACCGACGACACGGCGCTCCGCGCCTCGGGCGCCGGCGCGACGGTCATCCGCGAGCCGCGGCGCGGCAAGGGGTTCGCGATCCGCGCCGCCTTCCGCGACGTCGATGCCGACGTCTACGTCCTCGCCGACGGCGACGACCAGACCCCGTCGGAGCGAGTCCACGAGCTGATCGCGCCGATCGCGGACGGCCGTGCCGACATGGTCGTCGGTTCGCGGGCGCTCACGGGGCGGACGAGCGAGAAGCCGGTGAACGACCTCGGCAACGTCATCTTCTCGACCGTCCTCCGGCTCCTCCTCGGCGTCCGGATGACCGACGTGCTCTCCGGCTACCGCGCCCTCAGCCGCCACCTCGTGAAGGGGCTGCCGCTCGCGGCGAGGAACTTCGAGGTGGAGGTGGAGCTGACGGTCAAGACGACGCAGCGCTCGTACCGCCTCGTCGAGATCCCGGTCGAGGCGCGCCCCCGGGGCGCCGGCGGCCATCCGCGGCTCCGGGTCGTGGGCGACGGTCTCCGGATCCTCTGGGCGATCGGCCTCCTCTACCGCGACTACCGGCCGATGTCCTTCTTCGGGCTCGGCGGCGTACTCCTCGTGGGGGCCGGCGTCGCCGTCGAACTCGTCCCCGGCGCCACGGACGTCGGTCCGCTCCCGGGGCCGTTCGTCGCGTCGCTCCTCGCGATCGCCGGCTTCCTCTCGCTCTGCACCGGGGCGATCCTCAGCGTCCTCGCCCGGCGCTTCACCGAGCTCGAGGGGAAGGTCGACATCGCGACGCAGCCGGCCCGCTTCTCCCCGGGCCCGGACCCCGACGCCCGCGCCTGAAACGAGAGGACCCCCGCCGGTCGCCCGGCGGGGGTCCTGTCATCGGGTTCGTGCGGTTCGGCTCAGTTCGGGACGCAGAGGGCCCAGGCCCGAACGACGTTGCCGCTGTTGAGGTTCGCGCCGATCGCCTCCCAGCCGGTCGGCTTGACGTCGACCGCCTGGCTCCCGTCGAACGCGATCCCGCCGGAGACCATCGGCCGCGAGGCGGCCATGTTGTTGATCGGCGAGGGGTTGCTCTTCGAGCTGAGGACGATCGCGCCGCCCGCGACCGCGTAGTAGGTGACGTTCGTGCCGTTGAGCGCGGAGCAGTTCGCGAACGAGGACTGGCGCGAGCCGTTCGTCGTCGCGACGCCGTCGGCGCCGATCACGACGCGGAGCGTCGCCATGCCCGAGGGGCCGGTCGGGCCGGTCGGGCCCTGCGCGCCGTTGTTGCCGGTCGGGCCGGTCGGGCCGTTGTTGCCGGTCGGGCCGGTCGGGCCGTTGTTGCCGGTCGCACCGGTCGGGCCGTTCTGCCCGGGGTTGCCCTGCGGGCCGGTCGGGCCGTTGTTGCCGGTGGGGCCGGTGTTGCCGCGGAGACCCTGCGGGCCCTGGGCACCGGTCGGGCCCGTCGGGCCGACGAGGCTGCCGGACGTCGCCCCGGCGTAGACGACCTGGGTCAGCCCGATCACGAGCGCGATCACCAGGAACGAGACCGAGAACGGCGAGATCCGCCGAGTCCCTGCCATCATGTACCTCCCGAGGGATCCACCCTCATTGTTCGAGGGCGCCGCCCTCGCATCTCCATCGAGCCCCGGCCTCTCGGCCGATCGCTCGGCGTGAACGCGCCGGACGGGGTAGTCCCCGGGGTGCGTCACGAACCCGATGGACGGACGGTACGGGCGGCCGTGGCGGAGCGTCTACGGCTGGCGGGTCGAACTGGTGCGGGCGGGCACCGGGGAGTGGGACCTTCGGGGCCCGCCACGCTCGACGAGGGTCCCGGCCGGGGGAGGACCGGGCCGGGGGCGCACCGGCGGGCGGCTAGACGCCGAGCGTGAAGCGGATCCCCTCCCAGTTCTCGCGGAGATCCCAGACGGCGACCGCGACGAGGACCGCCCCGGCACCCACCTCGATCCGCCGGTGGCGCTCGACGACGAACCGGACCACCTCCCGCTGGCGCGCCCCGGCGAGCAGGGAGAGGAGGACGAGCGGGAGACCGAACCCGAGCCCGAAGACGACGAAGGTCCCGAGCCGGAGCGCCACGTCGGCGACCCCCGCGGAGAGCGCGAGGAGCGCCGCGAGGAACGGGCCGGCGCACGGGAGCGCGAGCGGCCCGAGCATCACCCCGTAGACGTACGCCTGCCGGTACGGGTCGCGGACGAGGGGGACCCGAACGCCGGAGAGCCGCTCGAACGGGTTCCGGCCGGCGATGAGGAGGAGCCCGACGACGATGAGGAGCGCGTCGACCACGGGGATGAGGAGCGAGGCGACCTGGCCCACCGGGAGCGAGACGGCGACGAGCACCGCGCCCGCGGCGACCGTCGTCGTGAGGATCCCGAGGAGGACGAGCATCCCGAGGGCGCCGGTGGCGCGCCGCCCGTCGAGCCCCTCGACGTTCGCGGAGAGGTACGCGAGGAACCCGGGGTAGAGCGGCAGGAGGCACGGGCTCGCGGCGCTCGCGACCCCCGCGGCGAAGACCGCGACCAGCTCCCCCATCAGGATCGGACCGCCCGGCTCATCCGGCGACGATCGCGACGATCTCCTCGACCGACTTCGGGCCCGTCGAGAACTCGATCGAGCCGTCGGGCCGGACGATGACGACGGGCACGCTCGGCGGGTTGATCGCGTTCGGCCCGAAGGCGTCGACGAGCGCCGCGGCGACCTCCCGGCCCGCGAGCGCGTACGTGCCGGTGAAGCCCTGCTCCGCCCGATAGCGGTCGAGCGCCTCGGCCGTCTCGCCGGGGTCGACGGTCAGGACGACGTAGGCGACGCGTGCCGGATCGATCGATGCCAGCGCGTCCCTGAACCGGGCCTGCTGCCCGCGGCAGTTCGAGCACCAGATCGCCATCGTCTCGACGAAGACCGTCCGGCCCGCGAAGTCCGCGATCCGGAACGGCCGTCCGGTCGCGACGTCGGTGAGCTCGCTCGTCGCCCAGGCGGTCGCCTCGAGGGCCGACCGGGCGGCGTCGCCTGCCGCGGGCGCCCCGGTCGTCCCGGGGGACGCCGCCTGCGTCGCGCCCGGTGTCGCCGGGGCGACGGCGGTCGGGGTGGCCATCGCCGATCCCTGCTCGGGCGGGGGCGTCGCGTCCCCCGGAGCGGCGCAGGCCGCGACGAGGCCGGCGACGACGAGGATGAGCGCCGGCACGACGGCGGCGCGCGGGCTGCGGGCCGGTGGTCTCACGGGAACCTCCATCGCGGTCGGGCGCCTGACGACCCGGGCGAGCCACGCGCCACGCGGCCGATGCTACAGGAGGCGGGAGAAGAGCTCGTTCGAGAGGAGCCTCCCCCGGACCGTGAGGCGGACGCGCGCATCGGCACCCCGCTCGAGGAGCCCCGCCGCCTCCGCCCACGCGAGGTGGTCGCGGAGCGGCGGCGCCGCGGCGATCGCGGGGTCCAGCCCGGCGTCGAGCCGGAGCCCGAGGATCGCCGCCTCGGCGGCCTCGGCCGCGACGCCGGCCGCACCCGCGGGGCGCGCCGCGGCCGCGCCCGGAGGGAGGCGGGGCGGGGCGCCGGATGCGGGCGCGAGCGCGTCGAGGTACGGCTCGAGAGGGGCCGCATTCCACCAGCGCGTCACGCCGTCGAAGCCGTGCGCACCGGGGCCGGCCGCCTCGTGCGGGAGCCGGCGCCAGTAGGCGAGGTTGTGGCGGCTCTCGTGCCCGGGGCGCGCCCAGTTCGAGATCTCGTAGCCGCGGAAGCCGGCGCGGGCGAGCCGCTCGCTCGCCGCCTCGTAGGCGCGGGCCGCGCGCTCCTCGTCCTGCGCGGCCCGCGCCGACGCCCGCCAGCGGCGCGCACCCGCCCGGACCGGAAGATGGTCGCCGAGCGGCCCGGTCAGCCCCTCGGCGTCGGGGTCGTCGAGCGTCAGGGCGTAGAGGGAGAGGTGGTCGACCCCGAGCTCGAGCGCACGATCGAGCGTCGCCGCCCACGAGGCGTCCGTCTGGCCCGGGACGTCGTAGAGGAGGTCGATCCCGATCGACCCGATCCCCGCGGCGCGCGCCGCCGCGACCGCGTCCGCGACGTCCTCGGGCCGGTGGCGGCGCCCGAGCCGGCGGAGCTCGGCTCCATCGAGGCTCTGGGCCCCGAGCGAGAGCCGCGTCACGCCGGCCGCCCTCAGCGCGGCGGCGTCGCCCCGCTCGTCCGGCGCGGGGTTCGCCTCGAGCGTCACCTCGGCGTCCGGCGCGAGGCCGTGGCGCTCCCGGACGAGGCCGATGAGGCCGGCGATCGCCTCGGGCGGGAGGAGGCTCGGCGTGCCGCCGCCGAGGTAGAGCGACCCGAGCGGCGGACGGTCCGTCCCGAGCCGCGCGTCGAGCGCGTCGGCCCGGAGCTCGATCTCGCGCCGGATCGCCGCGACGAACGATGCGAGCCGGTTCCGCGGGCCGCGGGCGGCGGCACCGGGGACGACGACGAAGTCGCAGTACGGACAGAGGGCGACGCAGAACGGGACGTGGAGGTAGAGCGCGACCGGCGCGGTCACCCGGGGCTCAGCCCTCGTCCATGCTCAGCATCGCGAGGAAGGCGTCCTGCGGGATCTCGACCGAGCCGACCCGCTTCATCCGCGCCTTCCCCTCCTTCTGCTTCTCGAGGAGCTTGCGCTTCCGGCTGATGTCGCCGCCGTAGCACTTCGCGAGGACGTTCTTCCGCATCGCGCGGACGGTCTCGCGGGCGATGACGTTCGAGCCCACCGCGGCCTGGATCGGGACCTCGAACATCTGGCGCGGGATCAGCTCGCGAAGCCGCCCGACGAGCGAGCGGCCGATCGTCTGCGCCTTGTCGCGGTGCGTGATGAGCGAGAGGGCGTCGACCGGGTCGCCCGCGACGAGGACGTCGAGCTTGACGAGCTTCGCGGCCCGGTAGCCGGCCTCCTCGTAGTCCATCGACGCGTAGCCCTGCGTCCGGCTCTTCAGCTGGTCGTAGTAGTCGACGATCAGCTCCGCGAGCGGCATCTCGAACGTGAGGAGGACCCGCGTCGGGTCGAGGTACTCCATGTTGATGAACGTGCCGCGGCGGGTCGTCGCGAGCTCCATCAGCGCCCCGATGTACGTGTTCGGGCTGACGACCTTCAGGGTCACCCACGGCTCGCGGATCTCGAGGATGTCGCCGGCCGGCGGGAAGAGCGCCGGGTTGTCGACGACGAGCTCCTTCCCGCTGAGGAGGGTCACCTGGTACTCCACCGAGGGGGCGGAGAGGATCAGCTCGAGGTCGAACTCGCGCTCGAGCCGCTCCTGGACGATCTCCATGTGGAGGAGGCCGAGGAAGCCGCAGCGGAACCCGAAGCCGAGCGCGACGGAGCTCTCCGGCTCGAACGTGAAGCTCGCGTCGTTGAGGTGGAGCTTCTCGATCGCCTCGCGGAGGATCGGGTAGTCGCTCCCGTTCACCGGATAGATCCCCGCGAAGACGAGGCTCTTTGCCGCCTGGTAGCCGGGGAGCGGCGCCGCGGCGGGGCGCGCGACGGTCGTGACGGTGTCGCCCACCTGGGCGTCGCGGACGCTCTTCAGGCCGGTCGCGACGTAGCCCACCTCGCCGGCGACGAGCTCCTTCACCGGGACGAGCTGCGGCCGGAAGACGCCGAGCTCGAGGAGCTCCGACTCGACGCCGGACGCCATGAGCCGGATCGTGTCGTGATCGTGGAGCCGTCCTGCGGCGAGCCGCACGTAGATGATCACGCCCTTGTACGGGTCGTAGTGCGAGTCGAAGATCAGGCCCTGGAGCGGGCCGTCCGGGTCCCCCTTCGGCGGCGGGATCCGCTCGACGAGCGCCTCGAGGATCTCGGCGATGCCGATCCCCTCCTTCGCGGACGCGAGGATCACCTCCTCGCGCGGGATCGCGAGGACGTTCTCGAGCTCCTCCATCACGACCTCCGGCTGCGCCGACGGGAGGTCGATCTTGTTGATGACCGGGACGATCGTCAGCCCCTCGCGGAGCGCGAGGTGGACGTTCGCGAGCGTCTGCGCCTCGATCCCCTGGGCCGCGTCGATGACGAGGATCGCCCCCTCGCACGCCTGGAGCGAGCGGCTCACCTCGTAGCTGAAGTCGACGTGGCCGGGCGTGTCGATGAGGTTGAGGCCGTACGTCAGCCCGTCGCGCGCGGTGTACTCGAGCCGGACGGCCCGGGCCTTGATCGTGATCCCCTTCTCGCGCTCCAGGTCCATCGAGTCGAGGACCTGGCTCGTCATCTGGCGCGCGTCGATCGTGTGGGTCGCCTCGAGCAGGCGGTCGGCGAGGGTCGACTTGCCGTGGTCGATGTGCGCGATGATCGAGAAGTTGCGCAGGCGCGCCTGGGGGATCACGGGGCCGGAGTGTAGCAGCGGGGCTCCGGGAGGGCCGTCAGGCGCGGAGGAGCGAGAGGAGCGCGACCCCGAGCGCGACCGCGACGACGCCGAGCCGCTGGCGGCCGGTGAGCCGCTCCCGGAACACGAAGAACGCGAGGATCGCCGCGAGCGCGGCGAACTGGCTCGCGAGGACCGCCGCGACCGCGACGCTCTCCCCGGCGCCGACGGTGAAGGAGGCCGTCCCGGCGATCTCGCAGAAGCCGATCGCGACGAGGAGCGGGAGCGCGCGGCGGGTCAGCCTGAGGCGTCGGGTGACGAGGAGCGGGATGAAGAGGATGAGCGTCCCGGCGACGCGGGCCGGGAGGACCGCCCACGCGAGCGGGAGGAGCTTGCCCGCCTCGCCGGTCGTGAAGAGGCCGACGCCGAACGCGAGGGCGGCGAGCCCGGCGTAGAGGACGGCGCGCGGCGCGTCCGCCGGGTCGAGGGTCCGCCGCCGGCCGGCCCCGAGGGCGCCCGCCTCGGCCTCCGCCTCCGCCGGGGCGTCGTCCGCGACGAGCGCGACGAGGATGACCCCGAGGGCGATGACGGCGAGCGTCGCCGCGGCGGCCGGCGAGATCGGCTCGCCGCTCGCGAACGAGATGAGCGCCGCGACGGCCCCCTCCGTCGAGCAGACCGCGGTCGCGATCCCGATCTTGCCGAGCTGGACCGCGCGGAACGCGAACGAGAGCCCGATGACGTTCGAGATGCCCGAGACGACGAGGTACGCGATGGCGTCCGGGCCGATCGCCGGCGGCGCCCCGGCCGCGACGACGAACGGGAGGTCGATGAGGAGGCCGAAGAACATCGCCCACGCGACCGCGGAGGTCGGCCCGACGATCCGCCCCGCACGGGCGGACGTGATCGTCGAGATCGACCAGAGGAATGCGGCACCGAGGCCCCCGAGGATCGCGAGCATCCGCGTATCGTGAGCCATCCGACGGGTCGCGGTGGCGGGTGCGTGCACCGCTCTGCTATCCTCGCCGTCCCGTGCCGGGCGCCTGCGCCCCGTGTCGAGTTGGATCCGTACGAAGAGGTTCGTCAGAGTTGGCCACGAAGCCCCGGGGCTGGACCGGCGCACGAACGCCGTCCGCCATCAAGCGGGTCCGGACCACGAAGCGCCGCACCGCGATCAACGGGCCGCGCGAGTCCGCCGCCAAGACCTACGTCACGAAGGCGCTGAAGGTCGCGACCGCCCAGGCGGAGGGCGATCCGCAGGCCGCGCTCGCCGATGCGCTGAGCGCCCTCGACCGCGCCGCGAAGGCCGGCACGATCCACCCGAACGCGGCCGCGCGGCGGAAGTCGCGGCTCACCCGCAAGGTGAACGCGGCGCTCGGCGGGACCGCGGTCCAGACCGGGAGCCACGTCGCGAAGTCCACCGGCAAGGCGGCGGCCCAGAAGGCCGCGAAGGCCCGGGTCGCCGCGGCGAAGGCGGAGAAGGCGAAGGGCGCCCAGACGGCGGCGGGCAAGGCGCGCGCCGCGCTCTCGAAGACGGCCCGCGTCGAGGCGGCGGTCGCCGCCGCGGCGAAGACCGCGGCCGCGGCGAAGAAGGCGGCGGCGCCGGCGGCTCCGGCGAAGGCCGAGCCGAAGAAGGCGGCGGCGAAGAAGGCGGCTGCGAAGCCCGCGCCCGCGACGCCGGCCCCGAAGACGGCGGAGAAGCCCGCCGCGAAGGCCGCGACGAAGACCACGGCGACGGCGCCCGCGAAGAAGCCGGCGGCGGAGAAGCCCGCCGCGAAGGCCGCCGCGAAGAAGCCGGCGGCGAAGGGCTGATCCCCCGGCCGGCTCAGGCCGGCCGGCGCCGCGCGACCGCGAAGACGAGCGCCCCGGCGATCCCTCCGGCGAGCGTCAGGCCGAGGACCGTCCCGGCGTTCGAGAGCTGCGCCGCCCAGTAGAAGTCGGTGAACGACGCGACGTCGTCGACCCCGGCGGCGGCGAGCTGCGGCCCGAGCTCCGGGTCCGCCGCGTACCGCGCGTAGACGCAGCCCGCGCCCGACTCGCAGGCGAGCGGCGCGCCGAGGCTCGCGTCGCGGTAGCCGTTGTCGCCGACGAAGAAGAGCCCCTTCACGCCGACGTAGAGGAGCGCCATCGTCGCCGCCGTGACGGCGGCGGCGAACGCCCCGTTCGCGACGATCCGGCCGAGCGGTCCGCCGTCGCGCTCGGCGCGCGAGTTCGCGTAGTAGCCGATGAGGAGCCCCGACGGGAGGCCGAGGAGCAGGAAGACGATCTCGATCGGGATGACGAGGAGGAAGCTGACGCCGACGGTGACGGCGACGCCGATCCCGACGTAGGCGGCGACGACCGCTCCTCGATCGACGAGCCGGCTCACCGGCGCCGGCCCGCCACGATCCCGCCCCGCACGCCCGTCACCGGCCGGCGGCGAGCGCCGCGCGCCCCGGGTAGCGGGCGGAGGGTCCGAGCTCGCCCGCGATCCTCGTGAGACGGTTGTACTTCGCCACCCGCTCGGAGCGGGAGGGGGCGCCCGTCTTGATCTGGCCGGTCCCGGTCGCGACGACGAGGTCGGCGATCGTCGTGTCCTCCGTCTCCCCCGACCGGTGGCTGACGACGGCGGACCAGCCGGCGCCGCGCGCGAGATCGATCGCCTCGAGCGTCTCGGTGAGCGTCCCGATCTGGTTCAGCTTCACGAGGACCGCGTTCGCCGCCCGCGCGTCGATCGCGCGCTCGATCCGGGCCGTGTTCGTCACGAGGAGGTCGTCGCCGACGAGCTGGATCCGGCCCCCGAGCCGCGCGGTGAGCGCGCTCCAGCCCGCCCAGTCGTCCTCGGCGAGCCCGTCCTCGATCGAGACGATCGGGTAGCGCGCGACCCAGTCGGCCCAGAGCTCGACGAGCTCGTCGCTCGTCAGGGTCCGCCCCTCCTTCTCGAGCCGGTAGCGGACGGGCCCCCCGTCGCCGCTCCCCGCCTCGACGAGCTCGGTCGACGCCGCGTCGATCGCGATCGCGACCTGCTCGCCCGGCCGGTAGCCCGCCTTCTCGATCGCCCGGAGGATCACCTCGACCGCCGCGGCGTTCGTGGCGAGCGACGGGGCGAAGCCACCCTCGTCACCCTGACCGGTCCCGTGCCCCTCGGCCGCGAGGATCGAGCGGAGGGCGTGGAAGACCTCGGTCCCGGCGCGGAGCGCGTCGCCCCACGAGTCCACCCCCACCGGCATCACCATGAACTCCTGGAAGTCGGTGGAGTCGAGCGCGTGCTTCCCGCCGTTCAGGATGTTGAACATCGGGACGGGGAGCGTCCGGGCGCCGACCCCGCCGAGGTACCGGTAGAGCGGGAGGTCGTGCGCCGTCGCGGCGGCGTGCGCGCAGGCGAGCGAGACGCCGAGGATCGCGTTCGCGCCGAGCCGGCCCTTGTTCGCCGTCCCGTCGAGCTCGACGAGCGCGGCGTCGATCGCGCCCTGGTCGGCCGCGTCCATCCCGAGGAGCCGGTCCGCGATCTCGCCGGTCACGTGCCCGACCGCCCGGCGGACGCCCTTCCCCCCGTATCGGCCCTTCTCCCCGTCGCGGAGCTCCACCGCCTCGTGGGCGCCGGTCGAGGCGCCGGACGGGACCGCCGCCGTCCCGACCGAGCCGTCGGCGAGCAGGACGTCGACCTCGATCGTCGGGTTCCCGCGCGAATCGAGGATCTCTCGCGCGTCGATGACGTCGATCAGCGTGTTCATCCGGCCCCTCCGCCTGCGGATCGATCGAGGAGGACGGCGACCCCGGGGAGGGTCCGCCCCTCGAGGAGCTCGAGCGACGCGCCGCCGCCCGTCGAGATGTGGGTCATCTTCTCGGCGAGCCCCTGCTGCTCGACCGCGGCGACCGAGTCGCCACCCCCGACGACGACCGTCGCGCCCGCCGCGGCCTTCTCGGCGAGGAAGCGCGCGATCCGCCGCGTGCCGGCGCCGAAGACCGGGATCTCGAAGACGCCGAGCGGCCCGTTCCAGAAGACGGTCCTCGCCGGTTCGAGCGCCGCCTCCATCGCGTCGAGCGACGCCTTCCCGACGTCGACGATGTGCCACGAGGCGGGGATCTTCGCGACGGGGAGCGTCTTGTACTCCGTCCCGCGCGTCACCTCCTTCGCGACGATCACGTCGGTGGGGAGCACGATCGTCACTCCCTTCGCCGCGGCGGCCGCGAGGACCCGCTCCGCGTCGACGACCCGGTCGGGCTCGGCGAGGCTCTTCCCGACGGCGTGCCCCTGCGCGAGGAGGAAGGTGTTCGCCATCCCGCCGCCGATCACGAGGAGGTCGACCTTGTCGAGGAGGTGCTCGAGGACCTTGATCTTCCCGGAGACCTTCGCGCCGCCGATCACCGCCGCGAACGGCCGCGCGGGCTTCTCGAGGAGGTTCCCGAGCTCGGCGATCTCGCGCTCCATGAGGAAGCCCGCGTACGCGGGGAGGTGGTCGGCGATCCCGGCCGTCGAGGCGTGGGCCCGGTGGGCAGTCCCGAAGGCGTCGTTCACGTAGACGTCGGCGTAGCCCGCGAGCGCCTTCGCGAATGCGGGATCGTTCGCCTCCTCCTCGGCGTGGAACCGGAGGTTCTCGAGGAGGAGCGCCTCGCCGGGCCGGAGCCGCTTCACCGCGTCCTCCGTCCCGACGCCGAGCGCGTCACCGGTGCACGGGACGCGGATCCCGAGGAGCTGGCCGACGCGCTCCGCGACCGGCCGGAGGCGGAGCCCGTCCTGGACCTTCCCGTCCGGCCGGCCGAGGTGGCTCGCGAGGACGACCCGGGCGCCACGCTCGAGGAGGTAGCGGATCGTCGGGAGCGCGGCGCGGATCCGCGAGTCGTCGGTGATCCTCCCGTCCTCGAGCGGGACGTTGAAGTCGACCCGGACGAAGACGCGCTTCCCCGCCGGATCGAAGTCGCGGATCGTCAGCTTGTCCATCTCATCGCCTTCCGGCCGATCGGCCGACTGCTTTCGGCTGCGGGCCGCTAGAGCCGCTCGGCGATGTGGCGCGCGAGGTCGGCGACGCGGCAGCTGTAGCCCCACTCGTTGTCGTACCAGGCGATCACCTTCACGAAGTTCCCGCCGAGCGACATCGTCGAGGCGCCGTCGATGATCGAGGAGCGGTCATCGCCCTTGAAGTCCATCGAGACGAGCGGCTCGTCGGAGACGCCGAGGATCCCGCGGAGCGGACCGTCTGCCGCCTTCCGGAACGCCGCGTTCAGCTCCTCGGCCGTCGCCGGCCGCTCGAGCTCGGCGGTGAAGTCGACGACGCTGACGGTGGGGGTCGGGACCCGGAGGCTGAAGCCGTCGAACTTCCCCTTCAGGTCGGGGATGACGAGGGCGAGCGCCTTCGCCGCGCCGGTCGTCGTCGGGATGATGTTCTGCCCGGCCGACCGCGCCCGGCGCGGGTCCTTGTGCGCGACGTCGAGGACGTTCTGGTCGTTCGTGTACGAGTGGATCGTGTTCATGAGGCCGCGCCGGATGACCCAGCCGTCGTGGACCACCTTCGCCGCCGGCGCGAGGCAGTTCGTCGTGCAGCTCGCGTTGCTGACGATGTGGTGGCGCGTCGGGTCGTACGACGCCTCGTTCACGCCGAGCACGATCGTGACGTCCTCGCCCTTCGCGGGAGCGCTGATGATCACCTTCTTCGCACCGGCGTCGAGGTGCGCCTTCGCCTTCTCCGCCTCGGTGAAGCGGCCGGTCGACTCGATGACGATGTCGACGCCGAGCCGCTTCCACGGGAGGGCGGCGGGATCCTTCTCCTGGACGACCTTGATCTCGCGCCCGTTCACGACGATCGCGTCGGCGGTGTGCGAGACCTCGCCGTCGAACGCCCCGTACGTGGAGTCGTGCTTGAAGAGGAGCGCGTTCGTCTCCACCGGCACGAGGTCGTTCACCGCGACGACCTCGAGGTCGGGTGACCGCTCGATGATCGCCTTGAGCGACTGACGGCCGATCCGGCCGAACCCGTTGATCCCGACGCGCGTGGCCATCGCGGGCAACCTCCTCGAGCGGCGCGGGCGGTACGACCCGCGAAGACGGACGGTTCGTCGGGCCACCGTCCCGCCGCCCGTCGGACGGGCGGCCCGGGAGCCCGGGAGTCGAACGGCCGCGTGAGCGGCGGCCACGGTCGACCGATCCGAAGTCTACCAAAGCGGCCCCGCACGGCCGAGGGTGCCGAACGGATGCGCCGTGGGGTCGGACGGGTCGCGGGACCGGGCCCGCCTCCGCGCGACCCCCGGAAAGGCGACGACCCCCGCCCTTGCGGGCGAGGGTCGTGTCGGTTCCGTTCTCAGCCGGCGGACGTGCCGCCGGCGATCGGGTCCTAGCCGCCGATCTTGAAGACCTTGCCACCGCACTTCGGGCAGGTGCCCGAGAGCGCCGGCTTGCCGTTCTTCATCGTGATCTTCTGCGCGTTCTGGACCTCGACCTTCGCCTTGTCCTTGACGCAATACGCCTGGGCCATTGGGACGAGCCCTCCACTACTCCCGTGGCGTCGACCGGCGTCTGCCGGTCATCCGCCGTCAGGTTACACGCCAGAGCGACGGTCGCCAGCGCTCCGTCGCACGATCGCGCTTCCGGCGGTCATCCCGGCGAGGATCAGGGGGCTCTCCGACCCCGTCCCCACGCACGCCGCTTCGGCGCGCCCGCTCCGTTCGCCCGTGACGACGTCGCCGGTGACCGTGCCGAAACGCCGGTGGCGCCGGGCGAGCTCGAACGTGTCGAGCCGCTCGTCGATCCCGGTGGTCCGGTCGGTGTCGCCGGGGAGGAGGATGTACCCGGCCAGCTCTCCGTGGCCGGGTTCGATGCGGGATTGCCGTTCTCCAGCCTGGAGTGCGACGCGGGGATCCGCGTTCGGCAAGACCGTCCCTCGCTCCTTCACGCTCCGCGGGCGCGGAACGCCGCAGAGGATAGGTGCGGATTCGTGCGGGAGTCAAGCGTGGCCGAACGTGGGTGCCGGCGGAGCGCCCGGACGGCACCCGCTCATCCTGCCGTCTTGACCCCCCGCCGCCTTCGGAGCACGACCCCGAGACCGGCTGCGCCGAGGGTCCCTGCGGCGAGCGCGACGATGAGGAGGAGGGCCGGACCGACGGGGCGGTCCTCCGTCCGTCCGGCTGTGCCAGGGGACGAAGGGCCCGCTCCCCGGGATGCCGCCCCGGACGTCACCGCGGGTCCCGTCCCGGGTCCCGCCCCGGTGGGGCCCGCGCGGTCGGCCGGTCGCCGGAGGGGCGCGTCGCCGGCGGCGATCGGCGCGCCACGGATCGCCGAGCGATCCCCCAGCTCCCCGAGGCGGAGGAGCGCGGCGGGGTCGTCGACCCGGACCGCCGACCCGGCGGGGTCGTCGACGACCACCCCGAACGCCTCGACCGCGGCACCCGCCTCGATCGATGCGGCGAGGCGCTCCGCGGATCCCGCGAGGAGCAGCGGCGCGACCGCCGTCCCGTCGTCGAGGACGAGCGTCGCGACGCTCCCGGCCGGTCCGCCCCCGTCGACCGTCGCCCCGACCGATCGGACGACGCCGGAGACCCGGACGGCCGCGCCGACGTGCTCGTCGAGCCGCCCGAGATCGACGAGGAGCGGCGACGGCGTCTCGCGTGCCCCCGCGGGGGTCCCCACCTCCGGCGCGGCGGCTCCCGTCCCGACCCTGGGGCCGGGGAGCGTGCCGTCCCGGGCGTCGCCGTCGCCGGGCGCGACCGCCCCGAGCTCGACGTCGGCCGGGCCGCGCGGGACGACCGAGAAGCGCCGGTCGCGCGCGCTCGGGTACGGACGCCGGACGATCCCGACGACGACCGCCTCGCGACCGGCGACGACGGCGGTCGACGCGATCCCCGACCCGGGGAGCCCGACGATCGGGACGAGCGCGCCACCCACCGCGAGCTCGGCGAGCCAGCGCTCGCCGAGCCGGCTGACCGAGTCGACCCGGCCGGCGAGGCGGACGAGTCGCCACTCCTCGGCCTCCCCGGGGGCGGCGGCGAGCCGGCGCGGCAGGACGGGGTCGGCGGACGACGCGACGACCGTCGCCTCCGCCGCGCGGAGACGGGGGGCGCCGTACGCCCGGGCGACCGTCCCGACGATCGAGAGCCTCGTCCCGGGGACGGGCGCGGCGATCCCCGCGGGGAGGAGGACCTCGAGCGCTCCCGTCGCGTCCTCGACGACGATCCGGCGCCCGGAGTCGTCGAGCAGCGTCGCCGCGGCCGAGACGATCCCGTCGACGGCGACCGTCTCGCCGATCCGGACCCGCGCGTCGCCGAGCGTCGTCGTCCGGGGGGCGCCGGGACCGGCGGCGGCCGTCGCGGTCGGCGCCGGGGATCCGTCGGGGAGGCGGACGAGGTCGGCGGTCCCGCGGAGCCAGACCCGGTACCCGTCGGGGCGCCCGGTCGCCGACGCCCGCTGCCCGGCGATGCCGACGACCCGGTACCGTGCGTCGCGGACCACGGCTCCCCGCTCGACGCCGGTCCCGGGGCGGGCGAGGACGCGGATCGACGCGCCGTCGTCGCCGACGAGCGTGAACGAGAGCTCGCCGGAGGCGGAGAGAGCGGGTGCGGCGCCGGCCCGGCCCTCGACGAGGACGAGGCGGCCCTCGGTCCCCTCCCCGACGCCCGCGACGCCGGTCGAGGTGGGTGCCGGGACGGCCCCGTGGTCGACGAGGGCGAGGCCGCCGGTCGCGACCCGGAGCTCCAGCTGGCCGTACGGCGCGGCGAGCGTCCCCGTCACGTCGACCGTCATCCCCCGGGCGAGGCCGACGACGTCGGCGGGAATACGGATCGCGATCCCCGCGAGCGCGTCCTGGAGGGCGCCGATCGAGGTCCCGCCGACGGTGCCCGGCTCGGCGGTCACCGTGCCGGAGAGGCGGACCCGGGACCCGACCGGGAGGAGTCGGGCCTCGACGATCCCGACGGCGGGGAGCGGCGTCGGGGCGGCTCCCGTGCCGGCCGCCGTTCCCGCGCCGGCCGCCGTTCCCGCGCCGGGGGACGGATCGGGGCTCGCGGGCGGGTCGGTGGCGGCGGGCGCGGGGCCGACGACGAGGTCCTCGGCCCGGGTCACGAGGAGCCGGTGGCCGCCGAGGCCGGTGCCGGTCGCGTCGCGCTGGCCGACCGGCCCGACGACCCCGAGCGCCACGCCTCGCCCGAGCGAGCGCGTCCCGAGCGCCTCCGCCGTCACGACGACCCGCGCCGGCCCGCTCCCGTCGTCGAGGAGGAGCGACCAGCCGTCGACGACGGGTGAGGGCGTCTCGGTGACGAGGCCCTCGAGCCCGACGCGCCGCCCCTCGACCGACTCGTCGAGCGTCCCGGTGGGCCTGACGAACGGGTCGGCGAGCGCCTCCACGCCGAGGACGACGCTCGTCGCCTCCGTGCGGAGCGTCCTTGCGCCGTAGCGGTCGTCCACCGTCCCGGTCACCCGGAGCCTCGTCCCGGCGGGCAGCGGCTCCGTTCGCGCCGCCGGGAGGTAGAGCGCGATCCCCGCGCCACCGGCCTCGAGGTAGCCGACGCGTCCGCCCTCCAGCGCGCCGAGCGGGGTCGTCAGCGTCCCCTCGATCGTCGCGACGCTCCCGTCGGGAAGCGCCCGCGCGACGGCGATCGCCAGCGGGGCGGGGGTCGCGAGGGGGGTCGCGGTCGCGGTCGCGAGGGGGGTCGCGGTCGCGGTCGCGGTCGCGGTCGCGGAGGGCGTCGCCGACGAGGTCGGGGCCGGCGACGGGGCGGCCGTCGGCTCGGGGGTCCCGGTCGGGGTGGGTTCGGGCGTCCCGGTGGGTGCGGGGGTCGCCGACGGCTCGGGGCTGGGTACCGGGGTCGCCGACGGGGCAGGGCTGGGTGCCGGGATCGGCGGCGCGGCGAGGGACTGGGGCGTCGGGGCGGTGCGCCGGACGAAGTCGGCGGCGTTGTCGTTCGTGTCGCGCCAGTTCCCCTCGAGGCCGCCCGGGAGCCGCTCGATCGACTCGCCCGCCGCGGGTGCGGGTGCCGGGGTGCCCTCGACGAACTGGCTCGCGGCGTCACCCCAGGCGACGGCGTCGATCGGCACCCCGCCGACCGGCCGGATCACGACCGACCCGCCGGTCGCGGCGAACCCGCCGGCGTACGTCGCGTCCGCGACCGCGGCGTGGATGCCGGCGCCGTTCGCGACGAGGAACCGGCGACCCGGCTCGATCACCGTCGGGAGGCTCCATGCGACCTTCCGCGCGACCGTCCCGCCGCTCGCGCTCGCGTGGACGAGCTCGAGCCCGGCGAGATCGGCGGCCACCATGCCGACGTTCGCGATCTCGACGAACTCGTCCGATGCGGATGCGCCGCCGGTCGCGAGCTCGGAGATGACGAGCGAGCTCGACGGGGACCACGACGGCGCGGCGCTCCCCGGGGGCGTCGCGGCGAGCCCGGCGCGGCCGAGCGACGCGAGGAGGAGGACCGCCGCGAGCGGGACCGAGCGGAGCGAGGAACGGGTCACGCGAGGACCTCCCGCGGCGGGACACGGCGGGATCTGGACGCGGCGGAGGATCGGCGACGGAGGCCCACGTTCTACGACGGTCGGCTCACCCGGGAGCCATCCCGCGCTCATCGCACGCTCGTCGCCCGCGGCGGCGCGTTCGACTAGGATGCTGTCGGCGGAGCGACCGAAGTCCGATCAGGAGGGACCGTGGCCCGAGAGAAGTCGAGCGAGCGAGCCGAGGCGCGCCGCCGCTACCGTGCCCAGCTCTCCGAGAGCGAGGCGGCCGCCGCCGAGGAGGCGGCGGCGCTCGACGCGGCCGCTGCCGAGACGGCTGCCCCGAACGGGCCCGAGGGGACGGACGGGAAGGAGCAGCCCGGACGGCTCGGGCTGGGGGCGGCGATCCGGCTCGCGGCTCGCCCCGCCGACGTCTCCGCGGACCTCCGCGCCTTCCCGGCGATCGTCACCGGTACCTACTCGGTCCTCGTCCCGACCGTCCTCATCGCGGTCGGCGCCGGCGCCGCCCTCGCGGGCGACGTCCAGAAGGACTTCTGGGTCGGGCTCCTCGCGAGCGTCTCGGTCGCGCCGCAGCCGACGATGATCCCGTCGTTCCTCGCCGGGATGCTCACCCGGCGGGCGGCCTGGCTCTCCGGCGCATTCGCCGGCCTCCTCTCGGCGCTCGCGTTCGACCTGATCGTCCTGATCAAGCCGCCGGTCGACGCGGCGGTCACGCTCGACGCCGGCTTCTACCTCTCGATGCTCCTCATGGGGCCGATCTTCGGCGGCGCGGTGGGCGCGTTCGCCGGCTTCTACCGACGCTTCCTCGCGTTCTCGGCCCCGCCGCGCGAGGGCCGGCGACGCCCGACGAAGAAGACGCCGAAGAAGCGGGCGCCGCGCCGGTACGGAGCCCCCGCGAAGCCGCGCTGACGCGGGAGGATCCGCCGGACCCCCTCGCCCCTAGCGGACCCGGCGACCTCCCTCGAGCCCCATCCGCCGGACGCCGGACGGGTGCGCCGGCCCGCCGGCCGCCGCGGTCGCCTCCGGGAGCGGCCGGATCCCCCGTGCGACGACGTTCACGACGTTCCCCTCCCGCTGGAGGGTCCCCTCGACGAGGAGGAGCGCGTGCCGGCGGACGACGCCGCGCAGCCGCGCCCAGACGTCCGGCCAGAGCGTGACGTTCGCCATCCCGGTCTCGTCCTCGAGGGCGAGGAAGACGGTCCCCCGCGCCGTCATCGGGTGCTGGCGGGTGACGACGAGTCCGCCGACGAGGACCGGGCCCGGCCGGCGGTCGGCGAGCGCGGCGATCGGGAGCGCCCCGATCCGGTCGAGCGCCTCCCGGAAGAGGCCGGTCACCTGGCGGGTCGCGTCGAGCGAGAGGACGGCGTAGGCGTCGCCGATCCGCTCGATCTCCTCGACCGGCGGGAGGACCGGGACCGGCGTCGGCGGGAGCCGGAGGTCGAGCTGGCGGGAGCCCTCGTCCGCCCCCCGACCCTCCTCGCCCGACGCCCCCCGGGCGGCACGGCCCGTCCCGGACCGTCCGCCGCGCCGGCCGGCGGGTCGCGACGCCCCGGCCACCTCGCGGACCTCCCAGAGGAGCTCGCGGCGGGGACGGCCGAGCGAGTCGAGCGCCCCGGCACGGATCAGCCGCTCGATCAGCTCCTCGGGGAGCCCGGTCCGGGCGACGACGTCGGCGAGCGAGCGGTACGGCCCGCGGGCGAGCTCGGCGTCGAGCCGGGCGCCGAGCTCGTCGCCGATCCCCTCGACGAGCCGGAGGCCGAGCCGGACCCCCCAGCCGCGTGCGGCGGGCGCCGCCCAGCGGTCCCGCGCGGCCTCGTCGGGGACGACGCAGCCCGACGAGCGGACGACCTCGGCCCGCGCCGCGACGCCGGCCCCCGGGGGGAGCGGTCCCTCGATGCCGACCCACTCGGTCGTCGTCCGATAGGTCGACGCGTTGAGGTCGACCGGGAGGACGGTGACGCCATGGCGCTTCGCGTCGTTCACGAGCACCTCGACCGGGTAGAAGCCCATCGGCTGCGCCTCGATCAGCCCGACGAGGAGCTGGGCCGGGTAGAAGAGCTTGAGGAAGGCCGACTCGTAGGCGGTCCGGGCGAACGCGGCGGCATGGGACTTCGCGAACCCGAAGCTCGCGAAGGCGGCGACCCGGCGGAAGAGCTCCTCCGCGTCGTCGCGGGCCATCCCGCTCGTCGCCTCGCAGCCGGCGACGAACCGCTCGTGGAGCCGCTCCATCTCCCGGCTCGAGCGCCACGTCCCCATCGCGCGGCGGAACCCGTCGGAGTCCGCCGCGGAGAAGCCCGCGACCGAGATCGCGATCCGCATCACCTGCTCCTGGTAGAGGATCACGCCGAGCGTGTCGTGGAGGATCGGCTCGAGCGAGGGGTGGAGGTACTCGACCGGCTCGATCCCCTGCTTCCGGCGGAGGTACGGATGGACCGCGTTCCCCTGGATCGGGCCGGGGCGGATGATCGCCACCTCGACGACGAGGTCGTCGAGCGAGCTCGGCCGCGACTTCGGGAGCGTCTGCATCTGGGCACGGCTCTCGACCTGGAAGACGCCGACCGTGTCGGCCGCGCGGAGCATCTCGAAGACCTCGGGGATCTCCTCGGGGAGCCGGTCGAGGTCGACCCGGACCGCGCAGTCGTGCTCGATCAGCTCGAGCGTCGTGTCGATCGCCGCGAGCATCCCGAGGCCGAGGAGGTCGAGCTTGATCAGCTTCAGCGTCTCGACGTCGCGCTTGTCGTACTGGACGACGACCCGGCCGGGCATCGTCGCCCGCTCGAGCGGCGCGATGTCGACGAGCGGCGCCGCGGTGACGAGCATCCCGCCGGTGTGGATCGAGAGATGGCGCGGGAGGCCGTCGATCCGCGCGCAGAGCTCGAGCCAGCGCTCCCAGTCCGAGAGGCCGCGGGTGCTCCCGCCACGAGGGGCCGGGGCCGCGTCGGTCCCGGGGGTCCCGAGGGTCCCGGGGCTCCGGCCCGATCCGGGCGGTCGGGCGGAGCCGGCGCCGAGCCGGGCGACGCCGAGCCGGGCGACGCTCGCCGGGGAGTCGCCGGGGCCGCCGGGGAGCGGCCGGTCCTCGCGACGCGGGACGTTCAGCCGGCCGATCCGGTCGGTGAGGCCGCGGGCCGCCGCAGGGTCGGCGATCCCGGGGGTCCGGCCAGCCGGCACGGCCGCGTCCGGGGCGGGTCCGTCCGGGGCGGCGAAGAACGAGGCGAAGCCGCCGTCCGCCTCGAGATCGCGCCGGACCATCACCGCGTCGTACGTCTCGAGCGCCTTCGCGACCCGGTCGACGAGCGGCCGCGGGAACCCGAGCGCGGCGCCGACCTCGCGGACCGCCGAGCGCGCCCGGTACGTGACGACGTTGCAGACCATCCCGGTGTGCTCGGGGCCGTACCGGTCGTAGACGTAGCGGATCACCTCCTCGCGCCGCGCCGAGCTGAAGTCGATGTCCACGTCCGGGTAGGTCGTCCGCCCCTCGTTGATGAAGCGCTCGAAGAGGAGCTCGTGGCGGATCGGGTCGACCCGGGTGATCCCGAGGACGTAGGCGACGATCGAGTCGGCGGCGCTCCCCCGCCCCTGGGCCGGGATCCCGCGCGCCTTCGCGAAGCGCATCAGATCCCAGCAGATGAGGAAGAACTCGGCGAGACCGGTCCGCTCGATCACGTCGAGCTCGTGGGCGAGCTGCCGGACGACCGCCGGATCGACCGGGTGGTAGCGCCGCCGCGCCCCCTCCTGGCAGAGCGCGACGAGATAGGAGAACGCGGTCTCGCCCCGGGGGACCTCGAAGCCCGGGAAGCGGTAGCGCTCGAAGCCGAGGTCCACCGAGCAGCCGGCCGCGACCTCGCCGGCGGTCGCGAGCCCGGCCCGCCACGCCCGGGCGGCGGCCGCGGGGAGGCGCGCTCCGAGGAGCGCGAGCTCCTCACCCGACTTCAGGTGCGACTCCCCGTCGGGGCGCCGGAGCCCGCCGAGCGTCTCGAGGGTCCGGCCGTGGCGGATCGCCGCGAGGAGGTCGCCGAGCTCGCGGTCCTCCGGCCGCGCCCAGTGGACGTCGTTCGTGACGACGACGGGGAGGCCGAGCTCGTCGGCGAGGCGGGCGAGCTCCTCGACGAGGTGGTCGTCGTCGGGACGGAGGTGGTGGCCGAGCTCGACGAAGAGGCCGCCGAGCCCGGGGAGCCCGGCACCCGGGCCGCCGAGGATCGTCGCGAGCCGCTCGGCCGCGGCGCGCGCCCCCGCCCGGTCGCCGACGAGGAGTCGCCGCGCGAGCTCGCCGTCGCGGCAGCCGGAGAGCGCGACGAGCCCCTCCGCGTGCTCGGCGAGGAGCTCGTGCGTCACCCGGGGGAGCCCCTTCGACCCCGCGAGGTTCGCCCGGCTGATCAGGCGGCAGAGGCTCCGGTAGCCGCTCGCGTCCCGGGCGAGGAGGACGAGGTGGGGACCGCGCTCGCGCTCGGCGACCCCGCGGAGGTCGGCCCGGAGCGGCGCGCGCTCGCCGGGAAGCCGGGTCCGCGCCACCCGGGGGAGCGCGGGATGCCCGTCGAGCGGGGCCGCGGGGAAGAGCGCCGGATCGAGGCCGGGATCGCGGGTGGCGACCGCCGCCGTCCCGGACCGTCGCGGCGGCCGCCGCGCGGGGACGACGATCCCCGCCGGATCGGGGGCCGCGGCGTCGACGAGCTCCAGCTCGACGCCGACGACCGGGTGGAGCCCCGCCGCCTCGGCCGCCGTCACGAAACGGACCGCGCCGTAGAGGCCGTCGTGGTCGGTGACGGCGAGCCCGTCGAGGCCGAGCTCGAGCGCCCGCTCGACGAGCGCCTCCGCCGGCGAGGCGCCGTCGAGGAACGAGAAGCCCGTGTGGCAGTGGAGCTCGGCGTAGCCGCTCACCGCTCGCCCCGCTCCCGGGCCACGCCCGGTACGATGTCGGCGTGAGCGGTCGGCCACCGTGCCGCCCGCCCGCCGACGAACCGCCAGACGGAGGCCCCGATGCGACCGACCGCCCGCGACTTCATCGGACCCCTCGTCCTGACGCTCGTCCTCGTGGGGCTCGTCGCGCTCCTCTTCTTCGGGAACCTCCCCGCCGAGTGAGCCGCCCCCGGGCGCGTCAGTCGTAGATGCGCTCGAGGTGCCATCGCCCCGTCCTCCGATCCAGGTAGACGAGCGCGAGCCAGCGCTCGCCGACGACCTTCAGGTAGTCCCGCTCGATCGGGTCGCGCCACCACGACTCCGCGACCCGCCAGCGGTTGCAGACCTCGACCGCCTCACGGCGTCCGCCCCAGCGGAAGGCGACGAGCCGACCGGACGGGTCGAGCTCCGGCTCGATCTCGGGGTGCTCGCGGAGGAGGCGCGTCATCGGAGCGGGGGGAGTGCCGCGAGCGAGCGCGAGCGCGCCTCGGCGAGCACCGCCTCGGGGTCGAGGAGCTCGAGCCGCCGGACGCTCTCCTCCCCGAACGAGAGGACGAGCCGGGCGAGCTGCCATGCGAGCCGGGCCGACCGGTCCGCCGCCGGATCGAAGAGCGAGAGCTGACGGCCGGCCGCCGGCGCCACCTCGACGAGCTCGAGTTCGAGCCGGGCGACCGGTGCCGGCGGCCGGTCGCGCTCGAGCCGGGCGACGAGGAGCCGCTCGATCGCCTCGGTCTCGGCGACCGGCTCGGGGAGCCGCTGGTCGATCTCGAGCCTCGTCGGCGTCCCCCGCCGGGCGAACGCAGGGTCGAGCTCGAGATGGAGCCGCACCCGCGACGTCGCGGCCCCCCGGGCGACGAGCTGGTCGACGAGCGCCCCGGCGAGCCGGCGGACGAGGAAGCGGAGCGGCTCGAGCTCCGCGACCGGCGGTTCGACCGGGAGCGGGAGGGAGAGCCTGCCGGCGGGCAGGCGCGGGGCGAACGGCTCGACCTCCTCTCCCCGCGCCCGGGCATGGAGGATCGCCCCCGCCTCGCCGAAGCGCGCGACGAGCGACGAACGGGGGAGGTCGGCGAGCGCCCCGATCCGGCGGAGGCCGAGCCGGGCGAGCCGCCCGCGGAGCTCCCGGTCCGGGGTGAGGAGCTCGGCGGAGAGCGGCGCAAGGAAGCCGGCCTCGCCGCCGGGCGGGACGGCGACGGTCGCCCCGGGCTCCGCGAGCGCGGCGGCGATCCGGGCGGCGAAGCGGGTCCCGGCGATCCCCGCACGCGGCCGCCCGGGGAGGCTGCGGGCGGCGGCGGCCCTCGCCCGCTCGACCACCTGCGGCTCCGTGCCCCAGAGCCGCTCGAGGCCGTCGAGCTGGATCTCGAGGAGGCCGAACGAGGCGGCGGCCGGGTCGCTCGCCCCGGCGACCCCGGGGCTGACCGCCCCGAGCGCCTCGAGTGCCGCGTCGACCGCCGCCCGCGCGGACTCGCTCCCCGGGGGGAGGAAGACCGCCTCAGGGACGAGCCGGTGCGCGCCCCCGAGGCTCATCCCGCGCCGGACGCCGAGCGCCGCCGCCGCGGGATCCATGTCGAGGACCGTCCCGTCGTCCCACGGCCGCCCCCCGAGGACGACCGGGCTCGGGAAGGCGTCCGGAGCCGGGTCGCTCGCCCGCGCGAGCCGGAGGAGGAGGTGGGACCAGTGGAGGTGGAGGAGGCGCATCGTCGGTCGTCCGTCGTGAAGGGGTGGCGTCGCAGCCGGGCCGGGCCGGCACGGGGCGGGGCGGGGCGGCCCCGACGCCCGGCGGCCCCGTCTCGTCGAGGAGCTCCGGCCGGCGGAGGCAGGCGTCCCGGTCGCTCCCCGCCGCGTAGAGGATCCGGAGCTCGGCGCGCCGCCCCGGCGGCCCGAGCCGGCTCCGCTCGACGACGACCTCGGTCCGCTGCCCGACGACGTCGCGGCCGAGCCTGATCCAGCCGGTCCGGCGGGCGACCAGCCGGAGGCCGGTCGACCCGTCGACGGCGTCGCGGACCGAGGCCGCCGGATGGGCCGGCTCGAGGACGACGAGCGCGGCGTCGCTCCGGCGGGCGAGCGCGCCGAGCCGCTCGAGCCTGACGGCGAGCGGCGGGACGGGACGTCCACCCGGGACGGGCCGATCGGGAAGATCGAGGACGAGGAGATCGACGGCGCGCCCCTGGAGGAGCGAGCCCGCCATCGCGAGGCCGTCGTCGAGCGAGGCGGGGACGAGGACGACGAGCCGGGCGAGGTCGAGCCCGCGGGCGGCCGCCTCGACCGGGTCGAGGCTCCGCGAGCCGTCGAGCCACGCGACGATCGCGCCGGCCGTCTGTGCCTCGGCGGCGAGCCGGAGGGCGAGCGTCGTCCGGCCGCTCGTCGCGGTCCCGGCGATCGCGACGCTCGTCGCCCGGGGGAGTCCCCCGGGGCCGAGGATCGCGTCGAGCGCGGCGAAGCCGGTCGAGCGGACCTCCCGCGACCCGGGGAGCCGGAGCGGGACGGGACGGACCGCCTCGCCGCCGTCGACGAGCGGCGGGGCCGGGAGGGTGGCGAGCCGGCGCGGGGCGGCCGCGCCCCATCGGGCTTCGAGGGTCGCGAGCGCGAGGGCGGTGGCATCCCGGGCGGTCATCGGATACCCGATGATAGAACAGATGTTCTAAAACGCAAGCCCCCTGGCGGACCGGGGAGGACGGGCCCGGGGCCCCGGCTCAGCCCCCGTCCGGACCGGCCTGCCGCTGCTCGGCACGCCGGCGAGACGCCTCGCGGATGAAGGCGACGGCGGCGGCGGGATCGTCGGTGACGTGGAAGAGCCCGAGGTCCGCCTCGGAGATCGACCCGGAGGCGAGGAGCGTCCCCCTGATCCACTCGATCAGGCCGGACCAGTGGGCGCTCCCGACGAGGACGACCGGGAAGTGCTCGATCTTCGTCGTCTGGATGAGCGTCAGCGCCTCGAAGAGCTCGTCGAGGGTCCCGAAGCCGCCCGGGAGGATGACGAAGCCGTCCGCGTACTTCACGAACATCGTCTTCCGCGCGAAGAAGTAGCGGAACTCGACCCCGAGGTCGACGTACGGGTTGAGATGCTGCTCGTGGGGGAGCTCGATGTTCAGGCCGACCGAGAGGCCGTCCGCCTCCTGGCAGCCGCGGTTCGCCGCCTCCATCGCGCCGGGGCCGCCGCCGGTGATCACCGCGAAGCCCGCCTCGGCGAGCCGCGCCCCGATCTCGCGGGCGAGCCGGTAGGTCTCGCTCCCCTCGGCCACCCGCGCCGACCCGAAGACGGTGACCGCGGGGCCGATCCCGGCGAGCGCATCGAAGCCCTCGACGAACTCGGCGAGGATCCGGAGCGCCCGCCACGGGTCCGAGTCGACGAAGGCGGGCCGGCCGGTCGCGCCGAGGAGCTTCTCGTCCTCGGTCCGGGGGCCGCGCCGGGCCTTCGCGTCGAGGTCCCGCCCGATGACGACCCGGCCGGACCGGCGCATCCCGGGGGTCCGGCCGCTCACCCGCGACCCCCGGCGACCGCCTGGGCCGTCCCCTGGGTCGCGGCCGCGAGGAGCGCCTTCCATGCCGGCTCGTCGCGGCCCGCGGCGACGCCGTTCCCCACCCTGACGAGCGGGAGGCGGAGGAGTCGCTGGTCGGCGAGGAGCCGCTCGGCGAGCTCGGCCTCGGTCATCCGGAGATAGCCGAGCCCGGCGTCGCGCCACGCGCGCCCCTCGGTGTCGGCGACCGCCGCCGCGCCGAGCCGCTCGACGAAGCGCCGGAGCTCGCCCGCGGCGATCGGCTTCCGGCGGAGGTCGATCGACTGGAAGGCGATCCGCCGCTCGCGGAAGAAGCGCTCGGCGGCACGGGTCGCCTGCGAATCGTCGGACCCGAAGACCTGGACGAACGGCCCCGACGGCTGACCCATGGCGATACGGTACCGCGCGGCCCGCTCCGGCGGGTACCCTGTCCCCAGGAGGTTTCGCGTGACGGTCTGGTTCACGGTCCAGCTCGACGACCGGCCCGGGTCGCTCGCCCGGGTCGCGACGGCGCTCGCCGACCGCGGCGTCAACATCACCGGGATCGTCGGCGTCGCGGAGGACACCGACGGGGCGCTCATGCTGACGACGAGCGACGCGGCGCTCACCCGTGCCGCCTTCGGCGCCCTCGGCCTCGCGTTCGAGGAGCACGACCCGACGGGGGGCCTCGCCCCCGACGTCCTCCCCCAGCTCCAGCGCGGACTCGCCGACCGCGGCGTCGACGTGAGCGGCTAGGCGAACCCGATGGCCTCCCGCCGCGAGGACCGGCCGCGCGCCGTCGCCGTCCGGATCGAGCACGTCGACGAGCCGGCGGCGATCCCCGCGATCGTCTCCGCGGTCGCGGCGGCGGGCGGGACGCTCCGGACCCTCTCGAGCGTCCGGCGGATCGCCGGCGACCCGCCGATCGCGGAACTGGAGGCCGAGTTCGAGGGGGTCGACGACCGGCGTCTCCTCGACACGCTCGCCGCCGTCCCCGTCGTCCGCGGCAGCGCGCTCACCGAGGCGCTCGACCGGATCTTCGGCAAGCGGATCATCGTCGTCGGCGGCGGCGCCCAGATCGCCCAGGTCGTCCTCGGGGCGGTGAGCGAGGCGGACCGTCACAACCTTCGCGGGGAGCGGATCAGCGTCGACACCTTCCCGGTCGTCGGGGAGGCGAACATCGCGGCCGCGGTCCGAGCCGTCGCCGACCTCCCGCGGGCGTCGCTCCTCGTCCTCGCCGGCTCGATCATGGGCGGCGACATCTCGGTCGCGTGCGACGAGCTCCGGGAGGTCGGGATCCCGGTGATCGCGCTGAACATGGTCGGCTCGATCACCGACCACGTCGACCTCGTCGTGTCGGACCCGGTCCAGGCCGGGACGATGGCGGTGATGGCGGTCGCCGAGACGGCGGCGTTCGACCTGAGCCGCCAGCGCGGCCGCCGCTTCTAGCGGCGCCTGGATCGCGGAGGGACCGGTGCGGATCGCGAGCTGGAACGTCAACTCGCTGAAGGCGCGGCTCGAGCGGGTCGAGGGCTGGCTCGCCCACGCGGCGCCCGACGTCCTCCTCCTCCAGGAGACGAAGCTCGCCGACGACGCCGTGCCGGAGCTCTCGTTCCGGCTCGCCGGCTACGAGCTCGCCCACCACGGCGAGGGCCGCTGGAACGGCGTCGCGATCGCGTCGCGGGTGGGGATCGCCGACGTCGTGACGAACTTCGGTGACGGGCCGGTCCGGCCGAGCGCCGCACCCGGCGCCGACGCGGGCGACGAGGGCGGCTTCGACCCGCTCCGCGAGGCGCGGATGGTGAGCGCCGTCTGCGGCGGCGTCAGGGTCGTGAGCGTCTACGCGCCGAACGGCCGACTCGTCGACTCCCCCTTCTACCTCGGGAAGCTCGCCTGGTTCGACCGGCTCGCCCGCTGGCTCGCCGAGACGCGCCGGCCCGACGAGCCGCTCGTCGTCGGCGGGGACCTGAATGTCGCACCGGCCGACCTCGACGTGTGGGACCCGGTCGCGGCGCACGGCGGGACGCACGTCTCGCCGCGGGAGCGTGCCGCCTTCGAGCGGCTCCTGACGTGGGGGCTCGTCGACGCGTGGCGCGAGCGGAACCCGGCGCTCGCGCGCTTCACGTGGTGGGACTACCGCGCCGGCTGCTTCCAGCGGAACGAGGGGATGCGGATCGACCACCTCCTCGTGACGCGCCCGGTCGCGGGCCGGGTCGTCGCCGCGGAGATCGACCGGGAGGCGCGGAAGGGGAAGCCCACCCCGTCCGACCATGCGCCGATCCTCGTCGACCTCGACGCCCCCGGGACGGCGATCGACACGGGATGGGCCGGGGCCGAGGCGCGGGCCGCCGCCCGCCGCGGCGCCGGTCGCTGAGCCGCGCCGCCCGATCGCCTGACGATGGCCGCGCGCCGCTAGACTCCGCCGCATGACCGAGCCGACCCACCTCGTCCCCGACCTCCGCTCCCGGCTCCGTTCCGGCGACTTCCTCGTCGGCACGTGGCTCACGCTCCTCGACCCGATGGTCGCGGAGCTCCTCGGGGGCGCCGGCTTCGACCTCCTCGTCGCGGACGGCGAGCACGGGCCGGTCGCGACCGCGGATCTCGTCTCGATGCTGATCGCGACGCGCGCGTCCGGGACCCCGGTCCTCTGCCGGGTCGCGGCGAACGAGCCGGTCCGGATCATGCACGCGCTCGACGCCGGCGCGTCCGGGGTCGTCGTCCCCCAGATCCGGAGCGTCGCCGACGCGGAGCGCGCCGTCTCGTCATGCCGCTACCCGCCGGCCGGCCTCCGCGGGATCGCCCCGCGGCGGGCGTCGGACTACGGCCGGGCGACCGCCGGCTACCTCGCGGCCGCGAACGGGCTCGTCACCTGCTGTATCCAGATCGAGACGCGGGAGGCGTACGACGACCTCGACGCGATCCTCGCCGTCCCGGGGATCGACACGATCCTCATCGGCCCGAACGACCTCGCGGCCGCGCTCGGCCACACCGGGGAGATCGGCCACCCGGACGTCGAGGCGGCGATCGCGCGGATCCTCGAGCGCGCGACCGCGCACGGGATCCCGGCGGGGATCTGGACGCAGTCGGTCGCGGTGAGCCGGACCCGGCGGGCGCAGGGCTTCCGCTGGACGACGATCTCCGCCGACTACGGCTTCCTCCTCGCCGCGGCCGACGCGACGGCACGCGAGGCGACCGCGCCCTGACCGCGGCCCGCGTCAGGCGAGCGTCACCCGCTCGCGCCAGGCGGGGATCGCCGTCGTGAGCCCGAGGGCGCGGATCCGCGGCTCGAGCGCTGCCTGCGCCTCGGGATCGCCGTGGACGAGGAAGACGGTCCGCGGGACGGGCCGACCGGCGTCGCCGCCCGCTCCCCGCGGCGCGAAGCCGCCGATCCAGTCGAGGAGCTCCGGCTCGTCGGCGTGGGCGGAGAAGCCGCTGATCGTCCGGACCCGGCAGCGGACCTCGCGCCGCTCCCGCCCGATCCGGACCCACCGCTCGCCTGCCTGGAGCCGCGCCCCGAGCGTCCCGCTCCCCTGGAAGCCGACGAAGAGGAGGACCGCGTCCGGGTCGTCGACGAGGCGCCGGAGGTGGCCGAGGATCCGTCCGCCGGTCAGCATCCCGTTCGAGGCGATGATCATGTGGGGGCGGCGGGCGCGGGCGATCGCGTCGGAGGCCTCGACGTCGTTCGTCACCGTCTGGTGCGGGTAGTCGAGCGGGCTCGCCCCCTCGCGGAGGAGTCGGAGGGTGGGCTCGTCGAAGTACTCCGGGTGGCGGCGGTAGATGCCGGTCGCGCGTGAGGCCATCGGCGAGTCGAGGTAGAGCGGGAGGGCCGGGATCCGCCCCGCCTCGATCAGCCGGTCGAGCGCCCAGACGAGCTCCTGCGTCCGGCCGATCGCGAATGCCGGGACGAGGAGGACGCCGTCGTGCTCCGCGACGAGCCGGACGATCGCCGCGAGGGCGTCGTGCGCCTCGCGCTGCGGCTCGTGCTCCCGCCCGCCGTAGGTGGACTCGACGACGAGGTAGTCGGCGCCGTCGAGGCGGACCGGGTCCCGGATGATCGGATGGCCGGGGCGGCCGAGGTCGCCGGAGAAGACGATCGTCCGCTCGGGACCGTCGCGGTCGGCGGCGCGGACCCGGACGATCGCCGAGCCGAGGATGTGGCCCGCGTCGTGGAGGCTGACGACGACCCCGGGCGCGATCTCGCGCTCGATCCCGTACTCGAGCGGCCGGAAGCGCGGGCTGCAGGCGCGCGCCTCCGCTTCCGTGTAGAGGGGCTCGTCGAGATCGACGCGAAGCTCGGCGAGCTCGTCGAGCCGGGGGGCGCCGTGCGGCTCCGGCCCGTCGCCGGCCGCCTCCCCCGCCGTGGCGAGCTCGACGACCGTGCGGAACGTTCGCCACTCCTCCCGCTCCTCCTCGCGGGCGCGGTCGGGCTCGCGGGCCTCCCAGCGCGCATCGCGCCGCGCCCACTCCTCCTGGAGCTTCCCGGAGTCGAGGAGGACGAGCTCGGCGAGCTCGATCGTCCCCTTCGTCGCGACGACCGGTCCCCGGTAGCCCCGCGCGACGACGTACGGGAGGAGGCCGCAGTGGTCGAGGTGGGCGTGCGTGAGGACGATCGCGTCGAGGGCGCGGGGGTCGAAGGCGAGCGGGACGCGGTTCCGGAGCCCCTCGGCCGGGCTCCCCTGGAAGAGGCCGCAGTCGATGAGGACGCGGGCACGGTCGGTCTCGAGGAGGAACTGCGAGCCGGTCACCGTCCCGGCGGCGCCGAGGAAGTGGAGGTCCATCGGGGCGAGTGTCGCACGCGGGGAGGTCGCCGGAGGGAAGGCCGGGGCGGGGCGGGACGTCGCGACGGGGCGACCGGCGGCGTGACGGGTCGCTACGATCGGGCGATGCGCGAGCGACTCCTCTCCCGGGCGGTCCTCCGCCGGCTCCCCGGGCTCGTCGCCGGGCTCGTCATCTTCGGGACGGGCGTCGCGCTGATGATCGACGCGGGGCTCGGGCTCGGACCGTGGGAGGCGTTCCACCAGGGGATCTCGCGCCTCACCGGCATCCCGATCGGGACGGTCGCGATCATCCTCGGCATCCCGATCCTCCTCCTCTGGATCCCGATCGGTGCGCGGCCCGGGATCGGGACGGTGCTGAACGTCCTCCTCATCGGGAGCACGACGAACGTGGCCCTCCCGATCCTCCCCCAGCCCGCGGAGCTCCCCGCGCAGCTCGCGATGATGGTCGGCGGGGTCGTGACGATCGGGATCGGCTCCGGCATCTACCTCGGTGCCGACCTCGGCGCCGGGCCGCGCGACGGCCTGATGACCGGCCTCCACCACCGGTTCGGCTGGTCGATCCGCCGGACGCGCACCGCGGTCGAGCTGACGGTCCTCTTCCTCGGCTTCCTCCTCGGCGGGACGATCGGCCTCGGGACGGTCGCCTTCACGTTCGGGATCGGACCGGTCGTCCAGTGGGCGCTCGGGATCTTCGACCGGGAGGGGCGGGTCTCGCGCCGCCGGGAGGTCCGGATCCTCGAGGAGTCGCCGGGGACCGTCGGCGAGTAGCGGGGCGCCCGCGCCGTCGCCGGGCTCGGGCGTCGCCGGGCTCAGGCGCCGGCGGGCTCGGGCGCCGCCGGGCTCAGGCGCCGGCGGGCGGCTCCCCTCGCTCCTCGGCCAGGCGCCAGTCGTCGGGGAGCGCCGCCCGGAGCCGTGCGACGACCGCCGCGGGGTCGCCGTCGGCCGGACCGGTCGCGACGAGCGCGATCCTGACGAGACCGGCTTCGGCCGGGGCCGCCGCGGCGAGCGCGGCACGCGCCCGGACGTCGCCGAGGATCGTCCGCGCGTGGCCGGCGAGGACCGTCCCCGCGACGGCGACGATCCCGAGCGGTCCGCTCAGGTCGGAGGTGAGGTCGCCCACCTCGAGGCCGAGGACGACCCGGAGGACCCGGTAGAGGATGTAGGCGAGCGCGACCGCGGTCGCGACGAGGCTCGCGCCGCCGACGAGAAGCAGGTAGCCGCGGCGGGCGGAGGAGCGGACCTCCTCGGCGCGGTCGAGCGCGACGCGGCGACCGAGCGAGAGCCACGCCCATCCCCAGATCGGGAGGCCGACGATCGCGTACGAGAGGAACTGGTCGAGCTCGCGCCGCCACCCGCTCCCGACCGCCGCCGTCCGGGAGCCGCCGAGCGTCAGGTCGACGAAGAAGCCGAGCGACCAGGCGGCCCCGACGCCGAGGAGCGCGATGCCGACCGCTGCCGTCGCGAGGTCGACGAGCCGCGCGATCGAGCGGAGTCGCGCCTCCCCGCCGAGCTCCGCGGCCTCCCGCCGGGCGACCCGACGCTGCCACGCGACCGCGACGAGGAACGGGATCGTCGAGATGAGCGGCGCGACGACGTCCTCGGCCGCGGTGAGCGGCTCGACGCCGCCGACGACGAACGCGTCGAGGAGGGTCGAGACGGCGCCGGCCCACGCGAGCGCGACGACCCCGCTCCCGACGATGACGACGACGAGCCACGCCGCTGCGCGGAGCTGCGAGCGCCGCTCCTCGTCGCCGACCGGATCGTCCCGGTCGACGAGGTGGCTCGCGTAGCCGCGCGCGAGGAGGAGGACCGCGCCGCCGACGAGCCCCTGCGCGAGCGCGCCGACGAGCGCCGACTCGGACCAGTCGCCCGAGGACGCGACCGGCGGGCGCCCGACGAGGAGGCGGAGGATCGTCTCGATCGCGCTCGCGGACGCGAAGAGGAACGCGAAGAGTGCGACGACGAGCGGACCATAGAGCGCGAGGCGTGCGAGCCGGGCGGCGGCGCCGTGGAGCGGGCCGGCCGCGAGGTCGCGGATCCGGAGGCGGGCGAACGCGACCGAGGTGATCAGGAGGACGGATGCGTTCGCCGCGACGGACGAGCGGTCGATCCATGCGGTCGACTCCAGCTCGAGGAACCCGCCGGCGACGGCACGGATCAGGTCGGCGAGCGCGGCCGCGCCGAGGAGGAGCGGGATCGCGATCGCGCCCGCGAGATAGAGCGAGCGGATCGCCGACCCGCGTTCGGCCGCCCCGGCGGCACCGGGATGCGCGACCTGCCGCTCCGCGTACCACGCATGCGCGAGCCAGAGCGGGACGCCGACGGCGGTGAGGGCGATCGCGAGGCTGAGGTTCTCGCGGAGCTGCCCCTGGCCGACGATCGCGCCGTTCCCCCCGAGGAGCGCGTCGAGCACGACGCGGACGAGTCCCGTCAGCCCGGCGAGTCCGATCCCGAGCGTCACCGCGGCGACGACGTAGACGTAGAGGCGCCGGATCGTGGCCATGTCGCTCCCTCGCCTTCAGCGGCCGTGGCCGTCCCGCCGGTCGGCCGTCGCCGGCGGTCCGGCGCTCAGTAGTAGGAGGGCTCCGCCCCGACCATCCGCTGGTCGATCCGCCAGCGCCCGTCGACCCGGACGAGACGGACCTCGCCCGGCGACCGGTAGCGTGACGACTGGAGCCCGTCCGCGTAGTAGCGCTCGATGACGAGCCGGAGCGTCGCGCGCTCGCCCGAGAGGTCGGCCCGCTCGATGATCACCCGGACGTCCTCGCCCGACGCGGCGCGGCTCGTGCACTCGTCGACGTACTGGCCGTACGGGAGCCGGGCCTTCACCGCGTCGGAGAAGTAGGCGTACGACGCCTCGTAGTCCCCCTCGTCGAAGGCGGCGAGGTAGTCCTGGAAGGCGGCCTCCGGGCTCCCCGCGGGGTAGGTCGCCGTCCGCGAGCCGAGCGTCGCGACCGCGGCGATCGCGGCGGCGACGAGGACGAGGACCGCGCCGGCGACGATGAGGACCGGCCGCACCGGGCCGCGCGCGCCGATCGTGCCGGCCGCGTCGGTCATCGCCCCGCTCGTCTCGCCCATCGGACCACCTCGCGTCGGGATCCCGTCGGCCTCGATCGTCGTCGGGACCGGCGCCGAGCGCAAGGGCCCTCCGGCCCTGCGGCGGGCGACCCCCTTACCCGAGCGGGATGAGGACGAGGACGTCGAGCGCGACCGCGGCGAAGAGGAGCGTCAGGTAGCTGATCGAGAAGCGGTAGAGGCGGATCGCCTCGGCCGTCGACTGCTCCGGGGAGTCGCCCTGGCGCCAGAGGACGATCGCGCGGCGGAGGAAGAGGGCGCCGAGGATGACCGCCGCCGCGAGGTAGATGAGGCCCATGCGGGCGACGGACCAGAGCGCGAGCGAGATCGCGATCATGAGGAGCGTGTAGAGGAGGATCTGGCGGCTCGTCTCGGGGATCCCCCGGACGACGGGGAGCATCGGGACGCCGGCCGCCGCGTAGTCGCCCCGGATCCGGAGCGAGAGCGCCCAGAAGTGGGGCGGGGTCCAGTAGAAGACGAGTGCGAAGAGGAGGAGCGCCGGGATCCCGACCTCCCCGGTCACCGCGGCCCAGCCGATCACCGGCGGGAGTGCGCCCGCCGCCCCGCCGATCACGATGTTCTGCGGCGTCGTCCGCTTGAGCATGATCGTGTAGACGACGACGTAGAAGCCGATCGCGAGGAGGGCGAGGAAGGCGGCGGGGAGGTTGACGAACCAGGCGAGGACGGCGAACGAGATCGCCCCGAGGACGAGGCCGAAGATCACCGCGTTCTCCGGCGCGACCTCCTGGGCCGGGAGCGGCCGACGCCGGGTCCGGGCCATCAGCTCGTCGATGTCGCGGTCGAGATAGCAGTTGATCGCGTTCGCGCTCCCGGCGGCGAGCGCGCCGCCGACGAGCGTCCAGAGCGCGAGCCAGCCCCAGTCGAGGAGCCGGATCCCCGGGACCTCGCGGGTCGCGAGGACCATCGCCGGGATCGTCGTGATGAGGAGGAGCTCGATGATCCGCGGCTTCGTGAGCGCGACGTAGGCGCGGACGGTGTCGCGGCGGGAACGGCGCGGGCCGGCATCGGGAGCCGGGCGGTCGGGCGCCGCCTCGGCATCGCGCTCCTCCCCGCTCGTCGCCCCGGCGGTCCGCGCGACGTAGTAGGAGAGGACCGCGGCGGCGACCGTCAGCCCCCACACCGCGGCGGCGAGCGAGAGGTGGAGCGTGAGCGACCACGGGGATCGCTCGGTCCAGATCTGCGTCGCGCCGACGACCGCCTGGAGCGGATAGAGGACCGCGGCGAGGATCGAGAGGCGGGCGACGCGCCGGTCGACCCGGGTGCGCCAGGCGACGAGCCCGGTCCCGACGACGATCAGCCCGACGACGACCGCGACCCAGCGGTGGAGGATGTGCGACGCCGAGACCTCGGTGAGCGGCGGGAAGGCGCTCCCGCCCATGAGCGGCCAGTCGGGGAAGACGAGCGCCGCGACCGGCGCCTCGGCGGTGACGTTCGAGCCGAAGAGGAGGAGCGCGTACGTCGACGCGGCGGCGAAGGCGGCGAGGAGCGTGAAGCGCTGGCTCCCGCCGACGGCCGGGAGGCGCGCGGGCTGGAAGCTCCGGATGAGGATGAAGATGAAGAGGCCGAAGTCGGCCATCGCGCTCGCGAGGTGCGCCGTCACCGACTCGCCGGAGTTGTTGAGCCGGACCGTCTCGCGGCCGAGCCACGCCTGGAAGACGACGAGCGCGACGGCGGCGACCGACGCGACGACGAGCGAGCGGCGCTCGCGGTGGTCGCGGAAGGCGACGATCGCGACGCCGAGGACGAGGAAGCCGAGGACGGCGGCGATCCCGCGGTGGAGCCACTCGAGCCACGCCTTGTAGTCGCCCCACGGCGGGAGGATCTGCCCGTAGCAGAGCGGCCAGTCGGGGCAGCCCATCCCCGCCTCGAAGGCGCGGACGATGACGCCGACGGTGACGAGAAGGAACGTCGTCACGACGGTGACGAGCGTCAGCTTCTGGAACCGGGTCACCGATCCTCCTCGGGGCGCTCTCGTGCCGGGCTGCGGGGCTGGCGGGCCCCGATCGTAGCATCGGCGGCCGTCCCGGGCGCGCGGGGCGACGCCTTCGGCTACCCTCGAGGCGATGCACCGCCTCCCCGCCGCGCTCCTCCCCGCCTCGACCCTCCTCGCCGCGCTCCTCCTCGCCGGGTGCGCGGCGACCGGACCGACCGGCTCGCCGGGGACCGACCCGACGCCAGGCGCGACGCCGGCCGGATCCGCCGCGGGCGGCGCCGGCGCGACCCCGTCCGTCCCGGGCGACGCGGGAGCCGGGGGCGGCGGACCGTGCGCGACCCTCCCGGAGCCCGGCGCCGAGATCGACGGCTGGCCCGCCCCCGGGATGATCTCGACGACCGGCGTCTACCCGGTGATCGTGTCGAGCGAGCTCGCGTGCGGCGAGAACCGGCTCGTCTTCACGTTCCTCGACGCCGCGAACGAGCCGCAGGCGAGCCCGGACCGGCGGGCCGCCGTCGCGATCTACGCGCTCGGCCGCGATCCCGCGACGCCGACGGCCCAGGTCGAGGCGACCTTCGCCTGGGCGATCGAGGGGGAACGCGGCCTCTACGTCGCGCCGGTCTCCTTCGACGCCGCGGGCGTCTGGGGCGCCGACTTCGCGACCGTGGGCCCGGACGGGACGACCGAGCGGATCCGCGTCCGCTTCGACGTGAAGATCGACGGGAGCGCCGTCCGGGTCGACGAGCCGGCACCCTCGGTCACGACCCCGACGCTCGCCGACGTCGGTGGTGACGTCGCGCGGATCTCGACGGACACCGAGCCGCGCCCCGAGTTCTACGAGACCTCGGTCGACGAGGCGCTCGACGCCGGGGAGCCGTTCCTCCTCGTCTTCGCGACGCCGGCCTTCTGCGCCAGCGCCCAGTGCGGCCCGCTCCTCGACACGGTCAAGGCCGCGGCCGACGAGGTCCCCGACCTGACGGTGATCAACGTCGAGCCGTACCGGCTCGCCTGGGTCGACGGCCGGCTCCAGCCGGATCTCGACGCATCGGGCGCGCTCCAGGTCGTCGACGCGGTCCGCTCGTACGGGATGCTCACCGAGCCGTGGATCTACGTCGTCGACGCCGACGGCTACGTCGCCGGCTCGTTCGAGGGGATCGCGACCGTCGACGAGCTCGTCGAGGCGATGGAGGAGGTCCTCGCGGACGCCGAGGCGGTCGAGTAGCCGCTTTCGGCTAACGTGCGCCGCCTGGCGCGGGCGGTCCGAACGTCAGGGGGCGTCCTCGAGCCGCGAGACGACGAGGTCGTCGCCGACGACGGCGAACGTGACGCGGATCGGCTCCCCGCTCGCCTGGTGCTCCGCGAGGTGGGAGAGCGGGAACTCGGCGGCGTTCTCGATCGTCTCCTCGATCCGGAACTCGAGGACCCGGCCGCCGTCGAGCCGGAGCGTGAAGCCGCGGACGTCGTCGACGGCACGCGCATCCACCGCGACGACGACCCCGGTGACGGGCGACGCGGGTGGCCGGGCCGAGGCCGACGCGGACGCGGAGGCGGACGCCGACGCGGAAGCGGACGCCGACGCGGTCGCACCCGCGGAGGGCGCGGCGGACGCGCCGGCCGAGGCCGAGGCGACCGCGGACGCCGACGGGGCCGCGCTCGCCGCGGCCGAGGCCGCCGGCGAACTCGAGGGCGCCGCCGAGCCGGCGGGCGTGGCGGCGAGACCGCTCGACGCCGCAGGCGAGGCGGATGCTCCCGGCTCCACGACGCCGGAGCAGGCGGCGGCGAACGCCGCGAGGGAGAGGAGCGCGACGAGACGGATGTCCATGGCGCTCACGATACCCCGGTCCCCGTGCTCCCCGGCGCGTGGAGGGCCGTCCCGTCGGCGCAGCGGGGGCAGGTCCCCGGGCCCGGCTCCCACGTCGGGAGCTCGAGCCGCCAGAGGGCGTCGAGCGGGTAGACCCGGCCGGTCGCGGGCGAGGTGAGCGTGGAGCGGCCGCCGGACCGGTCGACGAGGACCTCGCAGCCGACGATCTCGCCACCCGCCGCCTCGACGGCGGGAAGCATCGCGAGGAGCGACCCGCCGGTCGTGAGGATGTCGTCGACGAGGAGGACGCGCTCCCCGGGGGCGATCGAGAAGCCACGCCGGAACTCGCGCCGCTTCGTCCCGTCCGCGTCGGCGACCTCCTCGGCGAAGATCCCGCGGGTCCCGAGCTGGCGCGCCGTCTCGAACGCGAGGACGACCCCGCCGGTCGTCGGGCCGGCGACGAGGTCGACGAGCGGCCGCCCCCGGCCGTCGCGGTAGCGGTCCGCCCAGAAGCCGCAGAGCTCGCTCGTCGCGGCGGCGTCCTGGAGGACGAGGAACTTCTCGAGGTAGCGGTCGCTGTGACGGCCGCTCTTCAGGAGGAAGTGGCCCTCGCGGAGCGCGCCGGAGCGCCGGAAGAGCGCCTCGGCCCGGGCGGCGGTCGCCTCGCGCTCGGCGGGGTCGCGGGGACGGATCGTCGTCATGGCTCCCTCCTCACGGCCGGTACTCGACCCCCTTCGCGGACGGTGGCGCCGGCTTCCGGGGGAGCGCGGTCCCGACGAGCGGCGCGACGGACGTGAGCCCGCGGCGCGCGCACTCGACCCGGAGCTCGTCGACGAGACGGACCGGGAGGACCGGGTCGGCGAAGAGCGCCGTCCCGACCTGGACCGCGACCGCGCCGACCGCGAGGAAGTCGAGGACGTCGGCGAGCTCGGTGACGCCGCCGATCGCGACGACCGGGATCCCGACGGTCTGGGCGACCTCGTAGACGATCCGGAGGGCGACCGGCTTGATCGCCGGGCCGGAGAGGCCGCCGTAGACGTTCCCGAGGAGCGGGCGGGTCCGCTCCCGACCGACGGCGATCCCCGAGAGCGTGTTCACGGCGGTGAGCGCGTCGGCCCCGGCCCCCTCGATCGCCCGGGCGATCGGCCGGACGTCGGCGACGTTCGGGGAGAGCTTCACGAGGAGCGGGAGGTCGGTCGCACGGCGGACCGCGGCGGTCACCGCCGCGGCGGCGTCCGCGTCGATCGCGAACTGGAGCCCACCCTTCCCGACGTTCGGGCAGCTGATGTTCAGCTCGATCCCGGCGACGCCGGGGACCCCGTCGAGCCTGCGGGCGACCTCCACGTAGTCGGCGACCGACTCGCCCGCGACGTTGACGATGACCGGGACGCGCCAGCCGGCCCAGAGCGCCGCGTACTTCTCGATGACGGCGTCGACGCCGGGGTTCTGGAGGCCGATCGAATTGAGCATCCCGGCCGGCGTCTCCGTCACGCGCGGCGTCGGGTTGCCGATCCGCGACTTCAGCGTCGTCCCCTTGCAGCAGATCGCTCCGAGCCGGTCGACGTCGACGACGTCCCCGTACTCGACCCCGTAGCCGAAGGTCCCCGAGGCGACGAGGATCGGGTTCGCGAGGCGGAGCCCACGGCCCAGGTCGACGGAGGTGTCGACGGCGAGGGCGGCGCGGTCGAGCTCGAGGCGGTCGGCCCCGGCATCGGCCGGCTCGCCCGCGGGTACGGTCCTCGCCGGGGCGGCAGGACGGCCGGCGGCGCCGCGGGCGGACGGCCCGGCGACGAGGGCGGGGGCGATCGCGGAACGGACCCGCCGCGCGGTCGGGGTCCGCGGCTTCGCGCCCTTCCCGCTCGTGATCACCTTCCGCTTCGCCTTCACCCGGCGGCCTCTTCGGCGGCGACCGCGGAGGACGGCACCGGCGACGCGACCGCGACGCCCGCCGTCGCGCGACGCCACGTGATCGAGGCGAGCGCGACCCAGCCGAGGAGCGCGACGATCACGAGCCACTCGACGACGGTGATCAGCCAGACCGCCGGCCGGTCGAGCGGCGTCGCGTAGGCGCCGACCGTCCGCGTGTAGAAGAGCGCGAGGAACCAGTAGAACGAGACGAACGCGACGGCGCCCGGGATGGCGAGCCAGGCCGGGAAGCGCTCGTCGCGCCGGCGGACGATCGAGATCGAGACCGCGGCGATCGCGACGCCGCCGAGCCAGAAGAAGGCGAGCGCCGCGAGCATGTGCTGGCTCGGCATGTCGGCGTTGAAGACGCCGACCCCCATCCCCGCGACCCCGGCGGCGGCCCCGAACGCCCCGGTCAGCCCGCCGAGGATCCCGCCGCGGGCCCGGCCGACCGCGACCATGAAGACGACGAAGGCCGCGCCGCCGGCGATGACCCCGGCGTTGAAGACGGCGGCGAGCGCCGACACGCTCGGCATCCCGAGCTCGCTCACCCAGTGGTTGAGCGGCGAGTACGGCTCGCCGCTCGCACCGCGGTAGGCGACGGCCGCGACGACCGAGCCGGCGGCGAGCGCCGCCGCCCCTGCGAGCCCGACGAGCGGGGCGATCCGTTCGAGCCTCACCAGCCTGCCTCCCATGCGATCTCCTCGGATCCGAAGACGGGGCCCTCCCGGCAGACGCGCTGCGGCTGGCCGCCTACCCCCATGACGACGCAGCCGAGGCACGCGCCGACGGCGCAGCCCATGTTCTGCTCCAGCGCGACCTGGAGGAAGCTCTTCCGCCGCGCCGCCGGCGAGCCGAGCGGGTCCTGCTTCCCGCCGCCCCGCTTCCGGCCGAGCCGCGCGACGCCGAGCCGCTCCCGCCGTCCGGCCGCGAGCGAGGAGAGCGCCGCGAGCATCGGCATCGGCCCGCACGCGAACGCCTGGTCGGCCCACGCCTCGTAGTCGGTGACGAGCTCGGTGACGTAGCCGCGATGACCGAGGGAGCCGTCGTCGGTCGCGACGACGTACTCGACCTCGTCGGGGAGCAGGTTCGACGGGTAGACGTCGCGCGCCGTCGCGGCACCGAAGAGGACGACGACCGAGCGGCCGTCCCGGATCGCCTCGTCGGCGAGCATCCGGACCCCGGCGATCCCGAGCCCCCCGGCGACGAGGAGGAGGTGGCGGCTCCGCGGGTCGACCTCGAACGGACGCCCGAGCGGCCCGAGCATGTCGACCGTGTCGCCGGGCCGGAGCCGGGCGAGCCAGTCGGTCCCGCGGCCCACCGTCCGGAAGTGGATCGTGACGATCCCGGTCGCCGGGTCGGCGGTGTTGATCGAGAAGGGCCGCCGGAGGAGGAGCCCGGAGTAGTCGCCGGTCCGCGCGTGGACGAACTGGCCTGCGCGCGACCCCGTCGCGAGCTCGGGGGCGTGGTAGGCCTGGAGCCACTGGTCCGGCAGGATCCGCCGGCTCTCGACGAGCTCCGCCGCGACGAGGCGCATCCTCACGCCCGGCCGATCCCCGCCCCGTCGTCCTCCCCGTCGGCGCCGTCGTCCCCCTCGTCGTCCCCGTCCGGCCCGCCCGCCACCGCCGGGAAGGCGTCGGCGAGCGCGTCGGCGAGCTCGCCGAAGATGTCGGTCGGGTCGTAGAACTCCACGAGCTCCTCGGCCGTCGCGAGCGGCCGCCACTCCCCGGTCTCGCCCTCAGGGACGACCTCGCCGCGGAAGCCGCCGCTCGCCTCGAGCGTCAGCCGCTCGTCGTCGGCGTCGCGGACGATGACGTCCCCGAGATGGCGCGTCGCGCGGATCGCGTCGGCCTCGAAGTCCTCGAGGAGCCGTGCCTCGGCGCGCTGGCTCCGCTCCTGGTACGCGAGCGCGAGGTCGTAGAGGTGCTGCGCCGCCGACTCCTCGTCGGTCGGCTCCACCTGGCCCGCGGCCCACGAGGCAGCGGCCGCCGCGTACGGGTCCTCCCCGTCGAGCGGCACGGTCTCCTCGGGCGCGATCCCGGCGGCGACGTAGAGGTCGTCGGTCGCGGTGGGGCTCGGCGGGAGCCCCGCGGCGGTGCGGGCGGCGGCGGCGAACGCCTCGTAGAGGTCGGCGGGGTTGTAGAGCTCGACGAGCTCCGCCGCGCTCTCGATCACCTCGGTCTCGCTCACCCACTCGCCGGTCTCGTCGTCGAGGTAGCGGCTCCGCGAGCGGAACGTCAGGTCCGGTGCGACCGAGAGGAAGTCCGGGTCGTCGTCGATGAGCGTCATGCCGCCGATCTCGCGGATCCGGGCGGCGTGCTCGTTCAGGAAGCGGGTCAGCTGGTCCGCCGCCTGGACGAGGAAGTCGGTCCGTTCGAGCGCCGCGTCCGCGGCGAGCTCCCCGAGCAGGTCGTTTCGCGCGTCCATCAGGTCGCCTCCGCTCAGGGGTGGTACTCGAGGTCCGGTCCGAGCCGCTCCCGGAGGAACATCGAGTGGTGCCGTTCGAAGATCCACTCCCCCGCCCGGTGGCCGAGGACCCGTGTCCCCTCGTCGGCCTCGAGCCGGTCGAGCGTGGCGTAGTCCGGGAGGTCGAGGAGGATCACGTTGTCGAAGTCCCAGCCGTGGGCGACGTTGTACCAGCCGATGAAGCGGATCCCGAACTTGCGCTCGTACTCGCGGACCTGGCGCGGGAAGATCGTCCGCATGAAGAACTTGAAGAAGGGGTCGCGGCCGCGGCGGACGCTGAAGTAGGTCGCAAGGACGGGCACGGGTCGGCGGGCCTCCGCTCGATGGACTGCGGCCACATTGTCGCACGCCGTCCGGCGGGAACGGTCCGCGGCGGCGGCCGGCGGGCGGGCGGGTCGGTCGGCCGGGGTCGGGGGCGCGAGTCGGTCAGGCGGGCGGGTCGGGCGGACCGGCCGGGGTCGGGGGCGTCCCGGCGGTCGTCGCGCCGCCGTCCCGGGCGGCCCGGGCCTCGTCCTCCAGCTCGCCGACCGTCTTCGTCGCGCTCGCGAGCGGGCGGCGGCGAGAGCGGCGGTCGGCCGCGACGAGCCGGAGGAGGAAGATCACCGTCTGGCCGACGAAGAGGGTGAGGCCGATCGTCACGAAGAGGAGGAGCGCGCTCACCTCCGAGGGCCACGCGAGCGAGACGCTCAACGGCGTCAGGACGATCGCGACGACGAGGAAGACTAGCTGGAGGTAGAAGCAGCCGAGTCCCGGGCCGCGCTCGGGGTCGAGATCGGCGCCCTTGTACTGGACCGGCGTCGAGGGATCGCGCGCCGGACCGCCGCGTCGGGCGGGCCTCGGGACGGGTGCGGACGGTTCGGCCACGGGTCCGAAGTCTAGCCGCGGACCGTCGTCCGCGGCGTCGTCGCCCGGCGCGCGGCGTCGGGCGCTAGCCCGCGGTGTCCTCGTAGGCGAGCCGCCCGCCGGCGACGGTGAGGAGGACGCGGCCCGGGAGGTCGCGCCCGATGAGCGGGCTGTTCTTCCCCTTCGAGCGGAGGGACGCCTGCTCGACGCGCCAGCGGTCGGCGCGATCGAGGACGACGAGGTCGGCGAGCGCCCCCTCCGCGAGGCCGCGCGACCTGGCCCGCACCCCCGGACCGACCCCCGGCCAGCCGGCGAGGACGGCAGCGGGGCCGCTCGTCAGCGCGGCGATCGCGCGGATGAGCGGGAGCCGGCCGGCGTCCACCGCCTCGAGGAGGAGCCCGAGCGCGGTCTCGAGGCCGCTGATCCCGTTCGCCGCGAGGCCGAACTCGACCTCCTTGTCGACCTGCGTGTGCGGCGCATGGTCGGTCGCGACGGCGTCGGCGGTCCCGTCGGCGAGTGCCGCGAGGCAGGCGAGCGCGTCGGCCGGATCCCGGAGCGGCGGGTTGACGCGAAGCGACGTCGCATACGGCGCCGCGACGATCGCGCCGTCGGCCCACGGGCCCGCCGATCCCGCGGGGACCTCCCACGCCCAGCGGCGGGCGCCGGCGACCCACTCGTCGGTGAGCGCGACGTGGTGCGGCGTCACGTCGCACGTGACCGGAAGGCCGGCCGCCTTCGCGCGCCGGACCGCGTCGAGCGCCCCTGCGGTCGAGAGGTGGGTGAGGTGGAGGCGCGCACCGGGCACCTCGGGGACGACCTCCGCGAGGAGGGCGATGTCGCGCTCGACGCACGCGACCTCGGCCGCGACCGGCCAGCCGCGGAGACCGAGGACGGTCGCGACGAGGCCGTCCCCCGCCTCCGCCCCTGTCGTGAGCTCACGCGTCTCCGCGTGCTCGACGAGCGGGAGGCCGGCCATCCCCGCATAGGCGAGCGCGCTCCGGACGAGCCCGGTCGGGACCGGGGCGCCGTCGTCGGAGTGGCCGACGACCCCGGCGTCGGCGAGCTCCCCGAGCGGGGCGAGCGTCTCGCCCTTCCGCCCCACGGTCACCGCCCCGTGGGCGAGGAGCTCCACCGGCGAGCCGGACGCAGCCGCGGCGGCGCGGATCCTCACGAGGACCGCCGGGTCGTCGAGGGCCGGCTCGGTGTTCGGCATCGCGCAGACGGCGGTGAACCCGCCGTGGGCGGCGGCGGCGAGCCCGGTCGCGACCGTCTCCGCATCCTCGAACCCCGGCTCGCGAAGGTGGACGTGGAGGTCGACGAAGCCCGGGGCGACGACGACGCCGGTCGGCTCGATCCCGGCCGCGTCGGCCCCCTCGAGCCACGTGACGGATGCGATCCGGCCATCGGTGACGACGAGCTCGCCCGGTCCCTCGCGGCCGGCCGCCGGGTCCACGAGCCAGGCGCGGCTGATCTCGAGGTCCGCGACGAGGTCGCCGACCCGGAGCTCGGCCCGCTCAGCCACGCTCGAGCGTCCCGGCGAGCAGGTAGAGGAGCGCCATCCGGACGGCCACCCCGTTCGTCACCTGGTCGGTGATGACGGCACGCGGGTCGACCGCGACGTCCGGGGCGATCTCGACCCCCTCGTTCATCGGCCCCGGATGCATGACGAGGACGTCGGGCTTCGCCGCGGCGAGCCGCTCGCGGGTGATCCCGTAGCGCGCCGCATACTCGCGGAGCGACGGGAGGAGCCCGCCGGCCATCCGCTCGCGCTGGATCCGGAGCGCCATGACGGCGTCCGCGCCGGCGAGCGCCGCGTCGATGTCGCTCGTCACGTGGAAGCGGCCGTGTCCCGGGATCCGCGGGCTCGCGGCCGCCCACGCCTCGAAGCCGCGAAGGAGCGTCGCCGGGCCGGCGAGCCAGAGGTCGGCCCCTGCCGCGGTGAGCGTCCAGATGTTCGAGCGGGCGACCCGCGAGTGGAGGATGTCACCGACGATCGCGACCTTCCGGCCGCGGAGCGACGCGCCGGGGAGCCGCTCCCGGATCGTGTAGAGGTCGAGGAGCGCCTGGGTGGGGTGGGCGTGCCAGCCGTCGCCGCCGTTGAGGACCGCGCCGGAGAAGACCTCGGCCGCGAGGTACGGGGCGCCCGACGTCCCGTGGCGCATGACGAGCATCCGCGCCCCGAGCGCCTCGATCGTCCGGACCGTGTCGACGAGCGACTCGCCCTTGCTCACCGACGACGACGCGGCGGCGATGTTCACCACGTCGGCCGAGAGGTTCTTCGCCGCGACCTCGAAGGAGACGCGCGTCCGCGTCGACGCCTCGTAGAAGAGGATCGTCACGTTCGTCCCGCGGAGCGCGGGGACCTTCGCGATCGGCCGCGCGAGGACCTCCTTCATCGCCTCGGTGGTCCGGAGGACGAGGTCGATCTCCGGCCACGTCAGCCGGTCGACGTCGAGAAGGTGGCGGTGACCCCACGCGGCCGGGGCGACGTCGAGGCCGCTCCCGTCCGGGGCGGGCACGCGCGCGTCCTCCGTCCCGGGCGTGGCGGCGGGGGTCGCGGGGGTCGTCGCGGCGCCGGTCGTGCGGATCCCGGGGGTCGCGGCAGTCCCGGGGCCCGACCCGGGCGTCGCGGCGCCGGTCGCGGGGGCCGTCGCGGCGCCGGTCGCGGGGGCAGGATCGGCGCGTTCGGGGGCCGTCGGACCGGCACCCGTCCCGACGTGAGGATCGGCGCCCTCGACGCCGCCGGCCCCGGCCGGGGACGAGAGCCTCGCGGTCATCGGCCGGCGCTGCCGACCGGATCGGCCGCCGGGGCGAGCCGCTCGATCTCGACCTCGTCGACCCCGTCGATCTCCTCGATCCGGACCTTCACGACCTCCTCGCGCGACGTCGGGACGTTCTTCCCGACGTGGTCCGCGCGGATCGGGAGCTCGCGGTGGCCGCGATCGACGAGGACCGCGAGCCGGATCGCGCGGGGTCGGCCGAAGTCGACGAGCGCATCCATCGCCGCGCGGATCGTCCGACCGGTGTAGAGGACGTCGTCGACGAGGACGACCGTCAGGCCGTTCGGGTCGAACGGGAGGTCGGTCCCCTTCACGACCGGCGAGGCGGCGATGAGCGAGAGGTCGTCGCGATAGAACGTGATGTCGAGGGCGCCGACGGGCACCTCGCTCCCCTCGTGCTCGGCGATCGCGGCGGCGATCCGCCGTGCGAGCGGTACGCCACGGCGCTGGATCCCGACGAGGGCGAGCGACGCGGTCCCGCCCTGCTTCTCGACGATCTCGTGCGAGATGCGGACGACGGCGCGACGGATCTCGTCCGCGGTCATGATCTGGCGTCCGCTCATCGGGCGACGGCTCCGATCGCGGGGACGGTGGCGGGCACGGTGGCCTCGGCGCGAGGCGTCACGTCGACGCGCCCCTCACCCGATGCCGCGGACCGCCTCGAGCCCGTGCGCTGCAGCACGACCCGCTACCTCCTTCCCGGCCTCCCGGACCGGTCCTTAAAGGACATCGGCATGGTACCGCAGCGGGTGGGCGGGGCCGGGGCCGGGGCCGGGGCGGGTGGGCGGGGCCGAGCCGCAGCAGGTGGCCGCCACGGGGCGGGGCGGGCCGGGGCCGAAGCGGGTGGCCGCAACGGGGCGGGGCGAGCCGGACCCGTGTTGCGCCCGCCGCAACCAAGACGGTACGGACCGAGCGATCCGTGCGTGGCGAGCGGCACGAGTTTCATGCGGCGCAACAACGACGGTACGGACGGGACCCGGCCGAGCGTGAGACCGGCGCCGCGTGCGACGTAGGTTGCGCCGAGCGCAACAGCACGGGGTACGTACGGAGCGGCGCCGCGCGGCACTACCTCGACTGCGCGCCGCCTCTCCCTGCCGTCCGGGTGCGGTCGTGCCCCGTGCTCAGTACACCCGGACGGTGACGGGCGCGGTCCCCTTCCA
>JBJOLT010000051.1:0-4219 GCA_046045415.1 Chloroflexota bacterium | reverse complement strand
GGCTCCCATTCGGGCATCCGCTTCAGCAGCTGCTCCAGCGCGACCTTCACCTCGAGCCGGGCGAGCGGCGCGCCGATGCACTGGTGGATCCCCTGGCCGAAGCCGAGGTGGCGGACGATCTGGCGCTCGACGTCGAAGCGGTCGGCGTCGGGGAACTGACGTTCGTCGCGGTTCGCGGAGCCGAAGAGGACGATCGCCCGCTCGCCGGCCGGGGCGGTGACGCCGTGGAGCTCGACGTCGCGGGTGAGCGTCCGCGCGTTGAACTGGACCGGGTGGTCGTAGCGGAGCATCTCCTCGACCGCGTTCGGGATGAGCGACGGGTCCTCGACGAGCTTCCGGCGCTGGTCCGGGTTGCGCTGGAGGGCGAGGAGTCCGCTCGAGAGGACGCCCGACGTCGTGTCGATCGACGCCTCGAAGAGGATGAACGTCAGCCCGACCGCCTCGATCCCGAGCCGCTCGCCGTCGATCTCCGCGGTGACGATCCTCGAGACGAGGTCGTCGGTCGGGTTCCGCCGCCGGTCCTCGACGAGCGCCTCGATGTAGGCGCGGATCTTCGCGCCGCCCTCGAACGCCTCGGGCGGGATGCCGCGGACGCCGGGGGTCCGTGGCTGGGTCGCCCGCTGCCAGACGTCGATCATCGGGAGGTCCTCGGCCGGGAACCCGACGAGGACGGGCCCGACCGCGAGCGGGAGCGGGTAGGTGAACTCCTGGACGAGGTCGGCGGTCCCCCGCTCGATGAACCCGTCGATGAGCCGGTCGACGATCGCGCGGATCCGCGGCTCCATCCCGTCGATCGAGCGCTGGCTGAAGATGTCCGTCCCCTGGACCATCTTCCGGAGCTGCGTGTGGCGCGGCGGGTCCATGACGAGGATGTTCCCGTCGGGCGAGACGAGGTCCTGCATGAAGCCGTCGATGTCGACGTCCGGCTCCTGCGAGTAGGTCCGCCAGTCCTTCAGCGCGTTCTGGACGTCCTCGAACCGGGAGATCACCCAAAGGTCCCACCGGTCGTCGCGGTAGAAGGGGGTCTCGTCGCGGAGCCGGCGGAAGATCGGGTACGGGTCCTCGCCGACGGCGGCCGTCGAGAAGGGGTCGAACGGGTACGCGGCGTCGGTCACGGTCGGCCTCCCTCGATGCGGCGGCGGGCCGGTGGCCCCGGCGCGCACCGCGTATCGTCGCAGAGCGACCGGACGGGCGCGGGGCGCTGCCGCCGGGGACCGTGGTCGCACGAGGAGGCGGACGATGGCGCGGATCATCGACTTCACGAGCGTCTCGACGGCCGGCCTCGAATCGTCGCCGGTGGCCGCGGCGCTCGCCGGGCTGCGCGCGAACGAGGCGCGGTACCTGAAGGGCAAGTACGGCCACGACTTCGCGACGGAGCCGGCGGGGTCGGCGGCCGGCCGCGCGATCGTGGACCGGGTGGCGCGGATCCTCCGGGAGGAGCGCGGGATCGTCATCGCCTCGCCGCCCCTCGAGGCGTCGGACGCCGAGGTGGCGGGGATCCGCTGGACGCACGTCTTCTACGAGAGCGGCCTCGCGGTGAACGTCCTCTACACGCTCGCCGATGCCGGGAAGCGCGCCGTCGGCTTCAAGCTCGCCGAGGGGATGGAGGTCCCGGCTGAGCTGGGCCGGTTCAAGTTCGCGCGGCAGCGCTCGAAGCTCGCCGGGACGATCCGCGGCTCGTTCTTCGTCATCAAGGGCGAGCACTGACCGGCGAGTGACCCCGCCGGGCGGGCGGCGCGGTCGTCAGGCCGCGCGGCCGGCTCGTCAGGCTCCGCCCCGCCGGAGTCGCTCGAGCTCGCGCCGGAGCCGCTTCCCGGGCCGGCCCTCCCCGCGGACGACCATGATCCCCGGCCGGACCTCCGTCACGACGGGCGGAGGACTCCGGTCGACGTAGCAGGCCGCGGCGACTGGCGCGCCGACGCGAGACTCGATCGGCCGGACGACCTCGAGGAGCCGCTCGCGGTCGGCGATCCACGCCTCCACGCGGTCCCCCGCCCGGACCTTCGTCGAGGGCTTCGCGGGCGATCCGTTCACGAGGACGTGCCCGCCCTCGCACAGCTTCGTCGCGAGCGGTCGGGTCTTCACGAGACGGACCGCGCAGAGCCAGCGGTCGATCCGCGTCGATCCGGGGGCGAGCTCGTCGGTCACGGGCGCCAGCATCGCACGGCCGGCGCGGCCCGACGCCGGGTCGGCGATCCGCCCCGGGCCCGGTGGGGCGCCGGCCTCAGTACGGGACGAGGGACGGGCTGACGGAGGTGCCGCCGCGCGTGGCGGTCAGGTGGAAGCGGACGGACCCGGCCGTCCCCGCGATCCCGGTCGTCGAGAGCGAGCCCGAGTACGCGAGCGTTGCCTTCGTCGCGAGCGTCCCCGTCCCCTGGAGGATCTCGAGGTACGTGAGCGGCAGCGGATGCGAGGTCGGGATGGCCCACCTCGCGGTGATCGAGACCTTCCCCTTCGTCGGCGTCCCGAGGACGACCGTGAACCACGGCGTGAACGTCGCGCCGACGGTACGGGCCGCGGACATCGGGACCGAGCAGGCCGGCCCGGTCGTCGCCGAGCATGCACCGGTCCACGCCCCGAGGCTGTGGCCGACCGGAGCCGCGACCGTGAGCGCGACCGTCGCCCCGTCCGGATAGACCGCGCTGCACGTCCGGCCGAGGCTCGTGCACGCGATCCGTCCGTCGCCCGACGTGATCGAGCCGACGGTCGGCGGGGTGACCGTCAGTCGGCGGCCGAACGTGGCGCCCGCGGTCCGCGGCGCCGACATCGTGAAGGCGCACGGGGGTCGCGTCGTCGTCGCGCACGCCCCCGTCCAGGCGCTCAGGTCGTACCCGGTCGCCGCGGTCATCCGCAGGACGACGGCCGCGCCGTCCGGGTAGACCGCGGTGCACCTCACCCCGGTGCCGCCGCACGCGATCCGGCCGTCGTCCGACGCGAGGGAGCCGTTCGAGGGAGCGGGGACGGTGAGGGGACGGCCGTAGACGGCCCCGACGGTCCGGGCCGCCGACATCGTGACCGAGCAGGTCGGGCCGGTCGACGCGGAGCAGGCGCCCGTCCATGCGGAGAGCTCGTACCCGGCGGCCGGGATCGCCGTCAGCCCGACGGACGCACCGTCGGCGACGACCGCCGAGCAGGCGGACCCGCCCCCGCCACAGGAGATCCGGCCGTCGCCCGAGGAGATCGAGCCGTTCGCCGGCGCGGTGACGGTGAGGCGTCGCCCGAAGGTCGCGCCGGCGCTCCGGGCGTCGGACATCGTGACGGCGCACGTCGGGCCGGTCGTCGCGGAGCAGGCGCCGGTCCATGCGGAGAGCTCGAACCCGGCGGCGGGGATCGCGGTGAGCGTGACGACGGACGCATCGTCGAGGACCGCCGCGCACGCCGTCCCGCCGCCGGCGGCGCACGAGATCCGGCCGTCGCCGGAGCTGATCGAGCCGTTCGACGGGGCGGTGACGGTGAGCGGACGGCCGAAGACGACCCCGACGCCGGTCGTCGCCTCGACGGTGACCGAGCAGGTCGGGCCGGTCGTCGCGGAGCATGCGCCGGTCCACGCCGAGAACTCGTACCCGGCGGCCGGGGTGGCGGTGAGGACGACGGCGGTCCCCTCGACGACATCCTCCGAGCAATCCGCGCCGCAGTCGATCCCCGTCGCGGCGACCGTCCCGCCGGCCGTCGCCTCTACCGTGAGCCGATGCCGGGTCCGCGGGGGCGCAGGCGCGATCGAGATGTCGTCGACGTACCACCACCTGCTCGTGAGGGCGCGGAAGGTCACCCGCGCCGTGGGTCCGAGCGCCTCGAACCGGTAGGTCCGCGCCGTCCACTCGTCGGATCCGGCGGCGAGCGTCGCGACCGTCGTCGTGACGCCGTTCGTCGTGATCGTCGCCTCGAACGTGCAGGTCGTGCAGTCGGCGGCGACGTGGAAGCGAAGGTCGTACCGCTCGCCGCTGGTGACCGAGACGTCCTGCCAGTAGGCGGCCGATGTGCCGAGCCAGCCGGCGGAGGCGCCGGTCCGGACCAGGTCGCCCCAGGACGTGGAGGCCAGTCCGCGGGAACCGCTGCCGGACCACGGAGCGATCGTCCCGCGTTCGAAGCCGCAGTTCGCGATGAGGTTCCCGACGATGCCGCACGGCGGCGAGAAGACGATGCCGGCCGACGCCTCGGGGAAGCCCGGGATCGGGGTGCAGGTGTCGGTGGTCGTCCCCTCGCAGGCGCCGGCCCAGGC
>JBJOLT010000031.1:0-24040 GCA_046045415.1 Chloroflexota bacterium | reverse complement strand
CGCGACGAGGAACGGGGCGCGCCCGGCGCGGCCACCGCGGCCCGCCCGGCCACCGCGGCCCGTCCGGCCACCGCGGCCCGCCCGGCCACCGCGGCCCGCCCGGCGACCGTGCCGCAGGTCGTGACCGCGGGGGGTCGAGGAGGGTGACATCGGCACTTCCGCACGGTAGACGAGCGGCGGGAACCTTGCCGTGGCGCCACCCGCCGGCCGGGGCCCGCTCGGGCCACCGTCGGGGAGGAGCGCCGGGGGAGCCGCCGCGGGCGTCGTGTCCGCGGCGGGGCCGCCGGACGTGGATCGAGCGTCCCCGGGCACGTCCGCGGAGCAAGGAGCGGGTGCGATGCGGAAGATCGGGTTCGCCGCCGGGCGGTCGTTCAGGTTCGGCGGCGTCATCGTCGCGGGGGCGCTCGTCGCCGCGCTCCTGCCGCTCGCGGGGACGCCGGTCCTCGGCGCCGCGACGAAGCTCGTGCTCGTCGGGCCGAACGGCTCGACCCAGGTGGCCGGGACGCCGTTCGTCATCCAGGTGGCGGCGTCCGACGGATCCGTCGTCGACACCGGCTTCACCGGGACGGTCAGCGTCACGTCGAGCGATCCTGCGGCGACGCTCGACCCGCCGAGCTACACCTACACCCCGGGCGACAACGGGGTGAGGAACTTCACGATCACGCTCCGGACCGCGGGGAACCACACGATCGCCTTCGCGGCGTCCGGGCTCCTCCCGGCGTCCAAGCCGATCCAGGTCGTCCCGGGCGTGCCGGCGGCGCTCGTCTACCGGACGCAGCCGACGAGCTCGGTGAACGGCGTGGCGCTCCCGGCCCAGCCGGCGGTCGCGATCGTCGACGGCCTCGGGAACACGATCGTCGGGGACAGCACGACCGCCATCACCCTCTCGCTCGTCCCGCCCGAGGCGGGTCTCGGGGCGAGTGCGCTCGCCGGCTGCACGGCGCGCCTCACGGTCTTCCGCGGGGTCGCCGCCTACGCCGGCTGCCGGGTGAGCGGCTACGGCCGTGGCTTCCGGCTCGACGCGACCGGCGGCGGGTTCGCCGTCCGGAGCGATCCGTTCGACGTCTCAAGCTCGCTCGCCTTCGCGACGACGCCGATCGGCCTCGCGACCGGCGGGGTCGCCTTCCCGGTGCAGCCGCGGGTCGTCGCGCTCTGGAACCCGACGAGCCCCTCGATCCCGGGCGATGTCTCGACGAACGACGACACGACGATCGTCACGCTCTCGCTCATGCCGGGGACCGGCGCGAGCGGTGCGACGCTCACGTGCGACCAGGCCGGGAACGCGCTCCGGATGACCGACGGTGCGGCCCAGTTCTCGAACTGCCGGATCGACAAGGCGAGCACCGTCCCGTACCAGATCGTCGCGACGTCGTCGCCGTGGCTCGGGGCACCGAGCTCCGGGGTCCTCGTCCAGGTGGGCCCGGCGGTCAAGCTCAGCTTCCTCGCCTCGCCGGCGGGCGCCGTCTCCGGCGTCGACCTGCCGGTCCAGCCGGTGGTCGCGATCACCGACGAGGGCGGCAACGTCGTCACGAGCGGCGTCTTCGCCCGGGTGATGCTGACGATCGGGTCGAACCCGGGGATCCCGCCCGGGATCCTGACGTGCGGGTCGGGGACGCTCCTCGACACGCCGCTCGCCGGGAGCGGCATCGGCCGCGTCTCCTTCACCGGCTGCCGGATCTCGACGCCGGGGATCGGCTACACGCTCGTCGCCACGCCGCTCTACACGAGCTGCTGGGGCGCCGGCTGCGTCGTGCCCGTCCTCCGGCCGGCCGTCACGGCCCCGTTCACCGTCTCGGCGGTCGCCTCGACGCTCTCGTTGAGCGCCTCGCCGACCGTCCCCGCGTGGAACGAGATGGTGACCTTCACCGCCCGCTTCGGGACGGCGGGGGCGAACCGGGTCCTCGAGCTCCAGAGCTCGCTCGACCGCATCTCGTGGAGCACGCTCTCGACGATGACGACGAACGCTGCCGGCGTCGCGAGCGCGTCGATCCTCCCGGGCTGCAACCGCTGGTACCGCGCGGCGTACGCGCCGGCGATCGCGACCGACCTGGCGCCGGGTGTGAGCCCGACGATCCGGGTCGTCGTCCGCCAGACGGCGGTCCTCCGGCCGCATTCGGCGTACGTCCGGACGGCCGCGCTCGGCTCGAGCGTCACCTTCTCGACGACGGTCCGGCCGATCGGGCAGTCGCGCTGCACGGTGGGGCTGCCGCTCGGGACCCCGACGGTCACGTACTGGATCTACCGGTACTCCGCCGGAGCGTGGCGGCTCCAGGCGACACGGGTCGTGACGGCGGACGCCGCGGGCGTCGCCCGGCTCACCTGGCGCTTCACGGCGCGCGGTGACTGGGCGGTCCGCTCGATGGCGAACCCGACGCACGACAACGCGAACTCGCTCCGGACGCCGCTCGAGCGATACCGGGTGCCGTGATCCACGAACCTTCCGGGGGGGCGGAGGCCGCGGGGCGACCCGCGGCCTCCGCGTTCTCGGGGGAGCCGTCCGCGCCGCGCGGTGCGTCCGCGGCGATCGCCCGGTGAGCGGGGATTGCGTCGCCGGTCCATCATTCGGGTTCGAACCGGTGCGCTCCGGAGCAGGAGGGTCTCGTCCGATGGGTCTCGCGTCGCTCGGTCGCCGGCGGTCCGGCCGGCTCGGCAGCCTCCTCGCCGGAGCGCTCGTCGTCTCGCTCCTCCCCGGCGCCGTCGCGCCCGTCCTCGGTGCCGCCGACCGCCTCGTCTTCACCGCCGCGTACGCGCCGTCGGTCGCCGCCGGCGGGACCGTCTCGTTCTCGGTCGGCGCCTCGGACGGCACGGCGATCGACCCGGGCTTCCGCGGCTCGGTCGCGATCGCGTCGAGCGATCCCGCGGCGACCGTCGTCCCCGCCTCGCCCTACACGTACAACGGGGGCGACAACGGGCTCCAGGTCTTCGACGTCACGTTCCGGACCGCCGGGACCCAGACGGTCACGTTCACGTCCACCGGCCTGACGCAGGTCGTCGGGACGGTCACGGTCACGCCCGGGGCCGGCGTCCGCCTCGCGTTCGTCACCCAGCCGTCGAGCGCCCTGAACGGGGCCGCCCTCCCGGCCCAGCCGCGGATCGCGCTCCAGGACGCGTCGGGGAACACCGTCGCGAGCGACAGCTCGACGAACGTCACGATCCGCCTCCTCCAGCCCCCGACCGGCTTCGGCTCCGGGACGCTCGACGGCTGCGCGGCGACCCTCCGCCTCACGAACGGGATCGCGGCCTTCTCCGGCTGCCGCGTCACGGGGACCGGCCACGGCTTCCGGCTCGAGGCGACGGCAGGCGGCGTCGCGACCGCGACGAGCGGCGACTTCGACGTCTCGTCGAAGATCATCTTCGAGACGCAGCCCGGCGGCGGCGCCGGGACGAGCGGGAAGGCGCAGGGCGGGATCGCGTTCAGCGCGCAGCCCAAGGTGACCGTCCTCTGGCCGTCCGGCGCCACCACCGCCACGTCGACGACCCGTTCGCTCAGCGACAACACGACGACGATCACCCTCGCGATCAAGGCGGGGACCGGGGCGACCGGGGCGACGCTCACGTGCGACCAGTCGGCGAACACGATGCGGGTGACCGCCGGTTCCGCCCAGTTCACGAACTGCCGGATCGACAAGGCGGCGGCCGGGTATCAGCTCGTCGCGACCGCCTCGCCCGCCTTCCCGGCGGCGACGAGCTCCGCGTTCGACGTCGTCGCGGGCCTCGCCAGCCGGCTCACCTTCCTCCAGGAGCCCACCGCCGGGACCGCCGGGACCGCCTTCGCGCTCCAGCCGATCGTCGCGATCACCGACGCGGGCGGGAACGTCGTGACGAGCGGCGCGTCGGCGACCGTCGTCCTCGCGGTCGGGCTGAACGGCGGCGTCCCCGCCGGTGCGCTCACGTGCACCCCGTCGACCGCCGTCGCGACCGCGACGACGGGCGCGAACGCCGGCCGGGCGATCTTCTCCGGCTGCAAGCTCTCCACCGCGGGTGCGATCTACACGCTCACCGCGACGCCCCTGAACGTCGCCTGCGCGGCCGGCCGCTGCACGCTCCCGCTCCAGACCGCGACGACCCGCCAGTTCGCCGTCACCGCGCCCGGGGCGGCGATCACGCTCACCGCGCGGAGCGTCATCACGTGGGGCCAGACGGTGACGCTGACGACGCGGATCTCGACGAACGGCGCGAACAAGCCGTACACGATCCAGGCGAGCCGGGACCGGAGCACGTGGACGACGATCGCGACGCTCACGACCGACGCCACGGGCCTCGGGACCTTCCCGTACCGGCCGGCGACGAACCTCTACTACCGCTCGGTCTTCACGCCGACGGGGTCCGGCGACCTCACCGGCGGGACGAGCGCGACGACCCGGGTCGTCGTCCGCCAGCTCGCGGTGATCCGCCCGCACTCGACGCTCGTCAGGACCGCGGCGCTCGGCTCGACCGTCACGCTCACGACCACCGTCCGCCCGAACCGGACCGACATCCCGCGCTCCGTCGTCCGCTACTACATCTACCGGTACTCGGCGGGTGCGTGGCGGCTCCTCACGACGCGGAACGTCGCGACCGACTCGACCGGCGTCGCGCGGCTCGCGTGGCGCTTCTCGTCGCGCGGCGACTACCGGTTCCGGTCGATGGCGCTCCCCACGAGCCTGAACGCGAACAGCGTCCTCTCGACGATCGAGCGCTACCGGGTGCCGTAGGGGGCGCCGCGGCGGCGACCGCCGCGGCGCCGTTCGCCGCGGGCGCCGTCGCTCCGCGTCAGCGGATCCGGAGGACGACCGTCTCGCCGCCCCCCGCGGCGGTCGGCCCGAGCGCGTAGAGGACGAGGACGCGGCCCGCGGTCGCGAGCCCCGTCGCCCGCGCGCTCCGCGTCGTCGGGGTGAGGGCGGCGGCGGCGCCCCATGTCCGCCCCGCCGTCGACGACTGGCGGTACCAGAGCCGGAGCCGTGCGCACGAGCTCGTCGTGCACTGACCCCACGCGAGCCGGATCACGTCGCCGGAGGCCACGACGACCGGGTCACGCGCCCCGAGCGGGCTCGCCGCGACCGGGAGGAGCCGCGGCGCGAACGTGGCGCCGCCGTCGGTGGAGCGCCGGAGGGCGACCGTCGGGACGCCGCCCGCGACGCGGCGCGCGGTATAGGCGACGAGGACCCCGTCCCCGGCGGCGGCGAGCCACGGCCGGCTCGAACCGACGGCGAGCCGGTCGAGCGTCGCCACCGGGCCCCACGCCCCGCCGTCGTCGGGCGAGGCGCGGTGGAGGACGCGCGACGCGGTCCCCGACCACGCGACGTGGACGGCGCTCCCGGAGACCGCGACCGCCGGGAGCGCGTCGAGCCCCGGGGCGCCGCCGGCCGCGGCGAGCGTCGTCCGACCGACGACCGCGCGCCTGGCGAGCGTCCGCCCTCCGTCGCCGCTCCACGCCAGCGTCACCGCGCCGCTCGACGCGTCCGTCCAGCCGACGACGATCCGTCCCTCGCCGGCGGCCACGGCGGGTCGTCCGGGGCGCTCGCCGGGCGCCGTGAGCGCGAGCGGGCTCCCCCACGTCGTCCCGCCGTCCTCGCTCGCCCTGAGGACGAGCGTCGTCGGTCCGGTGCCGTCCGGGTCGCCCTCGAGCCATGCCGCCGCGACGAGATCGCCCGCGGCCGCGATCGCTGCGTGGCCCGCCGGGCCGCCGGACTCGCCCGCGCCCCCGATGCCGCCGCCCGCCGCGCCGGAGAGGACGACCGGCTGCGCGAAGCTCGCGCCGCCGTCGAGCGAACGCCGGTGGACGACCGTCGCGACGGCGCCCGAGGCCCCGAGCGTCGGATCGGCGCCCGCGCCCGCCCCGCCGCTCCCCGAGCGGTCCGTGAGGAGGGCGTGGACGACGCCCCGGCTCCCGGTCGCGAGCGCCCGCCAGCCGTCGCCCTCCCCGGGGAGCGAGAGCCCGTTCGTCCCGGTCGGCGCCGCGGTGACCGACGGGATGGCCGGCGGCGCGGGCGGCGGGACGCCGGGCGGCGTGCCGAGCGAGATCCGGCCGTACCCGGACGCCCCGTCCGGATGGCTGACGCTCGCGAGCGCCGCGACGCGGGACCGGAGCGCCGCGGCGAGCGCCGCGGGCCGCAGCGTGGGGCTCGCCTGGAGGAGGAGCGCCGCGACCCCCGCGGCGAACGGGGTGGCCTGGCTCGTCCCGCAGAAGGCGCCGCGGCTCGTGTCGGCGCAGTCCGGGGCGACGACGTCGGGACGGAAGCGGCCGTCGGCGGTCGGGCCGCGCGAGCTGTAGAGCTCCAGCTCGTCCGGGGCGCGGACGTCGACCGCCCCGATCGTCACCATCCCCGGGTTCGCCGAGTCGGCCGGGGAGGGGAGCGTCCCGCTGCTCACGACGTGCTCGAGCGAGTCGACGGACCCCTCCGTCGCGACGAGGAGCTGGAGCCGGTTGGAGGTGGAGCCGGCGCGGTGGCGGACGGCGAGCTCGAAGTCGCCGCCCCGGGCGCTCGTGAAGCTGAGCCGCTCCACCGGGTCGCCGCGCCCGTCCTGCCGCCGGGTCGAGCGGGCGACGGCGGTCGTCCCGCCGTCGGGGAAGAGGTAGAGGTCGTGGTCGTCGGCCGAGGCGCCCCACCGGTCCGACCACCGGATCGCGACCCGGATCGAGGTCCCGGGCGAGAGCGAGAGGTCGTTCCCCTCGTCGCCGGGCGCGAACTCGAGCCAGCCGTCCCCGTCCGCGTCCGTCCAGCGGCCGCTCCAGCCGACGTCGCCCGAGTTCCCCGCCGCGTTCACCCAGAGGGCGCCGCGCGCGACCGCCTCGTCGACGATCCGGTAGTACGAGCCGGCGTACGGGCTCGTCCCGTCCCCGGGCCCCTCGAAGATCGCCGACGAGCTGTACGACGCGTTGATCACCCGGACCCCGTTCGCGGTCATCCACGCGATCGTCTCGCGGACGTCCGCGTACGAGGGCGGGTTCGCGACGTAGAGGCGCGCCCCGGGGACGACGGCGGCGAGCGTCTCGGCGACGGCCGTCCCGTGGTCCGTGCCGCTCCCCTCGCACGCGGCGAGGACGCTGCTGGAGAGCCCCGGCGACTCGTAGCAGCGCGCCTCGATCCCGCCCGGGAAGGAGCCGAGCGCGGCGACGAGCCCGTCGAAGCCGCCGTCGATGACGCCGACCCGGAGGCCGCTCCCGTCGTAGCCCGCCGCGTGCCAGTCGGCCGCGCCGATGAGCGCCGCACCCGCCGCGACCGGCACGCCGCTCGCCGGCCCGACGGAGGTCGCGAGCGCGGCATCGGCCGTGGGATCGGACCGGAGCGACGCCGCGGTGGGTGGCGGGAGGTCCGCGGCGGCCGGGCCGAACGCGACGACGGCACCGAGCGCGGCCGCGACGAGCCGTCGGGCGCGGGAGCCGCGGGGTGCGGTCCGGTGGGGTTCGGGTCGATCGGTCGCCATGCCGACCGGAGCCTACCCGAGAAGGCTCGTGACGACGAGGACGCCCGAGAGGAGGACGAGGAGCGCGGTCGCGAGCCAGCCGATCCCGAGGAGGAGCGGCCCGCTCGCGAGCGGGCCGAGGAGCCGCCGGTCGCCCGCGAGGAGCATGACGAAGACGAGGATGAACGGGAGGAGGAGCGCGTTGAGGACCTGCGCGAAGAACATCACCTGGAGGAGCGGGAGTCCGGGGATCATGACGAAGAGGGCGGCGAAGCCGATGAAGAAGGCGAGGAGCGAGTAGAAGGCCGGCGCCTCCCGCCAGTTCCAGTCGACCCCGGTCTCCCAGCCGAACGCCTCGCACGTCGCGTACGCGCTCGTGAGCGGGACGACCCCGAGGCCGAGGAGCGAGGCGCCGAGGAGCCCGACCCCGAAGATCACCCCCGCCATCGGCCCGGCGAGCGGCGCGAGCGCCCCCGCCGCGTCGGCCGCGCTCTCGACCGCGACCCCGCTCGTCCAGAGGGTGGCGGCGCAGGCGACGACGATGAAGCCGGCGATCAGGTTCGTGAGGAGCGCACCGGCGAAGACGTCGGCGCGGCTCGCCGGGAGGTCCTCGGCGCGGAGCCCCTTGTCGACGACGTACGACTGGATGAACGACTGGCCCCACGGCGTGATCGTCGTCCCGACGGTCCCGACGACGGCGAGCCAGTAGGCGGGCGAGTCGCTGAGGGTGGGGCCGAGGAGGCCGGCGAGCGCCGCGTCCCAGTCGGGGTCCGCGAGCCATGCCGAGATCGCGTACCCGATCGAGACGAGGATCCCGATCCCGACGAAGAGGTACTGGACGCGCCCGTAGTTCCCCAGGGCGATGAAGACGACGACGACGACCGCGGCGACGGCCGCGCTGATCTGCGGCGGGACGCCGAAGAGGCTGAGCGCCGACCCGATCCCCGCGAACTCCGCGACCGTCGACCCGAGGTTCGCGACGAGCATCGTGACGACGGCGAACGCGACCCAGCGGACCCCCCACCGCTCCCGGATCAGCCCCATCAGCCCCTTCCCGGTCGCGAGCCCCAGCCGGGCGCCGACCTCCTGGGTGAAGAAGAGGACGATCTGGCTCGCGAGGATGACCCAGAGGAGGGCGTACCCGAACGACGCCCCCGCGAGCGTGTAGGTCGTGATCCCGCCGGCGTCGTTGTCCGCGAAGCCGCTGACGAGCCCGGGCCCGAGGACGCCGAGGACCGCGACCATCCGGACGCGCCACGCCGGGAGGCGCGGGAACGCGAGGATCGCGCTCGGCCGCTTCGGCCGGGGGCGCCGGATCCGGCCGATCCGCGCGTCGCTCACCGCTCGAAGACCTTCGGGAGCCGCTTCTTCCACGCCGTCGGGATCACCGTGTCGATCGCGTCGTCCACCGTGACGATCCCGACGAGGCGGCGCTCGTCGTCGACGACCGGGACGGCGAGCAGGTTGTAGTGGGCGACGACCTCGGCGACCTCCTCCTGGTCGGCGAGCGCCGCGACGGCGACCGGCTCCCGGAACATCACCTCCGCGATCGGCTGCTTCGGCTTCGCGACGATGAGGTCACGGAGCGAGAGGACGCCGGTGAGGCGGCCGTCCTCGTCGGTCACGTAGACGTAGTAGATCGTCTCCGCCTCGGGCTCCAGCTCGCGGAGCCGGTCGATCGCGTCGCCCGCGGTGAGCCCGTCGGAGATCGCCACGAACTCGGTCGTCATGATCCCGCCGGCCGAATCCTCCGGGTAGCCGAGGAGCTCCGCGACCTCGGCCGCCTCGTCGTGCTCCATGTGCTGGAGGATCTCGTCGCGCGTCTCCTGGTCCAGCTCAGCGACGAGGTCGGCGGCGTCGTCCGGGCTCATCTCCTCGAGGATGTCGGCGGCGCGCTCCGGCGCGAGGTCCTCGAGGACCTCCACCTGCGTCTCGGGCTCCATCTCCTCGATGGCGTCCGCGACCGCCTCGTCGGCGAGGGACGCGAGGACGCCGGCGCGGTCCGCCGGGGCGAGCTGGTCGAGGATCGAGGCGAGATCGGCCGGGTGGAGCTCCGCGAGGCCGGCGTGGGGGACCCGGAGCTTCACCGACGAGATCGACGACTCGACCGGATCGACGTCCTCCCAGTCGATGTAGCGCTCGGGGAGCGGGAGGTTCAGGTTCCGCGCGAGAGTCCGGAACGGCCCCTCGAGGCCGAGCCGCCGGACGAGCCCGGCGGCGCCGACGTCGACCGCGACGAGCCGGAGCCGCCCCTCCACCTCGTCGAGCCGGAGGTCGTTGACGCGGACGACCTTCCGGCCGTCGATGTCGACGATCTGGCGGTCCATCACGTCGTCGCCGAGGAGGATCTCGTTCGGGCGCTGGCGGAACTTGCCGAGGTCCAGCTGCATCGTGAGGAGCCGCGCGCCGGACGCGTCCATCGAGGCGACCGACGACCAGGGGAGGAAGATCCGGCGCCGGTCGGTGGACACGACGAGACCGGTGACCGGCGGGTAGCGGTCACCGACGGCGACGATGAGATCGCTGACCTTCCCGATCGGCTCGTCGTTCCGGTCGCGGACCGGCCGGCCGATCGCCTGGCTCAGATAGAGCATCGATCACCTCGCGCGGGCGAGCGGCCCGTCGCGGGTGGGCGCGTCCTCCCGTGCCGCCCTCGCGGCGGCCGGGGTCGCGCCGCCTCAGCGGACGGCTCGTCCCTCGTTCGTGCCCGGGGCGCTCGACGCGCCCCGGCGACTGGGTCCGGACTCCACCGGGTGATGCATCCTCCGACGCTGGTCCTGCCTCCCGGTCGTCGCGCCCGCACGGAGCGCGCCCCGGGATCGGGCGGAGTGTAGTCCGCGAGCGCCCGCGCGGCAACGCACCCCGGTCGCACGCCGCCTGCCTGCCCGCACCGCCCGCCCGCACCGCCCGCCCCGCCGCGCCGCGGCTACCATCGCGCAGTGAGCGACGAGCGGTCCGCCGGGCCGACCCCGCCCCGCCCCCCGACGAACGACGAGCTCGCACGCCTCCTCCGGGAGATCGGGGAGCTCCTCGAGGTGAAGGGGGAGCTCGTCTTCAAGACGGCCGCCTACCACCGCGCGGCCGACGCGGTCGCCGCGAGCCCCCTCGACGTCGCCGCCGCATATCTCGCCGGGACGCCACCACGCCTCGCCGGGGTAGGGGAGGCGATCTCGAGGAAGCTCGACGAGCTCGCCCGGACCGGCCGCCTCGACTTCCTCGACCGCCTCCGCGCGGAGGTCCCGCCCAGCCTCCTCGAGCTCCTCGAGCTCCCCGGGGTCGGGCCCAAGACCGTCCGGCTCCTCCACGAGACGCTCGGGATCTCCACGCTCGAGGAGCTCCGCCGCGCCGCGGAGGCGGGGACGCTCCGGACCCTCCGCGGGATGAGCGAGCGGACCGAGGCGTCGATCCTCGACGGGATCCGGCGGCTCGCCGCGAGCCGGGGGCGGCTCCTCCTCGGCCGTGCGGAGGCGATCGTCGCCGACCTCGTCGCAGCGCTCGGGACCGTCCCCGGCGTCGTCTCGGTCGTGCCGGCGGGCTCGTTCCGCCGCCGGCGCGAGTCGATCGGGGACCTCGACCTCCTCGCCGAGACGAGCGACCCCGCCGCGCTCGTCACCCGCTTCACGACGCTCCCCGGGGTGGAGGCGGTGCTCGGCGCCGGGAGCCACAAGGCCGCGGTCCGGCTGAAGGACGGCCCGCAGGTCGACCTGATGGTGATGCCGCCGGGCGAGGCGGGGACCTACCTCATCCACTTCACCGGCTCGAAGGAGCACAACGTCCGGCTCCGCGGCCGGGCGCGCGACCGCGGATGGAGCCTCTCCGAGAAGGGCTTCCTCCGGCTCGGGCCGGACGGGGAGCCCGCGGCCGGGCCGGACGGCGCGCCGCCCGAGCTCCGGACCTTCCCGACCGAGGCGGCCGCCTACGCGTTCCTCGACCTCCCGTGGATCGAGCCGGAGCTCCGCGAGGATCGCGGCGAGGTCGAGGCGGCGGTCGCGGGGCGGCTCCCGCGGCTCGTCGAGCCGGGCGATCTCCGCGGCGACCTCCACGTCCACACCGACGCGTCGGACGGGCTCGACCCGCTCGAGCGGGTCGCCGAGGCGGCACGCGCCCGCGGTCACGCGTACGCCGCGATCACCGACCACTCGGTCTCGCTCGCCGTCGCCCGCGGGCTCGACGCGGGCCGGGTCGCGGCGCAGCGCGCGGCGATCGACGCCCTGAACGAGCGCTACGCGGCCGAGGCGGCCGCCGGGGCCCCGCCGTTCCGCCTCCTCCACGGCTGCGAGCTGGAGATCCGCGCGGACGGCTCGCTCGACCATCCCGACGAGCTCCTCGCGGCGTTCGACATCGTCGTCGCCTCGCTCCACGTCGCGCGGACGCAGCCGCGCGAGCGGCTCACCGACCGGGTCCTCGGCGCGATCGCGAGCCCGCACGTCGACGTCATCGCGCACCCGGCGGGCCGGATGATCGGGACGCGCGACGAGCTGGACCTCGACTGGGAGGCGGTCTTCCTCGCCGCCGCCCGAACGGGTACCGTTCTCGAGGTGAACGGCTCGGACGCCCGCCTCGACCTCGCCGACCAGCGCGCGCGGCGCGCCGTCGAGCTCGGGTGCACCCTCTCGATCGCCTCCGACGCCCACCGGGTCGCCGAGCTCGACGCGCTCCGCTGGGGTGTCGCCCAGGCGCGTCGCGGCTGGGTGGGGCCGGGTTCCGTCCTGAACGCCCGCCCGCTCGACGAGCTCCTCGCGTGGCTCGCGGCGAAGCCGGCGAGGGTCGCGGTCGTCGCGGGCCGCGGTGCCGGAGCCGCGGGCGGTCGCGCCGCCGCCGCGCCTCCCACCCGCGAGGCGGGGGCGTGAGCCCGCGCCGGGGCGGCGCGGAGCCGCCCGACCGACCGGACCGGCCGAAGGCGGCGGGACGGGCGGGCCGGGCCGAGCCCCGGCGACGGACGGAGCCGGCCGGCCGGACCGAGCGCCCCGACCGGCCCACGCTGCTCCCGCGCGAGCCGCGGAAGCGCGACGAGGACGCCGACGAGCTCGACCTGACGGCCGAGCGGATCGAGCCGCGCCAGCCGCGGGACGTCACGCCCGGCCGCTTCCGCCCCGACGCCGTCGTCCGCGGCACCGGGGAGGGGCTCGTCCGCGGGACCGGCGCGGTCGTCCGCGGGACGGGCGCCGTCGTCCGCGGCACCGGGGCCGCCGTCCGCTCGACCGCCGCGACCGCCGCCGCGACGACCGCGGCCGCCGCCACCGGCTCGCTCGGGGCGATCGGTCTCGGTCCGATCCCGGGCGCGGTCGGCGAGGCGGATCTCGCGCGCCGCGAGACCGTCTTCCTCGCCGCGACGACGATCGCGCTCGCGCGGCTCGTCGAGGGGCCCGCCGTCTGGGCGATCGGCGCGATCGCCGCGGCGCTCGTCCTCGTCGGCTCCCGCCGGGCGATCGAGCAGCGCTCCGTCGGCCCCGTCCCCCGCGAGGCGACGCTCCTCCCGACCGCCGCCACCGTCGCCGCCGTCGCGGCGATCCACCTCGTCCCGTTCGGTCTCTGGCTCATCCCCGCCCTCGTCGTCGCCGGGCTCGTCGTCGACGCGGCGGTGGAGCTGGAGGCGCGGATCGCCGCCCGGCCGATGGGGTTCACCCCGCTGGACCGTTCGCTCCTCCTCGGCCTCAGCATCCTCGTCGCCTTCATCGGGTTCTCCGGCGTCGGCGCCCTCGTCCCGGACGCGCTCGTCGCGCCGGTCGCCCCCGGCCTCGAGCGGACCCCGCCCCCGCTCGCCTCGCTCGTCCTCCTCGCCGCGGCGGACGCCGGGCTCACGTTCCTCCTCGGCTACCGCTTCGCCGCGCTTCGCGCGCCGCTCCCCGAGCTCGCCGCGCGGACCGCGGGGACGCACGCGGCCGCGATCGCGATCGCCGCGGGGCTCTTCTCGGCCGCGGCGCTCCCCCGGCTGCTGGGCCCCGCGCTCCTCACGCTCGTCTTCTTCCTCTGGGAGTCCCTCGTCGGGGCCGAGGCGCCGACCCGGCGCGACCCGCGCTTCATCTGGCAGATCCTCCTCCTCGTCGTGCTCGGCGTCGTCGTCATCGTCTGGAACCTGCTCATCCCGCGCTGACCCCGGTCGCCGCCCCCTCGGTTGACGCGCACCGCGGACGGTGCTACAAGGGTTCCCCCCGGTCCCCCCGGCGGCCCGTCATGCGACGCGCGCCGGGGCCGAGGAGCGCCCACGACCGAAAGGACCCCCCACCGTGACCTTCCCCGACGTCGAGAGCCCGCGCCTCTCCGCCGCCGCGCAGACCCGCCTGAAGCGCCAGCTCGCCGAGCAGGCGATCGCCCAGGCGACCGCCGCGAAGTGGGCCGACGCGGTCGAGACGAACCGCCGGCTCCTCGAGATGGGCGCCGACGCGGAGGCGGAGAACCGGCTCGCGAAGGCGTACTGGGAGCTCGGCGAGCTCGCGAAGGCGCGCGAGCACTACCAGACGGCGCTCGCGCTCGATCCGATGAACCGGATCGCGGAGCGGAACATCGACCGCCTGAAGATCCTCATCCAGAAGGCCGGCGACGAGAAGACCGTCCCGGCGACGGAGGGGAGCAAGGCGCCGGTCTCGATCTTCGTCGAGGAGACCGGAAAGACCGGCTTCGCCCACCTCACCGACCTCGCCGACTACCGCGTCCTCGCCCAGGTGAACCCCGGTGACTACGTGGAGCTCACCCCGGAGAAGAACCGGCTGATCGCGATCAGCAACGGGGTCCGGATCGGGATCGTCGAGCCGCGGGTCGCGGCGCGCCTCCTCAAGCTGATCGCCGACGGGAACAAGTACGCGGCCGGGGTCACGAGCCTCGGGAACGAGGACGTCCGGATCATCATCCGCGAGATCTTCCAGGACCCGCGGAACTACGGGAAGGTCTCGTTCCCCACCGCGGCGAAGTCGTCGGACCTCCGCCCCTACACGAAGGGGACCCTCGTCCGCGAGGAGATGGAGCTCGAGGAGGAGCTCGAGGAGGACGAGGAGGACGAGACGATCGAGGACTACGACCGGGTCCTCCCGCAGGAGGTGACCGGGGAGGAGGCCTTCGAGGAGGAGCCGGACGAGCTCGACGAGCCGTAGCTCGTCGCCCGCCGCCCCCCGGGTCCCCGGCCCGGACCCCTCTGGCAGAATCGCCGTCATGCCCGAACGGGAGCGCGCGGCGCCGATCGACCCCAGCCTGTCGCTGCCCGTCTTCGAGCGGATCGCCCCGGCGCCCCCCACCGACCTCCTCGTCGAGCGGATCGAGTCGCTCACGCGGCCCGGCGACATCGTCCTCGACGTCGCGAGCCGCGGCGGCTGGACGGCGCTCGCCGCGTCCGAGCTCGGTCGTCGTACCGTCCTCTTCGAGGCGAGCCCGCTGACGCGGCTCCTCGCCGAACTCGTCCTCCGCCCGCCCGACCTCATCCATCTCGACGCCGCCTTCCAGGCGATCGGCGCCGCGTCACGCCCGGGCGGGACGCTCCGTTCGACGCTCGACGAGCTCTTCGCCTCCCGCTGCGCCCGCTGCGGCCGGACGAACCCGGCGGACGAGCTGGTCCGCGACGGCGAGCGGCTCGTCGCGAAGCGGTACCGCTGCCCCGTCTGCCGCGAGGGGTCGAAGGGGAGCGCGGCCGTCGAGGCGCCCGCGGACGCCTTCGACGAGGAGCGGGCGCACGCCGCGGACGCCGACGCGACCGCGGTCCGGGCGCGGCTCCGGGCCCGGTTCGCGCTCCCGTCAGATGCCGAGCCGGGGAGCTCGCCGTCGACGAGCGACCTCCCGGACGCGCTCCTCGATCTCCACTCCCCCCGCCAGCTCGTCGGGCTCGCCGCGATCCTCGAGCGGGTCGAGGGCGACCTCCGCTCGCCCGGCGTCGAGGCCGCGCTTCGCCTCGCGCTCCTCCACGCGATCATCCCCGCGAGCCGGCTGAATGCCCACCCCGGCCGCGGCGGGGCGCTCCGGATCGCGAGCGGCCGCGTCCGCCCGCCGACGAGCGCCGGCTGGCGGGAGCGCCACCCGTGGCTCGCCTTCGAGGACGGCTTCCGGCTCGTCCGCGCGTTCATCCTCGGCCTGACCGCGCGCGGCGCCGGGACGGCGCAGCCGCGCTTCGGGACCGACGTCCGGAGCCTCGCCGAGGGCGGGAACGGGGTGATCCTCCGGCTCGCGAGCGGCGCGGGCCTCGCCGCGCTCGCCGAGGAGATCGCGGACCTCGACCGGCTCGCGGACCCGCCGCGCGTCCGCCTCGTCGTCGGTCAGGTCCCGCCGCGCGCGAACACGGAGCGGCTCTCGCTCGGCTACCTCGGGACCTGCTGGGCCCTCGGGCGTGGCGCCGCCTCGCTCCTGCCGCTCGAGCCGCTCTTCGGGCCGTCGCCGCGTGTCACGTGGGACCGCCACGGCGAGCTCGTCGGGCGCGGCCTCGCCGCCGCCGCCCCGCTCCTCGCCGCCGACGGCCGGACGCTCCTCTTCGTCGACGAGGGCGGCGCGGAGGGGGTGACGGCCGCGGCGCTCGGTGCGGTCGAGGCCGGCTACCGGATCGCCGGGGTGACCCTCGCCACCCCGGGGATGGCGGAGCCCGCGCTCGTCCAGCTCGCGCCGCCCGGGCCGCCGCCCCCCGGGAGCGAACAGCCGAGCGAGCTCCGGGTCGGCGGCGCCGGTCCGCTCGGGCCGGCCGAGGTCGCCCGCCTCGTGACGGAGACCGCGGTCGCGGTGGTGAGGGAGCGGGGCGAGCCGGCGCCGTTCGACCTCCTCCTCGGCGCGATCCTCGTCCGCCTCGACGGCGCCGGGGAGCTCCGCCGGCTCCTCGGCCGGGACCCCGCGGAGCCCGATCGGGTGGGTCGCCTCCTCGGGACGATCCGCGCCGAGCTCGCCCGGCCCGGCCATCCGCGGCTCGAGCAGATCGAGCCCGGGAGCTGGTGGCTCGTGGACCGGGACGACCGCGCGGCCGCGGAGCCGCCGCTCGCCGACCGGGTGGAGTGGGCCGTCTTCGGCCTCCTCTCGACCGCCGGCGTGCTCTCCGAGGCGGCCTTCACGGAGCGGATCGGGGCGCTCTTCCCGATCGGGAGCCGCGCCGACGACGCGCTCGTCCGCGCGTGCCTCGACAGCTATCGCGGAGCAGGGAGCAGCCCGGCGCAGCTCCTCACCGACGAGTCGCTCGCCCGCCGCACCGCCGAGCATGCGGAGGTGATCGGCCTCCTCGCGGACCTCGGCCACCGGCTCGGGATGAACGTCGCGATCGGGAAGCGGGAGCAGGCGCGGATCGTCCGCGGCAGCCCGCTCGCCACCCGCCTCGACGCGCGGGAGCGGGCGACGTTGCCGCCGGCCGCCGGCCGGGCCTCGGCCGAGGCGGTCGCGTCGGTCGACTGCACCTGGTACGTCCGGTCCCGGCGCGCGTTCATGTTCGAGGTGGAGTGGACCGCGCTCCTCGCCGAGCCGATCCTCCGGAAGCACGCCGGGATCCCGCCGAGCGACGACCTCGTCCGCTTCCTCGTCCTCGCCCCGGAGCGGGTCGAGCTCGCCCGCCTGAAGCTCGCGCGCTCGCCGCTCCTCCGCCGGGCGATGGAGCGGGATAATTGGCACATCCTGACGTGGGAGAACCTCGGCGCCTTCGCGAGCGGCGGTCAGCCGAGGCTCGAGGACCTCGAGCCCTACCTCGGGCTCGATGCCGGCACGGACCGGCGAGGGGATCAGCTGGCGCTCTTCGAGACGGGCGCCGCGGAGAGGAGCGACCCGTGACCGACCAGAGAGCCTCCGCCGTCGACGCGCTCGCCGACCGGTACTGGGAGCGTGCGCTCGAGCTATCGCCCCTCACCGCGACGGTCTACGGCGACGACCGGTGGGACGACCGGCTCCCGGATCCGGGTCCTGCCGGACGGGCGCGGGCGCGGGCGCTCTTCGAGGAGACCCGGCGGGCCGCCGACGCGATCCCGGAGGCGGGGCTCCAGGTCGAGGAGCGGCTCACCCGCGATGCGCTCCGGCTCCTCTGCGAGATCAGCCTGGAGGAACTCGACCGGCGCTGGTACCTCGTCGAGGCGGTGGACCAGATGGGCGGCGCCCAGACGACTCTCCCCGACCTCTCGAACTTCCAGCGCGCGGACACCCCCGAGCGGCTGGGGAAGCTCCTCGCGCGGATCGAGGCGTACCCGGCGTACATCGAGGCGACCTCCGAGCTCCTCCGCGAGGCGATCGCCGCCGGGACGACCCAGCCGTCGATCGTCGTCGAGCGGACGATCGCCCAGTTCGAGCGGCTCCTCGCGCTCCCCGTGGCGGAGCACCCGCTCGCGTCCCGGACGGCGGTCGCGTCGGAGGGAGACCGGGCGACGATCGCCGCCGCGATCGAGCGGTACGCCCGGCCCGCCGACCGCGCCCATCTCGAGCTCCTCCGGTCCAGCTACCTTCCCGCCGCCCGCCCGTCCGTCGGCCTGACGACGATCCCGGGCGGTGACGCGCTCTACCGTCAGCGGATCCGCTACTGGACGACGCTCCCGCTCGAGCCGGAGGCGGTCCACGCCATCGGCCTCGAGGAGATCGAGGCGATCGACGTGGAGCGTCGGGCCATCGCCAACGCGGCAGGCCTCGGCGACGACGTCGCCGCCTACCGCCGTGCGATGCGCGAGGATCCGGCCGACCGGCCCGCCTCGGTCGAGGCGCTCATCGCGCGGGCGACGGAGGACGTCGGGCGCGCCCTCGAGGCGGCGCCGCGCTACTTCGGGCGGCTCCCGCTCGCCGGCTGCGAGGTCCGCGCCGTCGAGGCGTTCAAGGAGGCGGACGCGCCGCCCGCGTACTACTACCCGCCGACGGTGGACCGCTCGCGGCCCGGCATCTACTACGTCAACACGTACGACCTCCCGAGCCGCCACTTCTCGACGCTCGCGTCGACGACCTACCACGAGGCGACGCCGGGCCACCACTTCCAGATCTCGCTCGAGATGGAGCTCCCCGGGCTCCCGCTCTTCCGCCGGCTCGGTGCCCGCGCGGTGAGCGCCTCGTTCGTCGAGGGGTGGGGCCTCTACAGCGAGCGGCTCGCCGACGAGATGGGGCTCTATCGCGACGCGTACGAGCGCTTCGCGATGCTCGACGCGCAGGCGTGGCGTGCGGCGCGGCTCGTCGTCGACACGGGGATGCACGCGCTCGGGTGGACCCGCGACCGCTCCATCCGCTACCTCGCCGACGCGGCGGGGATCGTCGAGACGGACGCGATCATCGAGACGGACCGCTACATCGCGTGGCCCGGCCAGGCGCTCGCGTACATGATCGGCCGCCGGGAGATCGACCGGCTCCGTGCCGAGGCGGCCGCGGCGCTCGGCAGTCGCTTCGACCTCCGGGCGTTCCATGACGCGGCGATCGGCCACGGTTCGCTCCCGCTCGCGACGCTCGCCCGCGAGCTGCCGCGCTGGCTCGGGATCGGCTGACCGGGCCTCCCGGCCCGCCCGCCCGGGGGACCCCGGGGGGGCTTTGACCGTTCGCGGGGTGCCGTGTCAGGATGCCGTCACTGCGGCAAGGACACCGTTCCGGCGACGTGTCGCCGCAGCGCCCGAACCACCCGGAGGCCTCCGATGACCGCCACCCGTCCCGCCCTGAGGCGGACGAAACAGCTCGAGATGTACCGGCGCGCCCTGAAGCGGATGCCCGGCGGCACCTCGTCGAACTTCCGCGCATGGGGAGAGGACACGATCTACGTCGATCGTGGCGAGGGCGGCCACGTCTGGGACATCGACGGCAACGAGTACATCGACCTCCGCCTCGGCTACGGCCCGGTCATCCTCGGCCACGGCGACCCGCGGGTCGACGACCACGTGAACGAGCGGATGCGGCGCGGCGTCAGCTTCTCCCTCACCTCCGAGGACGAGGTCCGCGCGATGGAGCTCCTCTGCGAGCTCGCGCGGTGGCCGGCGAAGGCCCGGATGACCGTCTCGGGGACCGAGGCGACGATGCACGCGATGCGGATCGCCCGCGCCTACACCGGCCGGAGCAAGATCGTGAAGTTCGAGGGCGGCTACCACGGCGTCCACGACTACGCGCTCGTGAGCGTCACGCCGAACGCGGACCAGATCTCCAGCCTCGGCGATCTCGAGAACCCGGTCGGCCTCACGTGGGGGCGCGGGATCCCCGAGGAGATCACCCGGACGATCGTCCCGGCCCGCTACAACGCCCTCGACGTCCTCCGCCGCATCTTCGAGCGGGACGGGAAGGAGATCGCCGCGATCATCGTCGAGCCGGTCCTCGGGAACGCGCAGGGGATCCTCCCGCAGCCGGGCTTCCACGAGGCGATGCGGGCGCTCACCCACGAGTTCGGCGCGCTCCTCATCTTCGACGAGGTGAAGACCGGCTTCCGGTTCGCCCGCGGTGGCGCCGCCGAGTACTTCGGCGTGATCCCGGACCTCGCCACCTACGCGAAGGCGATGGGGAACGGGTATCCGGCCGCGGCCTTCGCCGGGACCGAGGAGGTCATGAGCGTCCTCCCCGACAAGGTGAGCCACGGCGGGACCTACGCGGGGAACCGCGTCGCCGCCGCCGCCGCCGCGAAGACGCTCGAGATCATCCGCGACACGGACGCGCTCGGCACGATCCGTCGGACCGGCGAGGCGATCCAGGCGGGGATCCGCGACGTCTGCGCGTCGCGCGGCCTGCCGGTGAGCTTCACCGGCCACCCGACGATGTTCGGGATGATCTTCGCGGAGACGCTCCCGACGGAGTACCGAGGGTGGGCCGACACGGACCACGACCTCTACGACGCGGTCGCGGTCGGGATGCACCCGCTCGGCGCGATGCCGGAGCCGGACTCGCGGGAGCCGTGGTTCATCTGCGAGGCGCATGCGGAGGGCGACGACGTCGACCGGACGATCTCGATCTTCGCGGCGTCGCTCGACACGGCGCTCGAGGCGCGGTCCGCGGGCGACCTCCGCCGGATCGACACCGCGGCGATGGGGATGGGCTCCTCGCACTGACGGGCGGCCGGCCGATGGCCCCCTGCTAGGCTATCGGCCATGCCGGACCTCGGGCCGCCCCTCGACGAGCTCGCGGGCTTCCTCGGGCGGAGCGGTCTGCCGCTCCTCGTCGCCGCGGTCGTCGCGCTCCTCGCGTTCCAGGCGGCCCGGCCGCTCGTCCGCCGCGTCGTCGTCGGCGCGATCGAGCGCCGGCGACCGAAGGACGAGTTCGAGCAGCTCCAGCTCGAGGACGCCCGGAAGCGGGTCGAGACGGTCGTCAACCTGATCGCCCGGCTCCTCAGGGTCGTCGTCGTCCTCGTCCTCGTCCTCGTCGTCCTCACGATCTTCGATCTCATCGGGGTCATCGCCGGCTTCGGGATCGTCGCCGCGGCGCTCGCGGTCGCGGGGCAGGAGATCGTCCGCGACTACCTCATGGGGATCCTCATCATCGTCGAGGGCCAGTACAGCGAGGGCGACGTCGTCCGGCTCGACGGTGTCGAGGGGGTCGTCGAGGAGGTGGGCCTCCGCCGGACCGTCCTCCGCGACCTGAGCGGGACGGTCCACAGCGTCTCGAACGGGAACGTCCGGGTCGCCTCGAACCTCACCCGCCACTACGCGCGGGCGATCGTCGAGGTGACCGTCGGCTTCGGGACGGACCTCGACCGCGCCGGCGCCGTCGTCGACGAGGTCGGCGCGGCGCTCCTCGCCGATCCGGCGTGGAGCGGGCGCTTCCTCGAGCGGCCCGCGCTCCTCCGCGTCGGCCAGTTCACCGAGCTCGGCGTCCCGCTCCAGATCGGCGGCCGGGTCCGGGCGCCGGACCGTTTCGACGCGACCGGGGAGCTCCGCAAGCGGCTCCTCGCCGCGCTCCAGGCGGCGCGGATCGAGATCCCCGGCGCCCATCGGCTCGTCCCGGTGCAGCCGCGCGACGGCGCCTGAGGGGCGCCCGCGAGCCCCGCTTCCCACGCACGGGCCCCCGCGTAGAATGGCCCCACCAATCAGCGGAGGAGGAGACGCTCGTGTCCGAGAGGCAGCCGGCCGGCGGCGACGCCGCGGAGCGGTCAGGTCCCGAGATCGAGAACCTGCTCCTCGAGCGCCGGACCTTCCCGCCGAGCGCCGCCTTCGTGAAGCAGGCGAACGCGACGCGCGAGCTCTACGCGGAGGCGGAGAAGGATCCGGTCGCCTTCTGGGCGAAGCTCGCGCGCGAGCGGATCAGCTGGTTCACGCCGTTCGCCACGACGCTCGAGTGGGAGCTCCCGTTCGCGAAGTGGTTCGGCGGGGGCGAGCTGAACGTCAGCTACAACTGCCTCGACCGTCACGTCGAGCGCGGGCTCGGCGACAAGGTCGCCTACCACTGGATCGGTGAGCCGGGCGACACCCGGACGCTCACGTACCGCGACCTCCTCCGCGAGGTCTCGAAGGCGGCGAACGCGCTCGCCGAGCTCGGCGTCCGGAAGGGCGACGTCGTCGCGATCTACATGCCGATGATCCCCGAGCTCCCGATCGCGATGCTCGCGTGCGCCCGCCTCGGCGCGGCGCACACCGTCGTCTTCGGCGGCTTCAGCGCGGAGGCGCTCGCCGGCCGGATCAACGACGCGAAGGCGAAGGTCCTCGTCACCGCGGACGGCGGCTGGCGTCGCGGGAAGCACGTCGGCCTGAAGCACCACGCGGACGAGGCGCTCGCGGACACGCCGACGATCGAGAACGTGATCGTCGTGGACCGGCTGAAGGAGGGCTGCCACATGGTCGCGGGGCGCGACCACTGGTGGCACGAGCTCGTCGACCGCCAGCCGGAGACGTGCGCGCCGGTCCCGGTCGAGTCGGAGCAGATGCTCTACCTGCTCTACACCTCGGGGACGACGGCGAAGCCGAAGGGGATCATGCACACCTCGGCCGGGTACCTGCTCGGCACGGGCTTCACGCACGAGATGGTCTTCGACGTCAAGCCGGACGACGTCTACTGGTGCGCCGCGGACATCGGCTGGGTCACCGGCCACAGCTACATCGTCTACGGGCCGCTCTCGAACGCGACGACCGGTCTCCTCTACGAGGGCGCGCCGGACACCCCGGACTGGGACCGCTGGTGGCGGATCGTCGAGGACTACAAGGTCACGATCCTCTACTGCGCGCCGACGGCGATCCGCGCCTTCATGAAGCAGGGCGAGGCGTATCCGGCGAAGCACGACCTCTCGTCGCTCCGGCTCCTCGGCTCGGTCGGCGAGCCGATCAACCCGGAGGCCTGGCTCTGGTATCACGAGCACATCGGCGGCGGGAAGGCGCCGATCGTCGATACGTGGTGGCAGACCGAGACGGGGAACATCATGGTGAGCCCGCTGCCCGGCGTGACGACGACGAAGCCGGGCTCCGCGACCTTCCCGCTCCCCGGGATCGGCGCGGACGTCGTCGACGGCGACGGGAACTCCGTGCCGAACGGGAGCGGCGGCTATTTCGTCCTCACCCGCCCGTGGCCGGCGATGCTCCGCGGGATCTACGGCGACCCGGAGCGCTTCCGGCAGACCTACTGGAGCCGCTTCCCTGGGATGTACTTCGCCGGGGACGGGGCGAAGAAGGACGAGGACGGCTACGTCTGGTTCCTCGGCCGGGTCGACGACGTGATGAACGTCGCGGGCCACCGGATCAGCACGACCGAGGTCGAGTCCGCGCTCGTCGATCACCGCTCGGTCGCCGAGGCGGCGGTCGTCGGCAAGAAGGACGACGTCTCCGGTCAGGCGATCTTCGCGTACGTCATCCTCAAGGCCGGCCAGGCGCCGTCCGACGCCCTCGCGCTCCAGCTCCGCGAGCACGTCTCGTACGTGATCGGGCCGATCGCGAAGCCGAAGTACCTGATGTTCGTCCCGGATCTCCCGAAGACCCGCTCCGGGAAGATCATGCGCCGGCTCCTCCGCGACCTCGCCGAGGGGCGGACGCTCGGCGACACGACGACGCTCGCCGACGCCGGGGTCGTGGACCTGATCCGCGAGAAGTCGGGCGCGAGCGAGGACGAGTAGCGGTGCCGTTCAGCTTCTTCCGCCGTCGCGGGCCCGACGCGGAGGATCTCGACGAGCCGATCGTCCGGGAGGACGGGACGGTCCTCCGCCGCGTCCGCTTCGACGGGCTGAGCGACGAGTGGCGGCTCGTGGGCTACATGCGGATCGCCGGCCGCCTCTCCGACGCACTGAACCGGCGGGAGCCGATCGAGCTGAGCGAGATGACGTGGGCGGCGCTCGACGAGGGGGGACCGCTGGAGCCCGCGCCCGGCCTGAAGCAGATCGACCCGTACGACCTCGTCATCGTGCTCGCCGGCGAGGAGAGCCGGCCGCCGCTCACCGAGGGAGAGCGCGCCGCGTTCCGGGTCCACAAGCTGACCTACGACGTCGTCCTCGACGTCTCCCCGTTCGAGGTGCACGGCCGCGTCTACCTCTACCCGGGGACCGATCCGTCGATCCTCCTCGAGCGCTCGAACGAGATGTTCTTCCCCGTGACGAACGCCGTCGCGCTCCGCGAGGGGAGGCGGCTCGACGATCCGAGGATCGAGACGATCCTCGTGAACCGCTTCTACCTGCGGGGCGTCGAGCAGCGGGACCTCGTCGTCGACGAGGACGGCGGGTCAGCGACGGATGGCGGGCCTGCGTCGAACGCCGGTGGGCCGGCGGCCGACGGTGGGTCAGCGGCCGGCGCGAGCCCTGGCGAGGCGGCCGACTAGACCGCGTCGTCCCGGACGCGCGGGCGCGTCGTCACCGAGGATCCCG
>JBJOLT010000058.1:0-5045 GCA_046045415.1 Chloroflexota bacterium | reverse complement strand
TTCTCGGTCTCGACCGGCGATACGGGGGCGACGTTCCGCTGGGAGCGCTCGCGCGACGGCTCCACGTGGACCGAGGTCTCGGGCGCGACGAGCCGGACGTACACGTTCACCGCCGCGTCGGGCGACAACGGCCTCCGGCTCCGCGCGATCGTGTCGGCGGCGGCCGGCGGCTCGACGACGTCGAACGCCGCGACGCTCACGATCGGGGCGCTCAACCGGGCGAGCGTCACGTCGGGCCGGGTCGGCGCGACGGTCGCGCTCGTCGGACGCGGCCTCTCCGCCGCGACGAGGGTGACGTTCGGCGGGGTCGCGGCGCCGCGGATCGTCGTCGCGTCGGCGACGACGGTGTGGGTCTCTGTCCCTGCCGGCGCCCGGACCGGACCGCTCGTCGTGACGATCGGGGGCGGGACGCTCCGGCTCTCGCGGTTCACGATCCTCGCCGGGCGCGTCGCCCCGACGGTCGGCTCGTTCAGCCCGGCCTCGGCGGCGGCGGGTGCGACGGTGACGGTGACCGGCACGAACCTGATCGGGACTACCGCGGTCCGGATCGGGACGGTCCGCGCGGCCTTCAGGGTCCTCTCGCCGACGAAGCTGACGCTCACGGTGCCGTCGACCGCGGCGACCGGACGGATCACGATCGTCACCGCGGGCGGGACCGCGACGAGCCGGACGAACCTGACGCGGATCCGGTAGCGGGCGGGGGGCGCGAGGGCGGATCGGCCCGGCCCGCCTGCGCTATCCTCCTCCTGCCCATCAGCACCACGGAGGCTCCTCGACAGCGATGGCCAAGCGATCGCGCGGCAGTTCGAAGCCCGGTCAGCGGCGCCCGGTCCAGCGGACGGCTCCCCGACCCTCCGCCGGCCTGACGGCGGCCGAGGAGGCGCGCGCCGCTGAGCTCGAGGCGCAGCTCATGGCGCAGGAGCGTGCCGCGACGCAGGCGCTCGAGCGCTCCCGCGACCGCGGGGCGGGCCGGGCGAACGAGCTCTCCCGTCCGGCGCGCGTCCCCACCGGGCTGCTCGCGCAGCGGGCGGCCGAGGAGTACGGCTACGTCGTCCAGGACATCCGCAGGATCACGATCGTCTTCGGCGGCCTGATGGCGGCGCTCATCGCGCTCTGGCTCGTCCGCGACGTCGCGAACCTCTTCTAGCCGGCCGACCGCACCGGCTCCCGGCGGCCCAGGGTCGCGGCGCCCGATGTTCGACCCGGAGCCGTCCGCCGCAGGGCCCGGCAGCGCGACGACGACCCCCCTCCCCGACCGCCATGCCCCGCTCGCGGCGCGACTCCGGCCGCGCTCGCTCGACGACGTCGTCGGACAGCGCCATCTCCTCGGCCCCGACGGCGCGCTCACCCGCTGGATCGCGGGCGGCCGCCTCCCGGCGCTCGTGCTGTGGGGCCCGCCGGGCTCCGGGAAGACGACGCTCGGACGGCTCCTCGCGGATGCGCTCGGCCTCGGCTACCTGACGCTCGACGCGACCTCCGAGGGACTCCCCGACCTCCGCCGCCGGCTCGTCGAGGCGGACACGCTCCGGCTCACGAGCGGCCGGCCCCCGCTCCTCTTCGTCGACGAGCTCCATCGCCTCGCGAAGAACCAGCAGGACGGACTCCTCGCCGCGGTGGAGACGGGCCGGATCGTCCTCGTCGCGGCGACGACCGAGCCGCCGATGGCCGGCGCGGTGATCGCGCCGCTCCTCTCCCGGCTCACCGTCCTCCGGCTCGAGCCGCTCGGCGAGGCCGATCTCGGGACGCTCCTCGAGCGCGGGTTCGCGGCGTACGCGGCCGACGGCCGGACGATCGCCCCTGACGACGATGCGCGGCGGAACCTCCTCGGGCTCGCGGCGGGCGACGGGCGGCGCCTCCTGTCGCTCATCGAAGGGGCCGTCGCGCTCCTCCCGCCCGGGACGGAGATCCTCGACGCGGCGGCCGTGATGAAGGCCGCCCAGTCGCGGACCGCGCCGTACGACCGCTCCGGCGCCGTCTCCGCGATGATCAAGAGCATCCGCGGCGGCGACGAGGAGGCTGCGCTCTACTGGCTCGCGGTCCAGCTGAACGCCGGTGACGACGGTCGCCACGCCGCCCGGCGGCTCGTCGTCGCGGCCGGCGAGGAGGTCGGTTCAGCCGACCCGGCGGCGCTCCCGATGGCGGTCGCGTGCCTCGACGCCGTCGAACGGGTCGGGATGCCCGAGGCGCACTACCCGCTCGCCGCGACCGTCAGCTACCTCGCGCGGACCGCCCGCGACTGGTGGCCCGGCGCAGCGCTCCATCGCGCCGTCGAACTGGTCGGCGCCGAGGGTCCCGACCCGGTCCCGCCGCACCTCAGGCCCGCCGCGAAGACCTATCGACACCCTGCGGCGGATCCCACGGGCGCCGCGGGCCAGGCGTACCGCCCGAAGGGCCGCACCGCCGGCTTCCTCGGCGAGCGGGGCCGGCGGGGTGACGGAGCCGAGAGGACCGACTGACACGCGACGGCCCCGGGGGATACCCGGGGCCGTCGACTCCGGCGCTCGAGGGAACTCGCCGGCTCAGAAGACCGCGATGGATCCGCCCCGGAGCTCCTGCGGGAGCGACTCACGGATCGCGCCTGCCGGCAGCGTGGTGAACTCGATCCCGAAGAAGTCCGGCCGCTCCTTCTTCGTGCAGGTCTTGGTGCGCCCCTGGCCCTTGCACTCGATCACCTCACCGCCGTCGTAGACGGTCGCGAGGATCGGGAACGTCCCCGGCCGCCGCTCCCACCCGCTCGCCGTCCAGTCCTCGAGGACGCCGCGACCCGAGAGCGTCGCGCACGACGCGAGCTTGTAGCCCGGGATCGCCGGACAGCGAAGGCGCCCGTACGCGCTCCCGTCGGTCGTCGAGAGGTCGACCCGGAGCCGATGGTGGCCGGTGTTCATCCAGAGCAGCTGGCCGCGGTACGACGTCGCGTTCCGACCGGCCTTCACGAGCCTGACCTGGAAGGCGAAGTTGATGCGCGAGTTGCCGGGGGGCGCGCCGGCGCCCGAGTACCGGTACCAGCCGCCGCCATGGGCGGCGTCCTGACCGGGCATCACGACCGCGAGGATCGCCTCGTCCGTGTCACCGACGCAGTTCCCGTCGCCGGTCGTGAAGGAGACGTGGATGGTGTAGATCCCGTCGGTCAGCGAGATCCTCGCCGTCCCCTCCGTCGAGCCCGCCGTCGGCACGGTCGCGGCGGTGACCTCGGCGCCGGAGGTGATGTCGCGGACCTGGAACGTGAGGTTCCCGGCGACGAGGCATGCGTAGGGACCGGAGATCCCGGCCGTGAGGTCGACCCCGCCGTCGACATCGTCGTCATAGGCCGGGCCGAGGTAGGTCACCGTCGTCGTGGCCGCAAGGACCTGGACGGTGGTGCACGAGGCCGGCGTCTCGTCACTCAGGCTCCCCGTCGCGTCGCGCGCGCGGCCGCAGATCGTGTGCGTGCCCGCTCCCATGACGAGGGTCCCGGTCGAGAAGTCCTCCTCGACCTCGTCGAAGCTCCCGTCGGTCGCGGACGCGCTCTGCCACGTGCCGCCGTCGATCCGGTATTCGCCCGAGGTGATCGAGCTCGCACCGCTCGTGACGTCGGAGGCGCGGAAGGTGACCCGGACCTCGTCACCGAACGTGACGATCGCGCCCGGACTTACGCCGACGACCGTGACGGTGGGACCCGTCGCGTCCTCGACGGTGACGGTGACGCACGACTCGCCGGTGGTCGCGCTCTCCCGGCCGGCGGCATCGCGGGCGCGCCCGCAGATGACATGGGTTCCCGACGCGAGCGTCAGCGAGCCGGTCGAGAAGTCCTCCTCGACCTCGCCGAAGCTGCCGTCCGTCGCGGACCCCGGGAACCACGCCCCGTCCCCGATCCGGTAGTCGCCCGAGGTGATCGAGCTCCCTCCGGTCGTCCCGTCGGATGCCGAGAAGACGACGATGACCGGGGTCCCATACGGGACGCTCGTCGGCGCCGAGACGACGCGGACCGTCGGTGCGCTCCCGTCGACCACGGTGACGGTGGTGCACGAGTCACCCGAGGTGAGGCTCGTGTTCCCCGACGCATCGGTCGCACGGCCGCAGATCTCGTGGCTCCCGACGGGGAGCGTCAGCGAGCCGGTCGAGAAGTCCTCCTCGACCTCGCCGAAGCTGCCGTCCGTCGCGGCGCCGATGCCCCACGGCCCGCCGTCGATCCGGAACTCGCCGGTGGTGACGGAGCCCCCGCCGGTCGTCCCGTCGGATGCCGAGAAGACGACCGACACCGGGGTCCCGTAGTCCACCGGGCCCGAGGGTGCCGAGACGACTCGCACGGTGGGACCGCTCCCGTCCGTCACGACGACCGTCACGCAGGCGGGCGTCGCCTGGGTGTTCCCCGACGCATCGGTCGCGCGGCCGCAGATCTCGTGGCTCCCGACGGCGAGCGCCAGCGAGCCGGTCGAGAAGTCTTCCTCGACCTCGTCGAAGCTGCCGTCCGTCGCGGCGCCGGCGGTGAACCCGCCGCCGTCGATCCGGTAGTCGCCGGTCGAGATCGAACTCCCGCCGGTCGTCCCGTCGGATGCCGAGAAGACGACCGAGACCGGGGTCCCGAAGGCGACCGGGGCCGCCGGTGCGGAGACGACCCGGATGCTCGGCGATGTGGAGTCGACGACGACGACCGTCGCGCACGCGAACGTCGGGCTCGTGTTCCCCGACGCATCGGTCGCACGGCCGCAGATCACGTGGCTCCCGACGGGGAGCGCCAGCGAGCCGGTCGAGAAGTCCTCCTCGACCTCGCCGAAGCTGCCGTCCGTCGCGGCGCCGGTGACCCACGGCCCGCCGTCGATCCGGAACTCGCCGGTGGTGACGGAGCCCCCGCCGGTCGTCCCGTCGGATGCCGAGAAGACGACGTCGAAGTCCGCGCCGAACTCGACCGTCCCGAGGGGTGCGGAGACGACCCGGATGCTCGGCGCGGTCGTGTCGATGACGGTGACGGTCGCGCAGACCGTCGCGCTCGTGTTCCCGGACGCGTCACGAGCGACGCCGCAGATCTCGTGGCTCCCGACGGCGAGCGTCAGCGAGCCGGTCGAGAA
>JBJOLT010000043.1:0-26506 GCA_046045415.1 Chloroflexota bacterium | reverse complement strand
CACGCCGCGCCCTCGGCCTGGAGCTCGCCGAGGTCTGAGCCGCGGCGGGGTGGGACGCGGGGCGGGTCGCGCGGGGCCGGCGGGGCGGGGCCGCGCGGGCCGGCGCTCCCGAGTTTCCTGCCACTTGCGCCGTCGATGGAGCACTGGCGCTCGATCTCGTGCGGGGCCGGCGCGGTTTCGCCACCCGTCGTGCGTGGGAACGGACGCTTGTGCGCCGGATCCGGCACAGATGTCAGGAAACCGAGCTGCGGGGCTGCGGCTCGTAGCGTCGCACCGCCGCCGTCCGCCGCTCGGTCACATCCGTGCCGCACCGCCCCGCGAATCACCGGCATGAGCATCCTCCAGACCTTCAATCGGCTGATGGGCGCCCGGATGGCGGCGAGCGGCAGGTTCGCGATGGTCGAGACGGTCGGCCGGAAGTCGGGACGGACGCGGTCGACGCCGGTCGGGTTCGAGTGGGACGAGCACGGCAACCTGCTCGTCGGGGCCGGGTCGCCGACGGCGCACTGGGCGCACAACCTCCTCGCGAACCCGAGCTGCCGCGCGTCGGTCGGTGGGCGGACGAGCGCCTACCGCGCCGAGCACCTCGTCGACGATGCCCGGGACGCCGCGCTTCGCGCGATCAAGGGCCGGTACGGGCCGGGGATGGCGGACCGGATCGGGCTCGGCCCGGTCTTCCGGCTCGTCCCGGCGACGGCCGCGACCGCCGCGCAAGCCACGCCGGCCGCCCCCGCCGCGCCGGCCGCCGCGCAAGCCACGCCGGCCGCGACCGCCGCGGGCGAGGATCGATCCTGACGACCGGCACCTCAGCCGTGCGGCCGCCCCGCGTCTCGTCGGCGACGTGGCGCGAGGGCTTCCACCGCTTCTATCGGCTCCTCCGGCGGATCGAACCCGGGATCTCGAGGTTCCTCGCGCGACGCCCGATCGGCGACACGGTGGAAGTCGAGATCGTCGGCCGCCGGAGCGGCCGGGTCCGACCCGTGGTCCTCGGCCTCCTCGTGGTCGGCGGCCGCTGGTACATCGGCCACCCGGTGGGAGAGACAGCCTGGACCCGCAACCTGGATGCTGCGGGCGAGGCGACCGTGGTCCTCCCGCGCCGCCGCCGGGTCGCGGTCCGGTCGATCCCGCTCGGGCGCGGGCCGGAGCGGGACGCTGCGATCGGTGCCACGTTCCGCCAGCATCCCTTCCCCGGGAACCTCATGTACTGGCTCTCGCGCCGCAACCTCGCCGAGGTCGGCCGCTACTACCGTCTCGAGCCGCTCGACGGGTCGACGCCGCCGATCGCCTGAGCCGGACCGGCGCCGGCCCAGCCAGCGGACCGGCCCCCGGGGCGGGCCGGCGCGTGGCCGTGCGGCATGGTCCGTGCCGCGGGTCATGGGCAGTGCGCCGGGTGGCGCCCGCGACGGTGGTGCGCGGCGGCGACGCGAGTCGCGTGCGGTGCAGGACCCGGACCGCATCCCGACGCTAGATTGCCCCCACCGAAGACTGTTTCGGATCGAGGAGGTACGCCATGAAGAAGCTCGCCTACGCCGCGGTCGTCGCGGCCCTCGTGGCCGTCGCGCTCGCGCCGGCCGCATTCGCGTCGGGGACCGACACGGCGAAGTTCTGGGTCGCGAACGGCCCGGGCTCGACGAACGGGGGCGCCGGCACCAACGTCGCGATGAACAGGATCCCCTAGTCGTCGACCCACCATTCACCGGGTCCGGAGCCTCGGCCGCGGCCGGGGCTCCATCGGCCCTACGCCGTCTGGGCGAGGATCTCGCCGATCACCGCGGCGAGCTGCTCCCATTCGGTGAGGAAGCCGTCGTGGCCCTTCGTCGAGCGGAGCTCCCGGTACTCGGCCGGGAGGCCGGCGGTCCGTGCGGCCCCGACGAGGGCTCGGACCTGGTCGGCCGTGTAGAGGATGTCGCCGGTGATCCCGAGCCCGACGAGCCACGTCCCCTTCGGCGCGAGCAGCGCGAGCGCGTCGCGGACCCCGCCCCGCCCGCGGCCGATGTCGTGGCCGTCCATCGCCCGGACGAGCGCCGCGTAGCTCTGGGCGTCGAACCGGTCGACGAGCTTGCGGCCCTGATGGTCGAGGTAGCTGAGGATCGACTTCCGCCCGTCGGCCTCGATCCGGCCGCCGAAGCGCTCCTCGAAGTCGGCCTCGCTCCGGTAGGTGGTCATCGCGAGCTGGCGGGCGAGCTCGAGGCCCCGCTCCCCGAGGCGTTCGATCAGCTCGAGCTGGAGATGGTTCCACGCGGTGGCGAGGGCGCCGGTCGCGGTCGGCGCCGCGATCGGCAGGAGGGCACGCGCCGCCATCGGCCGCTCGAGGGCGGTCTCGATCGCGACCATCCCGCCGAGGGACCCGCCGGTCGCGAGCGCGAGCCAGCGGATCCCGAGCCGGTCGAGGAGCGCCCACTGCGCCCGCGCCTGGTCGCGGACGCTGACGTGCGGGAACGAGGCGCCGTACGGCTCGCCGGTCCGCGGGTCGATCGAGGTGGGGCCGGTGGATCCGTAGCAGCCGCCGAGGAGGTTCGCGCAGAGGACGCCGACCCGCGTCGTGTCGATCGCCCGGCCCGGGCCGATGAGCGGCTCCCACCAGTCGCCGGCCGCGTCGGCCGAGCCGGTGAGCGCGTGGACGACGAGGACCTGCGCGCCATCCTCGTCGGGGCCCGGACCGTCGTGCCGCCACGCGACGACGAGCTCGGGGAGCGTCTCGCCGGATTCGAGCGCGAACGGGCCGAGCGAGGTGGTCACGACCTCGCCCCGCCCGAACGCGATCCCGGGCCCGGGGATCGGGCCCGCCGGCGCCGTCATCGTCGCTCGCCCGTCAGCGGCCGGCGGCGGCGAGTGCCTGGTCGAGGTCGGCGATGATGTCGTCGACGCTCTCGATCCCCACCGAGAGCCGGATCAGGTCGGGCGTCACGCCCGTCGAGACCTGGTCCTCGGCGGAGAGCTGCTGGTGCGTCGTCGAGGCCGGGTGGATGATCAGCGACTTCGCGTCGCCGACGTTCGCGAGGAGGCTGAAGAGCTTCACGTTGTCGATCACCTTCCGGCCCGCCTCGACCCCGCCCTTCACGCCGAACGTGATCATCCCCCCGAACCCGCCCGAGAGGTACCTATTCGCGAGCGCGTGGCTCCGATGCGAGGCCAGGCCCGGGTAGTTCACCCACGTGACGCCCGGATGCTTCTCGAGCCAGCGGGCGACCGCGAGGGCGTTCTCCGAATGCCGGGCGATCCGGACGTGGAGCGTCTCGAGCCCCTGGAGGAGCTGGAAGCTGTTGAAGGGGCTGAGCGCGGGGCCGAGGTCGCGGAGGCCCTGGACACGGAGCTTGAGGATGAACGCGAGGTTCCCGAAGGCGCCCGTGTAGCTGACGCCGTGGTAGCTCGGGTCCGGGTCGACGAAGTCTTCCTTGAAGCGCGGGCTCGCCGACCAGTCGAACGTGCCGCCGTCGACGACGACGCCTCCGATCACCGTCCCGTGGCCGCCGATCCACTTCGTCGCCGAGTGGATGACGATGTCGGCGCCGTGCGCGATCGGCTGGCAGAGGAACGGCGCGAACGTGTTGTCGACGATGAGCGGGAGGCCGTGGTCGTGGGCGACCTTCGCGATCGCGGCGATGTCGTGGACGTCGAGCCGCGGGTTGCCGACCGTCTCGAGGTAGATCGCCTTCGTCCGCCCGTCGATCGCGGGCCCGAACGAGGCCGGGTCCGTGCCGTCGACGAACCGGGTCGTGATCCCGATCTTCGGCAACGTGTAGGCGAAGAGGTTGTACGTGCCGCCGTAGAGGCTCGTCGAGCTGACGATGTTGTCGCCGGCGCGGGCGAGGTTGAGGATCGTCAGCGTCTCGGCCGCCTGGCCGCTCGCGAGCCCGAGCGCGGCGACGCCCCCCTCGAGCGCGGCGACCCGCTGCTCGAAGACGTCGGTCGTCGGGTTCATGATCCGCGTGTAGATGTTCCCGAACTCCTGGAGCCCGAAGAGCCGTGCGGCGTGGTCGGCGTCGTCGAAGACGTAGCTCGTCGTCGCGTAGATCGGGACGGCGCGGGCCTTCGTCGTGGGGTCGGGCCGCTGGCCGGCGTGGAGGGCGAGCGTCTCGGGGCGGAAGGTCGGCTGGTCTGACATCGATCGAGGCTCCTCGGCTGGGTGGGGGAGTGGCGGGTCGTGGTGGCGGGTCGCGGCTTGCTGAGGCGGGGGCGACCGCGCCTGACTCGGCGGCTGGGACGGCGGGTGACTCGGCGGCTGGCCGTCGTGTGGTCGGAGGAAACAAAAAGACCGCAGTCCCTCGAAGGATCTGCGGCCCCGGGACCGGTCTCGCGGTCCCGCTACCTGGTCAGGTCGGCGAGAGCGCTAGACCCCATCCTCCGCACGGCGGGGCCGCCAGGGCATCTGCATCATCTGCATGCCCATGGCCATGCGCATCGACCAGGAGACGGTGGTGTGCTGCATCCCATGGGATGGTGCGGGGTCGGCGCGGACGGTGTCAAGGGTGCTCCCCTCCGCGGCGCCCCGCCGCTTCGGGACCGGTTTCCTGCCACTTGCGCCGGCGAGCCGGGGTGCGCCGGTTTCCTGCCACGTGCGCCGGCCCCGGCGCAGTAGTGCTCGAACCCGTGCGTGATCCACGCCGATTCGCTCGACGTCGTGCGTGCAAACGCGCGCTCCTGCGTCGACCCCGGCTCAGATGTCAGGAAACCGGGGTGATCGCCGGGCCGGGTGAGTGTCAAGCCGCCGGGCCGGGTGAGTGCCAAGCCGCCGGGCCGGGGGAGTGTCAAGCCGCGGGGGGATCGCCGGGCCGGGTGAGTGTCAAGCCGCCGGGGGGCCGTGGGGGTTCGGCGCGGCGGAGCCGCTCCCCGGGGTCCCGATGGCGTACGCTCCGCCGCGGACGCGGAAGCCCGACCGGCCCGACCCCGGAACCCCAGCCCCGCCAGCCGCCGACCCCGGGCCCCCGCGAACCCAGGCCCCCGCGAACCCGGGCCCCGCGAATCCAGGCCCCCGCGAACCCGAGCCGATGAGGTGGAGCCGATGAGCGCGATCCCGGCGAGCTTCCGAGCCTTCGTCGTCGAGCGGCGCGGCGACGATGTCGTCCGCGAGGTCCGCGACGTCGTGACCGCGGACCTCGACCCCGCGGCCTGGGCCGGCGACGTCGGCATCCGGGTCGAGTGGTCGAGCGTCAACTACAAGGACGGCCTCGCGACGATCGCGGCGGGCAAGGTCGCGCGGATCTCGCCGCTCATCCCGGGGATCGATCTCGCGGGGGTCGTCGTGGACCCCGGCGGCTCGGGGCTCGCGCCCGGGACGTCGGTCCTCGCCCACGGATACGAGATCGGGGTGGCGCACCACGGCGGCTACGGGGCGTTCGCCCGCGTCCCGGCCGACTGGGTCGTGCCGCTCGCGCCGGGCCTCTCCGCCCGCGACTCGATGGCGGTCGGGACGGCCGGCTTCACCGCGGCGATGAGCGTCGCGGCGCTCGAGGAGCGCGGCCTGACGCCGGACGACGGCCCGGTCCTCGTCACCGGTGCCTCGGGCGGGGTCGGCGGGACGGCGGTCGCGATCCTCCTGGAACGCGGCTACGAGGTATGGGCGGCGACCGGTAAGCCCGAGGCGGCGGCGGAGCTCCGAGCGCTCGGGGTCGCGGGGACGCTGACGCGCGACGAGCTGGCGGCCGACGGGAAGCCGCTCGAGAGCGAGCGATGGGCCGGGGCGGTCGACGCGGTCGGGGCGACGACGCTCCCGTACGTGCTCAGGACGCTCCGCCGCGGCGCGGCGGTCGCCGCGAGCGGCAACGCCGGGGGACCGGGGCTCGTGACCACCGTGTTCCCGTTCATCCTCCGCGGCTGCGCGCTCCTCGGGATGGACTCCGCCGGGATGCCGATCGCTGAGCGTCGCCGGCTCTGGGACCGCATCGCCACCGACCTTCGGCCCCGGGAGCTCGGGCGTCGGGTCGTGGAGGTTGACCTCGGGGGGCTGCCGGCCGCGCTCGACGGGATCCTCGCCGGGCGGGCGAACGGGCGCTGGATCGTCCGCGTCGGGTAGGGGCCCGGTCGGGTAGGGGCCCGGTCGGGTACGGGCCCGGTCGGGTAGCGGCCCGGCGCTGCGCTACACTCGCCGCACAATCGAATACGCCTCCGGGGAGCGCCGCGTGCGCTGAGAGTGTGGCCCGACCACAGACCCGCCGAACCTGATCTGGCTCGAACCAGCGAAGGAAGCAGGCCCGACGACGTGACGCCGTCCTCCCCGGGGAGCGACGGCGTTCCACGTTCTCGGAGGCGACAGCCCGTGCGACCCCTCGCGTTCCTCATCGCGGCGACCCTCGGCCTCGGCAGCCTCGGCGGCTGCGCGTCGGCACCGGGCCCGACGCCGCCCGCCCCGGTCGCCTCCGCCACCGCGACCCCGGCGCCCGCCGCCACCGCGACCCCCGTCGCCTCGGACGCACCCTCCGGCACCGCCGACACGGTCCGGCTCGCTCTCGACTGGACACCGAACACGAACCACACCGGCTTCTTCGTCGCGGAGCGGCGCGGCTGGTACGCGGACGCCGGGATCGACCTCGAGCTCCTCCCGTACACCGGCGCGACGCCCGAGTCGCTCGTCGCCGGCGGCAGGGCCGACTGCGCGATCAGCTTCGAGGACGCGATGACCTTCGCGGTCGCTGCGGGGGCCGAGCTGACGTCGGTGATGGCGATCCTCCAGCGGACCGCGCAGGAGATCGCCGTCCTCGCCACCTCGTCCGCCGGGCGGCCGCGCGATCTCGACGGGCGCGTCTACGCGGGCTTCGGCTACCCGAACGAGGTGCCGACCGTCCGATCCGTCATCCGCGCCGACGGCGGCCGTGGCGAGTTCGAGGTCGCGACGCTCTCGACGGCAGCGTACGAGGCCCTCTACGCCGGCCGGGCCGACTTCGCGATCGTCTTCACGGCGTGGGAGGGGATCGAGGCGGCGGCGCGCGGGATCGAGCTCCGCACGTTCCCCTTCACCGACCACGGGTTCCCCGACTTCTACCAGGTCGTCCTCGCCTGCGATCGCGGCTGGCTCGCCGAGTCACCCGAGGTCGCGCGGCGCTTCGTCGGGGCGACGGTCCGCGGGTTCGAGGTGGCGGCCCGCGAGCCGGCGGCCGCCGCGGCCGAGCTCGTCGCCGCGAACCCGGGGGTCTTCGCCGCGAACCCGGACCTGCCGCTCGCGAGCGCCCGCTTCCTCGCGGACGGCGGCTACTACCTCGACGGGCGCGGCGACGTCGGGCGGCAGACGCTCGAGCGCTGGACCGCCTACCCGCGCTTCCTGTTCGAGGAGGGGCTCCTCACCGGACCCGACGGTGCGCCGCTCGCCGAGCCGCTCGATCCGTCGGCGCTCTTCACGAACGAGTTCCTGCCGTGACCGGGCCGGCGTGAGACCCCGGCGGCCACCCCGGCTCGAGCTCGTCCCGGCGCTCGCGGGCGTCGCGGTCCTCGTCGCCGCCTGGGAGGCGTACGTCCGGCTCGCCGGGGTCGACCCGATCGTCCTTCCGGCCCCGAGCCGCGTGCTCGCCGCTCTCGTGGATGCGCGAGCGGACGCGCTCCGGCACACGATCCCGACGCTCATCGAGACGCTCGTCGGGTTCGCCTGCTCCCTCGCGCTCGCGGTCGTCGTCGCGCTCGCGATGGATCGGATCGAGCCGCTCCGGCGGGCGCTCGCCCCGCTCCTCGTCGCGAGCCAGACGATCCCGCTCGTCGCGATCGCGCCGCTCATCGTCATCTGGTTCGGCTTCGGGCTCCTGCCGAAGATCCTCGTCATCGTCCTCGTCACGTTCTTCCCGATCGTCGTCGCGCTGCTCGACGGGCTCGCCTCCACCGACCCCGACGCGCTCGACCTCCTCCGCGCGATGGGCGCCTCCGAGCGCGACGCGTTCCGGAAGGTCCGGCTCCCCGCGGCGCTCCCCACCTTCTTCACCGGCCTCCGGATCTCGATCACGTACGCGGTCGTGGCGGCCGTCTTCGCGGAGTACGTCGGGGCGACCGAGGGGCTCGGCATCTGGATGCAGCTCGCGCGGAACGCGTTCCGCACCGACCTCGTCCTCGGCGCCGTCCTCATCGCGTCGCTCCTCTCGATCGCCTGCTTCGCGGCAGCCGGGTTCGCGGAGCGTCTCGCGATCCCCTGGCACCGGGCCCGCCGCGCCGGTCGGTAGGGGCCGGACGGGAGATCGGGCGGGACCCGCGCGCGCGGCGTGGGATCGACCGGGCGGGGAGGTGGGCCGGGGCCGACACGGACGGTGCGGTCCGGTGCGGTGCCGACGGGTCCGGTGCGGTCCGGGCGGTACCTTCGGCAGTCAACCGTTTACTGCGGTCAACGGATCGGACCCGGATGGGTGGTCACCGACCGGTACCAACGGTACGGTCCCCCCGAAGCCCGCTCGGCGACGTCCGGCAAGGGCACGCCCCGCACGGACGTCGGGGACCGTCGACCATCGGAGGTAGGAAGACAATGCGCAACAAGGCAGCCGCGCTGCTCTCGCTCTTCGCGGTCCTCGCGATCGGCGTCTCGCCGGTCCTCGCCGGGAACCCGCATCTCGTTCGCGTCGGTGGCAGCCTCGACGAGGGGACCCGCCGGCTCAGCGTCACCTACAAGATCGCCGGCCTCGGCAACGGCCAGTACGACACGTTCTCGCTCGACGCGGACTACTACATCGACTTCTTCTGCGTCCACAAGAACGGCAGCCGCCAGGCCGACAACAACGGGAAGCCGTTCCGCTCCCCGCGCACCGGGACGATCGCCGAGCAGGTGAGCGTCGCCGACAAGTACGGCATGGTCAACGGCCGCCTCTCCGTCCGGCTCGCCCCGCCGATCTGCACCGCGGGTCAGGCCTGGAGCCCGGAGATCACCGACATCCACTTCAACTGGGCGCGCGGTCGCCACTCGGCCGGCGCCGACGTCATGGACCTCATCTGGGAGTAGGCCTCGGCCGATCCCGGCACGACGAGACCCCCGGCAGCCGCCGGGGGTCTCTCGATTCCCGGGCATGGGGATGGCGGCCCGGCGCGCGCCGTGGCACGATGCTCCCCACCTCGTTCACCGCGTCCGTTCGCGGCGATCCGCGTCCACCCCTGCATGAGGTCGAACCCGATGGCGACGAAGACGGCGGACACCTTCCTCCAGTTCATCGGCGGCAAGCACGTCCCGGCGGCGAGCGGGAAGACGCTCGCGGTCGAGAACCCGGCGAACGGGCAGGTCGTCGCCGACGTCCCGTCGGGCGACGGCGAGGACGTGAACCGTGCGGTCGAAGCGGCGGCGACCGCGTTCGAGTCGTGGGGCCGCACGACCCCGGCCGAGCGCGGCGCGATCCTCTACAAGATCGCCGACATCGTCGAGGCGCACGGCGATGCGCTCTACAAGCTGGAGGCGTCGCAGACCGGGAAGCCGCTGAACGTCGCGTCGGCGGAGATCCCCGCGATCGTCGACGTCTTCCGCTATTTCGCGGGCGCCGCGCGGAACATCGAGGGGAAGGCCGTCAACGAGTACATGGCGGGCCGGACCTCGATGATCCGGCGGGACCCGGTGGGCGTCGTCGGCTCGATCGCCCCGTGGAACTACCCGCTCTACATGGCGGCGTGGAAGGTGGGCCCCGCGCTCGCCGCCGGCAACACCGTCGTCCTCAAGCCGTCGGCGCGCACCCCGCTCACCGCACTCCGCTTCGCGGAGCTCGTCGCGGACGTCGTCCCGGCCGGTGTCCTCAACGTGATCAGCGGCCCGGGATCGGTCGTCGGCGAGCAGCTCGTCGCCCATCCGAAGGTCGCGATGGTCTCGATCACCGGCGACACCGCGACGGGGAAGCGGATCGCGAAGGTCGCGGCGGACACGGTGAAGCGGCTCCACCTCGAGCTCGGCGGGAAGGCCCCGGTCGTCGTCTTCGACGATGCCGATCTCGGGCTCGTCGCGGAGACGCTCCGGTTCGCGAGCTACTGGAACAGCGGTCAGGACTGCACCGCCGCGTGCCGGGTCCTCGTCGGGCCGAAGGCGTTCGACAACTTCGTCGCCGACTTCACCGCGCAGGTGAAGGACATGAAGTGGGGCGACCCCACGTCGGGCGACGAGCTCGAGATGGGATCGCTCATCAGCGGCGAGCAGGTGAAGCGGGTCAGCGGGATGGTGGACCGGGCGCGGTCCGCGAAGGGCGTCGAGGTGACGACCGGCGGCGTCGCGCCGAAGGGGAAGGGCGCGTACTACGAGCCGACGATCCTCGTGAACCCGGACCAGCGCTCGGAGATCGTCCAGGACGAGGTCTTCGGGCCGGTCGTGACGATCCAGCGCTTCACCGACGAGGACCACGCGGTCAAGTGGGCGAACGACTGCCGCTTCGGCCTCGCGTCCTCCGTCTGGACGAACGACGTCGGGCGCGCGATGCGCGTCTCGAAGGCGATCCAGTTCGGGACCGTCTGGGTCAACGACCACTTCACGCTCGTCTCGGAGATGCCGCACGGCGGCTTCAAGGAGTCGGGCTACGGGAAGGACCAGTCGATGTACTCCGTCGAGGAGTACACGGTCGTGAAGCACGTGATGATCCGGAGCTGAGCGCCGCGCGCGACACTGAGCTCGGGCGGGGGGTGAAACCCCGCCCCGCCGCTCCTCCCGCCACGCCCGCTCGCCCGGCGGCGCTCCCGCCGCACCGCATCGCCGCGCTCCGCCGCGCCGTCCTCGGATGGTTCGACGCGTCGGGCCGCCGACTCCCGTTCCGGGGGACGACCGACCCGTACGCGATCGTCGTCGTCGAGACGATGGCCCAGCAGACGCAGATCGGCCGCGTCGGGCCCGCGTGGGCCGGCTTCCTCGAGCGGTTCCCGACCGTCGAGTCGCTCGCCGCCGCCCCGGTCGCGGACGTCCTCCGCCAGTGGCGCGGCCTCGGGTACAACTCGCGGGCGCTCAACCTCCACCGGGCCGCCCGGGTCGTCGTCGCCGAGCACGCCGGTCGCTTCCCGGCCGACGTCGCGGCCCTCGAGCGGCTCCCCGGGATCGGCCCGTATACCGCCCGTGCCGTCGCGGCGATCGCGTTCGGTCTCCCGGTGGGGGCCGTCGACACGAACGTCCGCCGGGTCCTCGCGCGGGTGACGGTCGGGGACGCGCGCGGCCTTCGACCCCGGGCGCTCCAGTCCCTCGCCGACGCGGTCGTCGACCCGTCGCGGCCGGCCGACTGGACCCACGCGGTCATGGACATCGGCTCGACCTTCTGCCGGACGACGAACCCCACGTGCGGACCCTGCCCGCTCCGGGGCCGCTGCGCCTACGCGGCCGCGGACGGCGCGACGGAGCGGCGGGACCCGGGATCCGCGAGCGCCCCGTCCCACGGGCGAGCGGACCGCACCCCGTTCCCCGCGACGACCCGCTGGCTCCGCGGCCGGATCCTCGATCGGGCGCGCGACGCGGCCGACGGGACCTGGGTCCGCTTCGACGACCCGCTCGGCAGCCACCCGCCCGAGGCGGTCGTCGCTATGCTGGCGGCCCTCGCGCGTGACGGACTCCTCGAGGTGGCGCCCGACGACCCGGCGCTCGCGAGGCTCCCGCACGCCGCGGTCGGCTGAGCGAGAGGCGGGAGGGCAGGTGACGAGCGGCGGAGGCCCGACGGACGAGCGCCGCGCCGGCGACGCGATCGAGCGCGAGGTCGCTCTCGTCGACGAGCTGCTCGCCGAGGTGGTCGCCGAGCAGGCGGGTGCGGACGTCGTCGAGCTCCTCCGCCTGACCCGCGAGGCGTACGCCGCGCTCCGGGCGGCACGGCACTCCGGCAGGCCCGACGAGCTCGCGGCGGCGGAGCGTCGCGTCGAGGCGCTCCTCGGCGAGGTGGAGGCCGCCCCGGAGGCGTTCGTCCACGCGTCGAGCCTCCGCTTCCAGCTCATCGGCCTCGTCGAGGAACGCGGACGGATCCGGGCGATCCGCGCCCGCGAGGCGCTCCCGGCCGGGCCGAACCATCCCGCCGACCCCCGCGACCCCGCGCAGCCGCTCGACGGCTCGGTCGCGGCCGCGGTCGCGGAGCTCCGGGCGGCCGGCCACGACGATGCCGCGATCCGTGCGCTCGCCGGGCGGCTCCTCCTCTCGCCGGTCCTCACCGCCCACCCGACCGAGGCGCGCCGCCGGACCGTCCTCGTCGCCCTCCGGCGGATCGCGGCGCTCATCGATCAGCTCGACGACCGGCGGCTCGGCACGGACGAGCGGGCGGAGACCCGCCGCCGCCTCCTCGAGGAGCTGACGGTCCTCTGGCAGACGGCCGAGGTCCGGCGGATCGCCCCGACGCCGGTCGACGAGATCAGGGCGGTGATGGTCTTCTTCGACGAGACGCTCTTCACGACGGTCCCCCGCTTCCAGCGGGCGCTCGACTCCGCGCTCGAGTCCGCACTCGACGCCGCGGTCGACGCCGCGGTCGATCGCGCCGCCGGCGGACCGCGGGCGCCGCTCGTCCCCTCGGTCGTCCGGTTCGGATCGTGGGTCGGCGGCGACCGCGACGGGAACCCGAACGTCACCGCCGAGACGACGCTCGAGGCCGTCCGGGTGGCGGCCGACCACGTCCTCCGCGGGTACGCCGCGGTCGCGCGCCGGCTGATGCAGTCGGTCGCCGCGGTGGTCCCACGGGCCGAGGTCCCGCCCGCGATCTCGAACCGCCTCGCGTCGGACGAGGAGGCATTCCCCGAGACGATGCGCCAGCTCCGGAGCCGCTTCGCGGACGAGCCGTTCCGCCAGCGCCTCGGGGCGATCGCCGAGCGGCTCCGCCGGACCCAGGCGTGGGCGACCGGGACGCCGGCGCCGACGACCGGGCGCTATCGGGATCCGGCCGAGCTCCTCGAGGAGATCGACGAGATCCAGCGCGCGCTCGTCGAGCGGCGGCTGGAACGGGTCGCGTGGGGCGGGCTCGCCGATCTCCGTGCCCAGGTGGAGACGTTCGGCTTCCATCTCGCCTCGCTCGAGGTCCGCCAGCACGCGGCCGTCCACGCCGCCGCGCTCGCCGTCCTCGAGCCGTTCGTCGCCGGGGCGGCGGCCGGCGCCGCCCCGATCCCGCCGCGCGAGCTCCTCGAGCTCGGGACCGCGGAGCTCGTCCCCGGGGTGACCGCCGCCGAGGTCGTCGCGACGTGCCGGGCGATCGCCGCCATCCAGTCCCGCTTCGGTGAGGCGGCCTGCCGACGCTACGTCATCAGCTTCACCCGGGGCGCCGACGACATCCGTGCCGTCCTCCGGCTCGCCGCGATCGCCGGGGAGGTGGCGCTCCCCGCGGCGACGACCTCCGGCCTCCCGGCCGGCGTGCCGGCGCTCGACGTCGTCCCGCTCTTCGAGTCGGCCGACGCGCTCACGACGTGCGGGGCGATCCTCGACGAGCTCCTCGCCGACCCCGACTACCGGGCGCACCTCGCGACGCGAGGCGACGAGCAGGAGGTGATGCTCGGCTACTCCGACTCGAACAAGGAGTCCGGCTTCCTCGCGGCGAACTGGCTCCTCCATCGGGCGCAGGCCGACCTCGTCGCGTCCGCCCGCCGGCACGGGGTCCGCCTCACGATCTTCCACGGCCGGGGCGGCGCGATCGGGCGGGGCGGCGGCCCGACGAACCGTGCGATCCGCGCGCTCGCCCCGGGCTCGCTCGGCGGCCGCCTCAAGCTCACCGAGCAGGGCGAGGTGATCGCGGCCCACTACGCGGATCCCGCGATCGCGCGGCGGGAGCTCGAGCTGATGGCGAACGCGGTCCTCCTCGCGTCGACCGAGACGCACGAGCGCGATCTCGCGGCCGTCGCGGCGGACGGGGCCGCGGTCGCCGACGAGCTCGCCGCCGTCGCCCGGGACGCCTACCGGGCGCTCGTCTGGGACGACCCCGCCTTCCCGGCCTTCTTCCGCGACGCGACACCGATCGCCGAGCTCTCGAGCCTCCGCCTCGGGTCGCGCCCGGCGGCGCGCGGCCGTGCCGCCGGACCCGCGCCGGCGATCGCCGACCTCCGTGCGATCCCGTGGGTCTTCGCGTGGTCGCAGGCGCGGCTCGACCTCCCCGGCTGGTTCGGCCTCGGGAGCGCGTTCGAGGCATGGGAGCGGCGCCACGGCGCCGAGGGCGTCGCCCGCCTCGCCGAGCTCTACCGGCGCTGGCCCTTCCTCCACAGCGTCCTCGACAACGCCGAGGCGATCCTCGCGCGCGTCGACCTCCGGCTCGGGCGAGGTTTCGCTGCGCTCGCGGGCGAGGAGGGGGAGCGGATCCTCGCCGCGATCGAGGCGGAGCACGCGCGCGCGGTCGCGGGACTCCTCCGGGTGACCGGCAAGAGCGGGCTCCTCGCGGACGGCCGCTCGATCGGCCGCTCCGTCGAGCTCCGGAGCCCGTCCCTCGCGCCGCTCGGCGAGCTCCAGGCCCGGACGCTCGCCCGGCTCCGCGAGCTCCCCGAGGACGATCCGGAGCGCGCCCGGCTCCTCCGGCTCGTCCAGCTGAGCGTCGGCGCGGTCGCGGCGGGACTCCAGAACACCGGCTAGGCTTCGGGCGATGCCGCCGACCCGCCTCGATCCCGCCGAGCTCCTCCCCGCCGACGATCCGGCGATCCTCGAGATGACGCTCGGGGAGCTGCGCCGCCACTGGGCCGGCGCCGCCGCGCGGTCGCCGATCGGGGGCGACGCGATGAACGGGGTCGACCGCCGTGCCCAGGCGCTCGGGGTCCCCGGCGCAGCCCTCATGGAGCACGCCGGTGCCGCGGTCGCCGCCGCCGCGCGGGCGCTCGCCGTCGAGACCGAGCGGTGGGGGACCGGCCCGATCCTCGTCCTCGCCGGCCCCGGGAACAACGGGGGGGACGGGTTCGTCGCCGCGCGCCGGCTCGCCGCCGCCGGCGCGGAGGTGATCGTCGCGTTCGTCTCCGGCGACCCCCGGCCGTCGGGCCGCGACGCGGGGCCGAACTGGGACCGCCTCCAGGACGACCCGCGGATCGTCCTCGTCCACGCCCCGGTCGCCCGCGACGTGGCGATCCTCGGCCAGCGGGTCGAGCGTGCGGCGATCGTCGTCGACGCGCTCCTCGGGAGCGGGGTCGCCGGCGTCCTCCGGGAGCCGATCCGCTCCGCCGTCGAGCTCGTCGGACGGGCCCGTGCCGCGGGCGTGCCGGTCCTCTCGGTCGACACCCCGACCGCGGTCGACCTCACGAGCGGGATCCCGAGCGATCCGGTCGTCCGCGCCGACCTCACCGTCACGTTCCACCGGCCGAAGATCGGGCTCGCGACCCGCCGCGGCGCCGCGTGCGCCGGGAAGGTCCTCGTCGCGCCGATCGGGATCCCCCCGGAGGCGGACCGTGCCTGATCCCGCGGTCCGTCAGGTCGGCCTCCGCGAGGTCGTCGGGATCGCCGCGCTCCTCGGGGCGCTCGTCCTCGGGCTCGCCGCCGCGACGAGCCTCCTCCCGGTCTCGCTCCAGTCGCTCGTCTTCCGGACGCCGCTCGCGATCGGCGTCCTCGTCGTCGGTACCGTCGGCCTCCTCGCCTCGCTCGCCCGCGGCCGCGGGCAGGGTCGGTGACCGAGCCGCTCGTCCTCGCGCTGGACCAGGGGACGAGCTCGAGCCGCGCGATCCTCTTCGACCGTTCGGGCGCCGTCGTCGCGAGCGCGTCGCGCGAGTTCCCCCAGCTCTTCCCGTCGCCCGGCCACGTCCTTCACGACCCGGAGGCGATCTGGGAGTCGCAGCTCGCCGTCGCCCGCGAGGTCCTCGAGCGGGCGGGGATCGGCCCCGGCGAGGTGGGCCGTCGCGTCGCCGCGGTGGGGATCGCGAACCAGCGTGAGACGACCGTCGTCTGGGAGCGCGCCACGGGTCGGGCCGTCGCGCCGGCGATCGTCTGGCAGAGCCGGATCACCGCCCCGTACTGCGAGGAGCTCCGCGCCGCCGGCCACGAGCCGCTCGTCCGGGAGCGGACCGGACTCCCGCTCGACGCGTACTTCTCCGGCCCGAAGATCCGCCACATCCTCCGCTCCGAGCCCGGGCTCCGCGAGCGTGCCGCGCGCGGCGAGCTCTGCTTCGGGACGGTCGACTCCTTCCTCGCGTGGCGGCTCACCGGCGGCCGGCTCCACGTTACCGACGTCTCGAACGCCTCCCGGACGCTCCTCTTCGACATCCGCCGGCTCGCGTGGGATGACGAGCTCCTCGCGCTCATGGGGATCCCGCGGGCGATGCTCCCCGAGGTCCGCTCGAGCTCGGAGCGGTACGGGACGATCGAGCCCGAGCTCCTCGGCGCGCCGCTCCCGATCGGCGGGATCGCCGGCGACCAGCAGGCGGCGACGTTCGGCCAGGCCTGCCACCGGCCGGGGATGGCGAAGAACACGTACGGGACGGGCGCGTTCCTCATGCTGAACACCGGCGGGACGCCGGTCGCGTCGTCGAACGGGCTCCTCACGACGGTCGGCTGGCAGCTGGGGCCGGGCGCCGCGCCGACGTACGCGCTCGAGGGGGCGGTCTTCGTCGCGGGGGCGGCGGTCCAGTGGCTCCGCGACGGGCTCCGGGCGATCGCGACGAGCGGCGAGGTCGAGGCGCTCGCGGACTCGGTCGCGGACACCGGCGGCGTCTACCTCGTCCCCGCCTTCACCGGCCTCGGCGCGCCGTGGTGGGACCCGTACGCCCGCGGGACGATCGTCGGGCTCACGCGCGGGACCGGCCTCGCCGAGATCGCCCGCGCGACGGTCGACTCGATGGCGTACGGGGTCGCCGACCTGCTCGACGCCGTCTCCGCGGACCTCGCCGTCGCCGGCGGGGATCTCGCACTCGAGGAGCTCCGGGTCGACGGGGGCGCCGCGGTGAACGACCGGCTCCTCGGCTTCCAGGCGGGCCTCCTCGGCGTCCCGGTCGTCCGCCCGACGGTCGCGGAGACGACGGCGCTCGGGGCCGCGTACCTCGCCGGGCTCGCGACCGGCGTCTGGTCGGACGTCGCGGACGTGAGCGCGAACTGGCGGCTCGACCGGACGTTCCGCCCCTCGCTCGACCCGGCCGAGCGCGACCGGCTCCGCCGCGGGTGGCGGCGCGCCGTCGAGCGCTCGCTCCGCTGGGCCGAGCCCGACTGACCGGCGGGCCGGGTCGCCCGACCGACGACCCGGCGGACGACCCTGCGGACGATCGACGGGCTCCGGGACCGCTACCGGCGCCGAACGCGATTCGGGCGTATCCTTCGTTCGACCCCTAGGCAGGGGTTGACCGAAGGCCTATAGTGCGGCGCGTAAACGCCGCCACAGGTTCGCGGCCATACGACATAAGTAGCTCGACGACGTACTCGGACTCCTCTCACGGCTGACGCGAGAACACGAGGGATCGCGCGGCTACGAGAGGAGTTTTTTCTAGGTGTACAACGACAAGACCCTGACCTGCGCGGACTGCAACGAGCAGTTCACGTTCACCGCGAGCGAGCAGGACTTCTACGCGCAGCGTGGCTTCACGGAGCCGCGCCGGTGCTCCAACTGCCGGGCGAACCGCAAGGCGCAGCGCGGCGGCAACGGCGGCGGCGGTGGTGGCTCCAGCTACGGGAGCTACGGGGCCGGCGGCGGCTACAGCGCCGGCGGCTACGGGAGCCGCGGCCCGCGGGAGATGTTCACGGCGACCTGCAGCCAGTGCGGCAAGGACGCCGAGGTCCCCTTCCGGCCGACGAGCGGCAAGCCCGTCTACTGCAGCGACTGCTTCCGGTCCGTCCGCGGCGGCTGATCGCCGTCCGAACGGAGCGTCCCCCAAGAGACCCTCTCGCACGAGTCGGGCCCGCCGGCCGTCAGCCCCGGCGGACCCCCGGTCAACGCGACGATCGATCCTGAACTGCGAAGCCCCCGTCATCCGACGGGGGCTTCGCGATTCTCGCGGGTCGCAGGCCGATCACCGGGGGGTCACGCCTTCGGGCGGCTGCCCCCGAGGAGCCCGAGGTCGAACTTGCGCTCCTCGCCGCGGAGGAGCCGCTCGATGTTGTCCGCGTGGGCGAGCCAGACGAGCGCGCCGCCGATCGCCGCATAGAGCGGGTACGCGGCGGGGACGGCGCCGCCGCCGGTCGCCCACCACGCACCGACCGTCACGACGACGGCGAGCGAGCCGAGGAGCGAGCCGACCGAGACGTACCGCGTCGCCGCGATCGCGATCGCGAAGACCGGGAACGCGACGACGACCGAGAGCGGCTGGATGACGAGCATCGTCCCGACGCCGGTCCCGACGCCGCGGCCGCCGCCGAACCGGAGGAAGATCGACCGCGACGCGCCGAGCACGGCGCCGACGCCGCAGGCGACCTCGACGACCGCGTCGCCCGTGACGTTCCTGGCGAGGAGGACGGGGAGCGCGCCCTTCGCGAGGTCCATGACGACGACGACGAGGGCCCGCTTCCGCCCGAGCGCCCGGAGCGCGTTCGTCCCGCCGGTCCGCCCCGAGCCGATCGTCCGCGGGTCCGGGCCGCCGGAGAGCCGGGCGACGAGGACGCCGCTCGGGACCGAGCCGGCGAGGTACGCGATGGCGACGAGGAGGAGGGCCGGGAGGAGCGTGCCGGCGTCCATGGTCACCTCCGGGACGGGCGGTGGACCCCGCTGGGTGGCCGGGAGTCTAGCACCGGGGAGCGGCCGCGGAGCGTGTACCATCGGCCCTGGTCGCGCCGTTCCGCCCACCCGCGTCAGCGGCCTCGTCCGACCGGTCCCGCACCCATGAGGCTCGCCGTCCGATGACCACCGGATCCTCCGACTCGTTCGACCTCGTCGTCCTCGGCGCCGGGACCGGCGGCTACGCAGCCGCCTTCCGCGCCGCACAGCTCGGGATGCGGGTCGCGCTCGTCGACGAGGACAAGATCGGCGGGACCTGCCTCCACCGGGGCTGCATCCCGACGAAGGCGCTCCTCGAGTCGGGCGAGATGATGCACCGCGCCTCGCGGATGAAGGAGTTCGGCGTCGTCGTCGCGGGCGAGCCGGTCGCCGACTACGGCGCGATCGCCGCCCGGCGCGACCAGATCGTCAAGCGGATGTGGACCGGGCTGAAGTCGCTCGTCGGGAAGAACGGGGTCACGTGGGTCGCCGGGCGCGGCAGGCTCGCCGGCCCGGGCCGGGTGATCGTCGCGCTCGCGGGTGAGGACGGAACGGCGGGCGCGGGCGGGGAGCGGACGCTCACCGCGCGCGACGTGATCGTGGCGACCGGGAGCCGGGTGAAGAGCCTCCCGGGGCTCGTCCCGGACGGGAGCCGGATCCTCACGAGCGACGACGTCCTCAAGCTCGACCGGGCGCCGAAGAGTCTCGTGATCGTCGGGGCCGGGGCGGTCGGCTCCGAGTTCGCGTCCTTCTACGACGACATCGGGACCGACGTGACGCTCCTCGAGTACCTCCCCGCGATCGTCCCGCTCGAGGACCGCGAGGTGAGCGCCGTCCTCGAGAAGAGCTTCACGCGGCGCGGCATCCGCGTCATGACGAACGCCCGCTTCGACCCGGCGTCCGTGACGGTCTCGAAGGACGGGGTGTCGCTCTCGGTGGGCCCGGAGGGCGGGAGCCCGGAGGAGGTCCGCGCGGAGGCCCTCCTCGTCGCCGCCGGTCGCGCGGCGAACGTCGAGGGGATCGGGCTCGAGACGACGAAGGCGAAGCTCGAGCGCGGGATCGTCGTCGTCGACGACCACATGCGGACGGCCGAGCCGCACCTCTACGCGATCGGCGACGTCGTCGGCGGGCTATGGCTCGCCCACACCGCCGCCCACGAGGGGCTGATCGCCGCGCACACGATCGCGGGCGAGGAGGTCGAGGGGATCGACTACGTCGCCCAGCCGCGGGCGACCTACTGCCGACCCGAGATCGCGTCGGTCGGGCTGACCGAGGAGCAGTGCCGGGAGCGCGGGCTCGACGTCCAGGTCGGGAAGATGCCGTTCCAGGCGGTCGCGAAGGCGCTGATCGGCGGCGACTACGAGGGGTTCGTCAAGGTGATCGGCGACCGGACGAGCGGCGCGACGCTCGGCGTCCACATCGTCGGGCCGCACGCGACGGACCTCATCGCCGAGGCGTCGCTCGGGCTCCTCCTCGAGGCGACCCCATGGGAGATCGGGCTCGCGACCCATCCGCACCCGACCCTCTCCGAGGCGATCGGCGAGGCGGCGATGGCGTTCGCCGGCCGCTCGATCAACGTCTGAGGCGGTGGCCGACCTCGGACCGGTCGCGACGCGGCTCCGCGAGCTCCTCCTCGCGCATGCCGCGGGGCACGAGAGCGGACACGTCGCGTGCGCAGGCGCGAGCCCCGCGCTCGCCGGGCGGCGGACGGGCGCCCGGGCCGCGGATGGGCGACACTAGGCGGCGGATGCGCAGCGGAGGACGAGCGTGGCGAAGGTGACGATGCCCCAGCTCGGCGAGAGCGTCGCCGAGGGGACCGTCGGTCGCTGGCTGAAGAAGCCGGGCGACCGGGTCGCGAAGTCCGAGCCGCTCCTCGAGGTGATCACCGACAAGGTGAACGCCGAGGTCCCCTCGCCCTTCGACGGGATCCTGAAGGAGATCCTCTTCGAGGAGGGGGCGACGGTCCCGAACGACGCGGTGATCGCGGTGATCGAGACGGCCGACGGCGCCGAGCCCGCCGAGGCGCCCGCAGCCGCAGCTCCCGCCGCGTCGCCGCCCCCCGCCCCGCCCGCCGTTCCCGCGACGCCCGCCGCTCCCGCGACGACGGTGACCGCCGCCGCGGGCGCGACCCGGGTGCCGAGCCCGGCCGCCCCCGCCGCGCCGGCCGTCGCCCCGCTCGTCGGCGATCCCGACGCCCGGATGACCCCCGCGGTACGGCGCCTCCTCCGCGAGCACGGCCTCGTCCCGGCGCAGGTCGTCGGGAGCGGCCACGGCGGCCGGATCACCCGTGACGACGTCCTCCGCCTCGTCGCCGGCGGCGGAGCCGCCGCGAGCCCCCTGTCGAACGGCGCGTCGCGCTCCGCCGCCGCGCCGGCCCCGGCCCCGGTGAGCCGGATCGTCTTCCCCGCCGGTGCCGACGAGGTCCTCGTCGAGCCGACCCAGATGCGGAAGGGGATCGCCGCCCAGATGACGCGGGCGCTCGCCGTCCCGCACGCGTACGTGAGCCTCGAGGTCGACGTCTCGAACCTCGTCCGCCTCCGCGAGTCGCTCAAGCGCGACCATCAGGCGCGGACCGGCGTCTCGCTCAGCTTCGTCCCGTTCGTCGTCGCCGCGTGCGTCGACGCGCTCCGCCGGAACCCGACGTTCAACGCCCACTGGACCGATGCCGGGCTCGTCGCGAAGCGCCGGATCAACGTCGGGATCGCGGTCGCCGTCGACGACGGCCTCCTCGTCCCGGTGATCCGCGACGTCGACGCGATGTCGATCGCCGCGATGAACCAGGCGATCGCCGACGTCGCCGCCCGCGCCCGCGCCGGGAAGCTCCGGCTCGACGACTTCGGCGGCGGGACCTTCACCGTCGACAACACCGGCTGGCTCGGCTCGAACATGACGCTCCCGATCGTCAACGTCCCCGAGGTGGGGATCCTCACGATGGAGGAGATCCGGAAGCGGCCCGTCGTCGTCGAGACGCCGGACGGCGATGCGATCGCGATCCGGCCGATGATGAACATGGTGATCGGGTTCGATCACCGCGCGAACGACGGGGCCGGCGCCGCCGCGCTGCTCCGCGACGTCCGGACCTGGCTCGAGTCGGTCGGTCCCGGGACGGCGATCGACTGAGATGGCGGGACGTGAGCTCCCGGTCGTCGATCCGGGCGGGTAGGGTCGCCACGGCGCGTCGGCTGCCGAGCTCCCGATCACGCTCGGCGGCGGTCCGGGCGTCATGTCGGCCGGCGAACCGTCGGGCGGTCCGGCGACCCGCCGCCACCCCGACTGGATCCGCGCGAGGATCCCGTCGGGCGAGAACTACCACGACCTGAAGCGGCTCCTCGGCGGCCTCGGCCTCAACACGGTCTGCGAGGAGGCGCGCTGCCCGAACATCGGGGAGTGCTGGGACCAGCGGACCGCGACGGTGATGATCCTCGGCGACACGTGCACCCGCGCGTGCGGGTTCTGCGCCGTCAAGACCGGCCGCCCCACCTGGTTCGACGACGACGAGCCGCGTCGCGTCGCCGAGGCGATCTCCCGGCTCGGCCTCGAGCACGTCGTCGTCACGAGCGTCGCCCGCGACGACCTCCCCGACGGCGGGGCGCGGATCTTCGCCGAGACGATCGAGCGCCTCCGCGCGACCTCCCCGGGGATGGGGATCGAGGTCCTCATCCCGGACTTCGACGGGAAGGAGGCGCCGCTCCGGACCGTCATGGCGGCCCGCCCGGACATCCTCAACCACAACCTCGAGACGGTGGAGCGGCTCCAGAAGCCGGTCCGCAGGCGGGCGCGCTGGGACCGGACGCTCGGCGTCCTCGCCCGGGCGAAGGCGTACGCGGCTGAGCTCGGGGCCGACGTCCACACGAAGAGCTCGCTCATGGTGGGGCTCGGCGAGGAGCGGGCCGAGCTGACCGCCGCCTTCGCGGCCCTCCGCGAGGTCGACTGCGACATCCTCACGATCGGCCAGTACCTCCGCCCCTCGGCCGACCACCTCCCGCTCGTTCGCTACTACCACCCCGACGAGTTCGCCGAGCTGAAGGCCGAGGCGCTCGCCATGGGGTTCCGCCACGTGGAGTCCGGGCCGCTCGTCCGCTCGAGCTACCACGCGCGCGACCAGGTCCCGGGGGCCGAGCTCCGCGCGCTCCGTCGCCAGGCGACGATCGACGCGGCGGGGCGGGTCGTCCCCTCGGCCTGAGACGCCCGGCGCGCGACGGGTGTCGACCCGGTGTTGCGTCCGCCCGCCGGCAGGGCATCATTAGGGCGGAGGGCATGGCCGCCGGCCGCGCTCCCGCCTGGAGGCTCGCAGCGCCAGCCCGAACACGGCACCGCGGCACGAGGAGCATGACGATGGACTGGACCTACCCTGCGAGCTCGAACGACGGCGGGATCTTCGAGATCGGCCAGCGGATCGCCGACGCGCTCGGCCGGGCGCCCGACGTCACCCGCTTCTCCTACGACCCGCGGGAGATGCTCCGGACGACGCGGGAGATCGAGCGGGCATCGCGCGGCGGCCGCCTCCTCGTCGGCTTCCAGACCGCGGCGAAGCTCTCGGTCGAGATCCCGCGCTACGGCGATCTCCTCGAGGCCGGCACGAACGTCACCGCGTACGCGACGGGGCCGAAGCCCGGCGACGAGCGGATCGCCGGGCTCGACTACCGCGAGCTCCGCCCGGACACCCGTGCGCTCGCCAACCAGTGGGTCCTCGTGACGAACGATCCGGCACCGCTCGCCTTCGTCAGCTACGAGCTCGGCGACCCGGCGCAGTTCGGGGTCGGTGGCGCCGCGACCCCGGGGAAGCGCTTCGTCGGCTTCGTCAGCGACGACCCGGGGGTGGTCTCCCTCCTCTTCGCGGCCCTCGAGGGGGTCGCCCGGCCGGTGCCGCCGGCGCCGCCGCCGCCCCCGTCGCCCGCGACGGTGGAGCTGCTCGGGGCCATCGAGGGGACCGCGCCGCCCGCCCATGGCGCGGGTCCGGGTTCCGTCGTCCTCCCGATCGGCCGCGGTGACGACCGGCGCGCGTTCCTCGTCGCGGCCGCGATCGCCCGGAACGACGGCCGGAAGCTCGTCCTCGTCGACCGGACCGCCGAGGGCTTCCTGAGCCCGTACAACGACCTGCGCGGCGACGACGCCGGGCGACCCTCCCCGGACCGGCTCGTGGACCTCGACAGCGCCCGGCGCGAAGGGCGCTCGCTGCTCGCCGTCTACCTCGAGGCGGCGCGGGCGGCCGGGATCGACGTGGGCGGCTGGTTCCCGGTGAAGGCCGGTGGCGACGGGCTCGCCGAGGCCGCCCGCCGCTTCGCCGGCGCGCTCGTCGTCCTCCCGCCCGACGCCGCCCGTCCGAACCTCGCGGAGCGGCTCCGGGGGATGACCGCCGAGCGGATCGCGTCGCTCTCCGGCCAGCCGGTCCTCGTCGCGAGCTAGCGACCGCGGCACCGGAGCCGCCATCCCCGCCGCCCGCTCGTCCGAATCCCGGACGATGGCGCCCCCGACCTTCGAGGAGCTCGAGCCGCTCGACCGCCCCGTCCGCGACGAGGGATACGAGGTCGCGCCGGCGACCGTTGGCCGGGGCGGGGGGCGGCGCATCCCGATCGTCGCCGGCGTCGCGGCGGTCCTCGTCGTCCTCGCGGTCGCGAAGCCGTGGGGCGACGGGACGACGGGGCCGGACGGCCGGCTCGCGGACGCCTCGTCGCCGGCCGCCCCGAGCCCGAGCGTCGACCCGCTCGTCGAGGCGCCGGGGATCTCCGTCCCGCGACCCGCCCCGCCCGAGACGATCACGATCCTCCGGATCAACGGCCCGATCGCCGCGGCGCTCACCCCCGTCAGCGACCGCTGGGGCCTCGCGACCGGTGGCTGGATCCGGGGCGAGACCTCCCCGTGGACCGAGTGGACCGACGAGGTCGCGCTCTTCGAGGGGCCGGACGACGGGCGTCGCCCCGGCCCCGTCTGCCTCGAGGGGGGCGGTCTCCCGTCCGGCCGCTTCCTCGCGGTCACCGCGCCGAGCGGCCTCGCGGCAGCGAGCGCGATCGAGGTGCTCCCGTACGACGCCGACGGCGTCCCGGGGGACCCGCCGAGCCTCTACCGGATCTCGCGGCCGGTCGACGAGGGTGTCGCGTACCTCTTCCGCGCCGACGGCCGGCCGTGGTCCCCGGGCGCGTACCGCCTCGTCGTCCCGACGCCGGTCGGGCCCGTGACGCTCGACGGGTGCATCGCCGCGGCGACGCCCGGCGCCGGCCTCCCGGAGCTCGGCGTCGTGCCGCTCCCCGACGCGATCGGTCCGGACGGGATGGGGCGGGACGGGCTCGCCGCGATCACCGACTGGCTCGACGCGCAGGCCGGCCGCTGGGGGATCGGGACGGGCGGCTGGCGCTCCGGCACGAACCCGTGGACGGCGTGGGCGCCCGTCGCGCCGCGGCGGATCCCGGTCGACGGCGGTCGGCTCGCGCGCCCCGACTGCGGCGACATCGACGCGACCCCGTCGGGGTTGATCGTCGCGATCACGACGGGGCCGGAGGCGTCGGGCTCCGTCGTCGGGTACCGCTTCGGGTCCCAGGGCCCGCCCGTCCGGGTCGAGGACCTCGTCCTCCTCGGGGACGGGTCGACCCCGGGGATCGTCCATCTCGCGCGGACCGACGGGACGAACTGGCCGAGCGGCGCCTACCGCTTCGTCGTGCCGGTCGAGGGCGGCGAGGTCGCGCTCGACGCCTGCCTCATCTCGTTCGGGTCGCCGTCCGGTCCCGGCGCGACGTCCGGTATCCTCGCACCGTGACGAGGACGATCTCCCGCAAGACGCCGCTCGCCGAGCTCCACTGCCATCTCGGCGGCGCGGTCACGCCGGCGGTGATGTGGGGGATCGCCCACGCGCAGGGGATCCGGCTCCCGACGAAGGACTACTGGGCGTTCCGGGACATGATCACCGTCTCGGGGCGGCGGACCCGCGGGTTCGACGCGTATCTCCAGCTCTTCCACTGGACCGAGCTGATCCAGTCCTCGCCGCTCGCGGTCGAGCGGGCGACGTACGAGGTGGTCGGCGGGGCCTACCGGAAGAACAACGTGACGACGATGGAGCTCCGCTTCAACCCGATGAAGCGGAACCGGGGCGGCGAGCAGGACCTCGACCACATCATCGCGGCGGCGGTCCGCGGGATGGACCGCGCGACGCTCGAGTACCCGGTCAAGCCGGGGCTGATCTTCTGCCTCGACCGCGCGTTCCCGTACGAGCTGAACGAGATCATCGCGGAGAAGGCGATCGCGTGGCGCGACCGCGGGGTCGTCGGCGTGGACATCGCGGGCCCCGAGGCGGCGACCTTCCGCGTCGCCGACTACCGGCGCCTCTTCCGCCGCGTCCGCCAGTACGGCCTCGGGATCACCGTCCACACCGGCGAGTCGGGCCCGATCGACGAGGTCGCCCGCGTCGTCGAGCTGCTCGAGCCGGACCGGATCGGCCACGGCGTGAAGGCGGCCTACGACCCGCGCGCGATGGCGATGATCCGCGAGCGCGGCATCGTCCTCGAGATCTGCCCCACCTCGAACCTCAACACCCAGGTCGTCTCCGGCTGGGACGAGTTCCGCTGGATCTTCGACACGTTCCGGCGGAACGAGGTCCGCTTCACGATCAGCACCGACGGACCGGAGCTGCTGAAGACCTACATCCGCGATGAGCTCGCGACGCTCGGCCGGCTCGGGATCCTCTCCGTCGAGGAGCAGGCACTCGCCGCCTCCACCTCGCTCGCCGCCTCGTTCGTCCCGAACGTCTCGGAGCTCCCCCCGACGCCGACGACGCCGGCGCCGCGGCTCGTCGTGGAGCGCGAGGAGGGGTAGCCGGGCGCGTCCCCGTTGCGGCTCGGGCCCCGGGACTCGGGTCCGGGGGCTCAGGTCCGGGGGGTGATCCGGAACGTGCAGCAGCGGTCGCCGGAGGCGATGTGGCGCTCCCGGACGACGTCGGCGCCGAGGACCTCGCTGAAGAGCGCGACCTCCGCCTCGCACGCGGCCGGCGTCCGGCTCGCGACCTGGAAGATCGCGCAGTTGTGCTCGACGAGCGTCGCGCCGCCCGCCCCGTCGGGCTCGGCCCG
>JBJOLT010000033.1:0-19434 GCA_046045415.1 Chloroflexota bacterium | reverse complement strand
GCTCGAGCGGCTCGCGACGCTCCTCGAGCGCGAGATCCTCCTGCTCGAGCGGGGACTCGAGCCGTGGTCGCCGGACCGACGCGCGAGGCGGGTCGCGCTCAACTAGCGCCGGCGCCGGGGTGCCAGGTGGCGGGGTGGAAGGCGGCGGGGTGGAAGGCGGCGGGGCGTCGGCGCCGGGATGCCAGGTGGCGGGCCGCGGGGCCTGGCGCGCGCGGGCGCCGCGTGCGTGCACGTGCCCAGCGTCTGCGTACACGTGCCCTGCTCCCGCGTGCCCGTGCCCCACTTTCCTGACAGATGCTCCGCCGGCGGCACGCAAGCGCTCGTCGTCCTGCACGGATCGCTGCGGATCCGCAGACGACGAGCGTGCGATCGAGCGCCGATGCGCCGGAAACGGCCCGGATGGCAGGAAACCGCGCGGCCGCGCCTCGACGCCCAGCCGCGCAGCGCACCCGCTCCCGCTCCCGCTCCCGCCCCGCACGCGGGTCGGCGGCTCTTGACAGCCGTCCCGGCGCGTAGCACCGTTCTCCCCGGTCGCGTCCGCGACCCGTCAGCTGCCGGCGCGAGGAGGCGCCAGCACCCTCGAGCGAGCGGCCCCGCATCGACGCGGCGGCCCGAGAGAGGCGATCCGGGCTCCGGTGGATCGCCCCGAGCGCAGCGACGGACCGCCGGAGCGTCTTACGCCGTCCCGCGATCGAGGATCGGGCCGACCGGCCCTGCGACCTTCCTCGGGACGGCACCCGGCGCGCCGGGCCTGGCGCGAAGCAGGAGGATCGATGCACCGGACACGGATGTCGAAGCTCGGCGCGCTCCTCGCGGGCATGGTGCTCGTGACGGCGGCGTGCTCGGGTGGCGCCGCCCCCGCGGGCAAGGTCGAGGTCTTCTCGTGGTGGACCGGCGGCGGTGAGGCCGCGGGCCTCGAGGCGATGATCAAGGTCTTCAACGAGAAGTACCCGGACGTCGAGTTCGTCAACGCGGCCGTCGCCGGTGGCGCCGGCACGAACGCCCGCGCCGTCCTCGCGACGCGGCTCCAGGCGAACCAGCCGCCGGACTCGTTCCAGGGCCACGCGGGCCAGGAGCTGATCGGGACGTACGTCGCCGCCGACCAGCTCGAGCCGCTCAACGACCTCGTCGAGTCGATCGGGCTCCTCGACAAGCTCCCGCCGACCCTCGTGCCGCTCATCGGCCAGGGCGGGAACATCTACAGCATCCCGGTGAACATCCACCGGGCGAACGTCCTCTGGTACAACCCGAAGGTCCTCGCGGACAACGGGATCACCCCGCCGGCGACGTGGGACGAGTTCTTCGTCGCCGCTGACAAGCTCAAGGCCGCGGGGATCATCCCGCTCGCGCTCGGCGAGCAGTGGACCTCGATGCACCTCTTCGAGACGGTCCTTCTCGGCACCCTCGGCGTCGAGAAGTACAACGCGCTCTGGGCCGCCGGTGGCGACTGGGGCAGCGCCGACGTCGCGAAGGCGATCGACAACTACCGGCGGGTCCTCGAGTACACGAACAGCGACGCGACGAGCCTCTCGTGGCAGGACGCGTCGAAGCTCGTGGCCGACGGGGCCGCGGCGATGAACATCATGGGCGACTGGGCCGACGGCTACTTCTCGGGCACGACCGAGGGCGGCAACCTCGGGCTCGTCCCGGGCGAGGGCTACGGCTGGGCGCCGGTCCCGGGCACGGACGGCGTCTTCCAGTTCCTCTCCGACTCGTTCACGCTCCCGAAGGGCGCGCCGAACGTCGAGAGCGCGAAGGCGTGGCTCACGGTCGCGGGCTCGAAGGAGGGCCAGGAGGCCTTCAACCCGGTCAAGGGCTCGATCTGCGCCCGGACCGACTGCGACCCGAACCTCTTCAACGCGTACCTGAAGACCGCGATCGACGACTGGGCGGTGGACACGATCGTCGGGTCCCTCACCCACGGCACCGTCGCGGCGGATCCGTTCAAGAACAAGATCAACGACGCGATCGGTCTCTTCCTCACGGACAAGGACGCGGCGGCCTTCCAGGCCGCTCTCGTCGCGGCGTTCGCGAGCGACGGCCCGAAGTGATCCCGGCATCCGGGGCCTGACGGCTCCCGGATGAGCGACGGCGAGGCCGTCGGCGGGCGCGAGCCCCCGGCGGCCTCGCTGCGTTCTACACTCTCGCGAGTCCCATCGGCAGGGAGGAGCGGATGCAGGGTCTCCGGCACGGGATCGGGCGCGCCGCTCCGGTCCTGATCCTCGCGCCTTCCCTCATCGCCATCCTCGTCTTCGTCTACGGCTTCATCGGCTGGACCCTCCGGGTCTCGACGACCTCGTGGAAGGGCCTGACCCCGATCTGGGACTTCGTCGGCTTCGCGAACTACGCCGCGCTCTTCGCGGACCGCCGGTTCCAGATCGACATCGTCAACACGGCGCTCTTCACGGTCCCCTTCGTCGGCGGCGCCGTCGTCCTCGGCCTCCTCCTCGCGATCCTCCTCGACCAGCGGATCCGGGCCGAGGCGTTCTTCCGCACGGTCTACCTCTTCCCGATGGCGGTGAGCTTCATCGTCACCGGCGTCGTCTGGCGCTGGCTGATGAACTCGGCGAGCGGCGACCGGACGAGCGGCCTCAACCTCCTCTTCGACGCCTTCGGGCTCGGCTTCCTCCAGAACCAGTGGTTCAACACGCCGGGCGTCGGGATCGCGGCGATCGCGCTCCCCGCCGTCTGGCAGATGAGCGGCTACACGATGGCGATCTTCCTCGCGGGCCTCCGCGGGATCTCCGACGAGGTGAAGGAGGCGGCGCGGGTCGACGGGGCGTCCGGCCTCCAGGTCTACCGCTACGTGATCCTGCCGCTCCTCAAGCCGGTGACGCTCACGGCGGTCGTCATCCTTGGCCACATCTCGCTCAAGGTCTTCGACCTGATCATCTCCGTCGCCGGCAAGCAGATCCAGCTCGACGTCCCGGCGATCAACATGTGGCAGACGACGTTCGACGCGAACGACTACGGCCGGGGTGCCGCGATCGCGATCCTCATCTTCCTCAGCGTCGCCGTCGTCCTCGTCCCGTACCTCTGGAGCACGCTCCGCTCGGAGAGCCGGTCGTGAGCGCCGCGTCGGACCTCCTCGTCCGCTCGAAGGCCCCCACTGCCCCGGCGCCGAAGGGGCTCGGCCACCGGCTCGTCCGGATCCTCCTCGTCTACCTCCCGCTCGTCTTCTTCGCGGGCTTCTTCCTCCTCCCGCTCTACGTCGTCCTCGTCACCGGCTTCAAGCCGTTCGCCGAGGTGAGCCTCCAGACGATGTGGGCGCTCCCGTCGACGCTCGACTTCTCCGCCTTCGGGACCGCGTGGGAGAAGCTCGCCCCGAACCTGTTGAACAGCCTCTTCCTCGTCGTCCCGGGGGCGATCATCTCCGCGATCGTCGGGTCGGTGAACGGGTTCATCCTCTCCCGCTGGCGCTTCCGCGGGGCGAACCTCCTCTTCGTGCTCATCCTCTTCGGGATGTTCATCCCGTACCAGGCGATCCTCATCCCGCTCGTCCAGGTGACGAAGACGCTCGGGCTCTACGGCTCGATCTGGGGCCTCGTCCTCGTCCACGTGATCTACGGGATCCCGATCACGACGCTCACGTTCCGGAACTACTACGCGCAGATCCCGTACGAGCTGGTGGAGGCGGCCCGGATCGACGGCGCGTCGATGCCCTCGGTCTACCGGTGGGTCTTCCTGCCGCTCTCGGCGCCCGGCTTCGTCGTCGTCCTCATCTGGCAGTTCACCGCGATCTGGAACGACTTCCTCTTCGCCGTCGTCCTCACCGGGCCGCTCTCGTGGCCGGTGACGGTCGCGCTGAACAACATCTCCGGGAGCCAGATCGTCCAGTGGAACGTCCAGATGGCGGCTGCGCTCCTCGCCGCGCTCCCGACGGTCGTCGTCTACCTCGCGCTCGGGCGCTACTTCCTCCGCGGGATGATGGCGGGGGCGCTGAAGGGCTAGACGCGGGGAAGCGGGCTGCGGGGAGTCCGGCTGCGGGGAGATGAGCCGCGGGACTCCGACCCGTCCGCGGCCCGCGTGGGTACTATTCGGGGACCGTCCGCAGCCGGGGTCCCATCGCCCCACCGAGCCGACAGGAGCCTCCTGAGCCATGAGCAACCTCCCGAGCCGAGCCAAGGTCGTCGTCATCGGGGCCGGGATCGTCGGCAACAGCCTCGTCTACCACCTGGCGAGGCTCGGCTGGAAGGAGATCGTCCAGATCGACAAGGGGCCGCTCCCCAACCCGGGCGGCTCCACCGGCCACGCCTCGAACTTCCTCTTCCTCGTCGACCACAACAAGGAGATGGCCGCGCTCACGAACGAGAGCGCGAAGCAGTACGCCGACTGGGGCGTCTACACGGCGTGCGGCGGCGTCGAGGTCGCGCGGACCGAGGAGCGGATGGAGGAGCTCCGCCGCCGGATGGCGTCGTCGAAGTCGTGGGGGGTCGACGGCTCCCGCCTCGTCACCCCGGCGGAGATCAAGGAGCTCGTCCCCTTCATCAACGAGAAGATCCTCCTCGGCGGCTTCTACAACCCGAACGTCGGCGTCTGCGACTCGCTCCGCTTCGGGACGCTCTGCCGCGAGAAGGCCCAGGAGATGGGGGCGCTCCAGAGCTTCGCGAACACCGAGGTGACCGGGTTCGACATCCAGCGGGGCCGCGTCCGGGCGGTCCACACGACCCGCGGCACGATCGAGGCGGAGCACGTCGTCATCGCGTGCGGCGTCTGGGCCGCCCAGGTCGCCGAGATGGCCGGCGCCTTCATCCCGCTCACCCCGGTCGTCCACCAGATGGCCGACTACGGCCCGGTCCCGCTGTTCGAGAAGGCGACGAAGGCGATCGAGTACCCGATCGTCCGCGACATGGACACGTTCATGTACGAGCGCCAGGACGGGATCGGCTTCGAGGTCGGCTCGTACGCGCACCGCTCGATCCTTCACGACCCGGAGGAGATCCCGTCGGTCGAGAAGGCGGTCCTCTCCCCGACGGAGTTCCCGTTCACCCAGGAGGACTTCGATCCGCAGCTCGAGGACGCGCTCGAGCTCTTCCCGGAGATCCTCGGCGACGAGCGCGTCGGTCAGAAGTACGCCTGCAACGGCCTCATCTCGCTCACGCCCGACGGGATGCCGGTCCTCGGCGAGACCCCGGAGGTGAAGGGCCTCTGGTCCGCCGCCGCGGTCTGGGTGAAGGAGGGGCCGGCCGTCGGCCAGTGCGTCGCCGAGTGGATGGTGACCGGCGAGTCGCACATCGACCTCCACAGCTCCGACATCGCGCGGTTCCACCCGCACCAGAAGACCCGCGCCCACACGAAGGCACGCGCCTTCGAGTCCTTCCCGAAGACGTACGGCATCGTCCATCCGGCGGAGCAGTACGCCTCGGACCGGCCGCTCCGTAAGACGCCGATGTACGAGGTCGAGAAGTCGCTCGGGGCGGTCTTCTACGAGATGGCCGGCTGGGAGCGGGCGCAGTGGTTCGAGTCGAACGCCCCGCTCGTCAAGAAGTACGGGGTCGAGGACCGCGAGCACGAGTGGGATCGCCGCTGGTGGTCGCCGATCATCAACGCCGAGCACCTCGCGATGCGCGAGAACGCGGGCATCTTCGACCTCAGCTCGTTCGTCATCTTCGACATCGTCGGCCCGGGCGCCCTCGCCGGCGTCCAGAAGGTCGCGATGCGCCAGATGGACGTCCCGATCGGCCGGGTCGTCTACACGCCGGTCCTCGCCCCGGGTGGCGGCTTCAAGAGCGACCTGACGATCATGCGCCTCGCGGACGACGTCTTCCGCGTCGTCACCGGCGCCGGTCACGGGATGGCGGACCTGAAGTGGTTCCGCGATCACCTCCCGGCCGACGCGGCGGCGGTGGACCAGACGACGGCGTGGACGACGGTCGGGATCTGGGGGCCGAAGGCGCGGACGATCCTCGGGAAGCTGACCCGCGCCGACCTCTCGCACGAGGGGTTCAAGTTCGGGACCTGCCGGAACATCGAGATCGGGTCGCAGGTCGTCCTCGCGAGCCGGATCAGCTACGTCGGCGAGCTCGGCTGGGAGCTCTACGTCCCGATGGAGCAGGGCGAGCGCCTCTACACGGCGATCCTGGAGGCCGGGAGGCCCGAGGGTCTGACCCCGTGCGGCATCGCCGTCTACGTCGGGACCGGCCGGCTGGAGAAGTGCTTCCGCGCCCACGGCGCCGAGCTCGAGACCGAGTACGACGTCGTCGAGGCGGGGATGCAGCCGCCGAAGGTGAAGGACGCGGACTTCATCGGGAAGGCCGCGTACCTGAAGCAGGCCGCGGGGAAGCCGGCGACGCTCATGTGCACGCTCACGGTGGACGACCACACGTCGAAGGCGGGGATCAAGCGCTACCCGCTCGGCCGCGAGCCGATCGTCCTCCAGGACGGGACGCCGATCACCGACGCCCACGGGCGCCGCTCGTACGTGACGAGCGCGGGGATGGGTCCGTCGGTCGGGAAGTACCTCCTCATGGCGTACCTCCCGCCGGAGCACGCGGTGGAGGGGAAGCGGCTCTTCGTCGAGTACATGGGCGAGCGCTACCCGGTGACGGTCGCGGTCGTGGGCTCCCGCCCGATCTTCGACCCCGAGAACGCCCGGGTCCGGGCGTAGCGGAGGACGGCGATGAGGATCCTCGTCTGCATCAAGCGGGTCCCGCTCACCGGCGGGAAGATGTCCCTCGCCGCCGACGGGCTGTCCCTCGAGACGAGCCATCTCGGCTTCACGATCGGGCCGCACGAGGAGTGCGCGGTCGAGGAGGCGGTCCGGCTGATCGAGGCGAACGGCGGCGAATCGGTCGTCCTCACGCTCGGGCCGGCCGACGCGGTCGCCCAGCTCCGCGACGCGATGTCGCTCGGGATCGACCGGGCGATCCACCTCGAGACCGACGCCGAGGAGTGGGATCCCGAGGGGACCGCGGCGGCGATCGCCGAGGCGATCCGTGCCGACGAGACGGCGTCCGGGCCGTTCGACCTCGTCCTCTTCGGGAACGAGGCGGCGGACTCCGGCGGCTACCAGGTCGGGCTCCGCGTCGCGCACGCGCTCGGGCGGCCCGCGGTCCGCGGCGCCAAGGGCCTCGCGGTGAGCGGCACGACCGTCCGGGTGGAACAGGCGACGAAGTCGGGCCGCGACGTCTACGAGCTGCCGCTCCCCGCGGTCGTCACGACGCTCGAGGGGCTGAACCTCCCGCGCTATCCCTCGGTCCCCGGCCGCCTCCGCGCCCGCTCGAAGCCGGTCGAGGTCGTCGCTCCGTCCCGGCCGGCGCAGCGGCTCGAGAAGGTCCGCCTCGCCGTCCCGTCCGGCGCCCGGAAGCAGGCGGAGGTCCTCGGGCAAGGGCCGGCTGCGGCACCGCGCGTCGTCGAGGTCCTGAAGGAGCTGGGGGTCCTCGCATGAGCCGCGCGATCGTCCTCGTCACCGGGCTCGACGGCGCGGCCGACGAGCCCTCGCTCCAGGCCATGACGCTCGCCCGCCGGCTCGCCGGGACGGTCGACGCGGTCGCGATCGGCCCCGACGCCGCCGCGGTCGCCGCCGGGCTCGGGGGATACGGTGCCGCGACGGTCCACGTCGCGGACGGGCCGCAGCTCGCCGCCTACGCACCGGATGCCTGGGCGCGCATCCTCGCCGATCTCGCAGGATCGCTCGACGCCGGCTTCATCCTCGCGCCGGGCACCGAGACGGGGAACGACGTCCTCGCGCGCGTCGCCGCCCGGCTCGGCGAGCCGCTCGCGGCGAACTGCACGACGGCGACGGCCGGCGACCCGATCGCGGTCACCCGGGTCCGCTGGGGCGGGAGCCTCCTCGAGGAGGCGCTCCTCCGCCCGAGCCGCCGGGCGATCCTCACGGTCGCCCCCCACGCGATCCAGGCTGAGCCCGCGGGCGCCGCCGGGACGGTCGCGCGGCTCTCCCCGACCCTCGACCCGGCGGATCTCGTCGTCGTCGTGAAGGACCGGGTCGCGGCGGCCGGCGGCGGGGTCTCGCTCGCCGACGCGAAGGTCGTCGTCACCGGCGGCCGCGGCGTCGGCTCGCCCGAGGGCTTCGCGCCGGTCGAGGAGCTCGCCGGGCTCCTCGGCGGGGCCGTCGGCTGCTCGCGCGCCGTGACGATCGCCGGCTGGCGGCCGCACACCGACCAGGTCGGCCAGACCGGCACGAAGATCGCGCCGCAGATCTACATCGCCGCAGGCGTGAGCGGCGCGACGCAGCACATGGCCGGCGCGAAGGGTGCGAAGAAGATCCTCGCCGTGAACAAGGACCCGGAGGCGCCGATCATGACGAACGCGGACTACGCGGTCGTCGGCGACCTCTTCGAGGTCCTCCCCGCGGTCTCGGCCGAGATCAGGCGCGCCCGCGGCGGCTGACGCCCGGTCAGGGGATCGGCGCCCGACGCCCCCGGCCTACCCCCGGGTGAAGCGGAGGCGGAGCTCGATCTTCAGCTCGTCCGCGAGCGAGATGACGACGAACGATCGCGGCTTCGCCATCCCGAAGTCCCCCCAGCGGATGACGAGCGAGCCGGTCACCTCGATCTCGTCCGCGGCACGGGTGGCGGTGAGCGGGATCGTGACCGACCTCGTCACGCCATGGAGCGTCAGGTCGCCGGTCGCGTCGGCGACGACCGACGACCCGACCGCCGGGACGCTCCCGAGCTCGATCGGGCTCGTGAGGACGAAGGTCCCCGTCGGGTAGGTGTCGGTCTCGAGCCCCTGGGTCCCCATCTGGCCGTCGCGCCGCGGCTCGTCGCTCCGGAGCGTCGAGAGGTCGGCCGTGAAGGAGGCGGCGGTGACCGTCGATCCGGCGACCTCGAGGCTCCCGTCCACCGCGGTCGTCCGGCCGACCGCCTCGATCGCGCCGACCGAGGCGAGCTCCTCCTTCACGCGGTAGCCGACGAAGGAGGCGCTCCAGTCGTCGGCCGAGCCGAGCGACGGGTCGACCCGCCAGGCGCCGTCGACCGATCCGTCCGCGGCGGACGCGGGCGGGCTCGCGGGCTCGGTGGTCGCGGCACCGCCGTCGGCGCTCTCTCCGGGGCTGGCCGCGGGACTCGCCGCGGGGCTCGCGGCCGACGACGCGACCGGGGAGACCGGCGCGGGGTTCGAGCGGCCGAGAAGACCGGCGATCCCGAGCGCACCGAGTGCGATGACGGCGATCGTGCCGACGAGAAGGAGGGGAGACCTGGAACGCATGACGGGGTACCTCCGGGGCTCTGGCGGGCCTCCGGATGGTACCCGCGTCCGCGCGATCAGCGGCGCTTGCCGCCGCCGGTCCTCGCCCCGTCGGTCTTCACGGTCTGCTGCGCCCGGGCGCCGCTGTCGGTGTAGTAGGCGCAGAAGCCATCGCCGTTCGCGTCATAGAAGCCGTCCTCCCGCCAGTCGGTGGAGCAGGTCGCCGCGTACGTGTCGCTCCCCTCGTCCCACCAGGTGGCGACATAGGAGCCGAGACTGACGCCGGCCTCGATGAGGACGTCGCCGGATGCGAACCGGCCGTCGGTCCCGTAGATCCACCACTCCATCCCCGGGAGCGTGCTCGCGCTGCTGATCGTCGTCCACGGGACCGGCGTCCCGGGTGTCGCGGGATCGAAGCAGCGGACGGCGATATCGCTGCTCCAGGTGGCGTGGACCGCGGTCTTCCGGCCCACGTACTGGGTGAGACGCATCTCCATCCCGAGGTAGTTGTCGCCCTCGAACGGCGTCCCTTCGACCGCCGGGCAGAAGAGCGTCCCGAAGACGCGGAGGCCACCGGACCGGTTCAGCTCGATGCGGTCGATCGTGAAGGCCGAGAGCGACGGCTGGAAGAAGGCGTCCCACTGCGGGTCCTCGCCGTTGTAGACGCGCTCGAGGACGATCGCCAGCGTCGCGCTCCCGCCGGCCGGGACGGATACGACGGGGAGATCCATCTCCCCCCACCATGCGAGATCGCCGGCGTCGCCGCCGATGTCGCCGACATGGCAGTCCGTCGCCTCGACCGTCAGGTTCGTCGACCCACCCGGGTCGAGGAAGAGCTGCCGATCGGGTTGGCCGTCGCAGAAGAGGCCGAACGGGACGGTCGGGGTGCCGGGCGCGTAGCCCGTGACCGCGAGGGTGATCGTGAGCGACCCGGTCGCCGCCGCCGCGGGCGGTGCGGTCCCGAGGATGAGGACGAGCGAGACGATCGCCGTCCCGAGCCGACGCGCGTTCATGACCCACCTCCCATGGTGGGCGGGTCGGTCTCGCCAGTGGCTCGGCGCGGCGGAGGCGGCCGTCATGGGCGCCGCGCGTCACAGCCCCCCGTCGCCGTCGACCATCGCATCGCGGTGCGGCCTGCGCCAGTGCCGACCGGCGCCGGCTCGACGTGCGGATCGTCGTCCGCCGCGTCGCCTAGCGCTTCGTGACCGAGAGGGCTGCGGCGGCGTCGTTCCAGGCGAGCATCGTCCCCCACCCCGGGCCGAAGATGCCGACCTTCACCCGGTAGGTGCCCGTCGGCGTCGCCGGGGCGCTCCACGCGACCGAGAAGGTCCGCGTCGCCCCCGCGGCGAACGCCTGTGCGTCCCAGTAGGCCTGGCGGACCTTCCGGCCCTTCGGGTCGTAGAGCTCGACGTCGACGAGGGCGTTCGTGCCGGCAGAGGCCCGCACGGAGACGGTGACGACGACCGGCGTCGTCGACCCGGCGGCGACCTTGCCGGGGCTGACGCTCGCGCTCGTCGTCCACGTGAGCGCGGGCGTCGCGGTGGGGGTGGGAGTCGCGGTCGGGGCCGGCGTGGGCGTCGGCGTCGGCGTCGGCGTCGGCGTCGGCGTGAGGGTCGGGGTCGGGGTCGGCGTGGGTCCGCCGCCCGGGACGAGCGGGAGCGCTCCGCCGCGGTAGTACGCGGCGGCTCGGTCGCGGAAGTACCCGCCGTCGTCGTCGGCCGAGAGGCTCGCCCGGACGTTCGTCCCGCTCGAGGGCGGATCGGTCACCCCGTCGCGCTGGACGTCGCAGGCGCACGTCGTCCCCGTCGCGCCACCGCCGAAGAGGAGCGCGAGGACGCCGGCGTCGCGCCAGAGCGCGAGGTTCCCGTTCGTGGCGTCCTCGAGCCACCACTCCGCCCGGTTGTCCCGGTAGTGGCCCCACGTGTCGTTCATCGCGCGCATGAGCGTGTTCCCGAGCGGGATCTGCCAGACGACGGTCCGCTGGCCCGTCCCCGCGCCGTAGCCCGCGTAGAAGCGCGCGTAGCGGGTGAAGTCGGCCGGTCCCCACCAGCTCCGCCCGCCGTCGCCGTAGACGAGCTGCTTGAAGCCCGCGTCGCGGTCGGCGATGTCGGCGAACGTCACGTCGAACGGCGTCCCGATGCTCCGGTAGAAGGCAGCGGCCTTCGCGGCGAGCGCGTCGGTCTGCGCATCGGTCGTCGCGGCGAGGTGGAGGTCGACGCCGGTCCCCCAGTCGGAGAGGTGGTAGGCGAGGAGGACGTTCGGCGCGAGCGTGTCCCGGAGGCGGCGGAAGGCGGCCGCGAAGCCGGCGACCGTGTCGGGGAGCCCCGCGAGGTCCGCGATCCCGAGGGAGCCGACGCGGGCCCGGACGGCCGCGGCGTCGTTCGCGCTCCCGGACGCCTGCTGGACGTAGCCCCAGAGGTCCGGCTCGACGTGGAGGATCACCGGGGCGCTCCCGGCGGCCCGCGTGAAGAAGAGCCGGACGTCGGCCCAGTAGGCGGTCATCAGCGCCGGGTCGTCGAGGTGGGCGAGGTCCTGCGCCGCCTCGCCGAGCCCGGTCTGCGGGTTCGACTGGAGGAGCTGGTAGTAGGGGAAGACGGAGACCATCCCCGCAGCGGTCGACTCCGCGATGTAGCGCGAGACGAAGGTCCCGTCGGCGTTCCAGGTGGCCCAGCCGTTCCCGGTGTTCACGCCGCCCGCGAGGTACTGGTAGCGGAAGCGGAACGGGGCGGAGGCACGCTGGCCGGCCGCCTCGCCTGGGTGGCTCGTGATCCCGAGCTCGAAGGCGCTCGCCGGCCAGGCGGCGGGGAGCGGCGGGAGCGATGCCGCGCGGGCGGGCGTCGCGGCAGGGGCGGCGAGGAGGGTGCCGCTCCCGACGAGCAGGAGCGTCGCGGCGACCGCGACGAAGCGACGGGACGAGCGCATCCGGGCCTCCCCTACCACGCGACCGAGGTCGTGCGGTCCCAGATGTCGGTCGCGACGACCGTCGTCCGGAACTTCGTCCCGGTCCAGCTCGCGGCCCAGCTCCGCGGGATGACGAGCTCGGTCTGGTACGGGGAGCGGGTCCCGAACGGGAGCGGCGCGAGGTACGGCCGCGTCGTGTCCGGCGTGTCGAGCGCCGCGGTCGAGGTGGGGTCGAAGCCGAGCCGCTCGTCGAGATCGAGGAGATGGCTCGCCATGAGCCGGCCGTCGGACCGGCGACGGATCTCGACGGTGAGGCGGTCGAGGAGGGGCTCGTCGTCGTTCGCCGAGAAGGTGACCCGGCCGTCCGCGGTCTTCGAGACGGCCCGGGCGAGCGAGAGGCTCATCCCGTGTGCGCCCGACGGGGCGAAGAGGAGGAGCGGGTGGACGTGGGGGTCGAAGCCGAACGCGTTCGCCCCGTACCGGGAGGTCGGGTTCGCGAGCTGCCACTCGAGCGAGTACGGCGTCCCGAGCCGGAGCTCGAGATGGAGATGGTCGTCGACCGCGGATCCGGTGTGACCGGCGGCACCGATCGTCGTCCCGCGCGGGACGTCGGGGGTCGCGCCGCTCGCCGCGGCCGCGACGAGATCGGGCGCGATCGCCGAGAGGTGCATGTAGAAGGTGTAGTAATCCGTGAGGAGCTTCCCCTTGAAGAGCGTCGGGCTCGCGAACCGGTGGCGGAGGATCACCGTGAGCCCGCCGTCGGGGTAGTCGCGGATCCCGAAGAGGGTGCCGTCGGTGGGGGCGACGATCGGCGTCCCTTCGACGGCGTGGAGGTCGATCCCGCGATGCCAGTCGTAGCCGCCGGACGAGACCTTGATCCGGGGACCGAAGGTCGAGGTGATCGCGTCGCGGGTCCCGCCGGCGACCGGCCAGACGGTGGTCGCGCGGATCGCGATGAAGGCGTTCGAGGCGTCACTCGCCGCGACGGGTGGCGCGGACGAGCCGAGGAGCGAGACGACGGCAAGCGCGACGAACGCGCTGCGGGTGACCCTTCGTGCGGTCGCGATGCGCTCCGGCATCCCTCTCCTCGGATCGCTGGCCGTCCGGACATCCCTCCGACCGGACGTGCACCGAGGAGACTAGGCGGATATTGCCGCTCTGCCTACCGACGCTTTCGTACTGTCCTACAGGTAGTACCCGCTGTCTGACAGGCGGCCGAGGGGGAGCGGGTGGGGCCGGCGGCGCTACTCGTTCGCGGGGACGGTGATCGTCGCCTCGCTCCGGCGTGCCTCCGCCTGGACCCGGCGAAGCTCGTCGAGCGGGATGTGGCAGGCCATCCGGTGGCCGGGCTCCACCTCGACGAGCGGCGGCTCGGTGACGTCGCAGGTCCCCGCGATCCGGCGCGGACAGCGTGTCTGGAAGACGCAGCCGGAGGGCGGGTTCGCCGGGCTCGGGATCTCCCCCTCGAGCCGGATCCGCGCCTTCTTCTCGCCGTCGACCGACGGGACGGCGGAGAGGAGCGCCTCGGTGTACGGGTGGTTCGGGCCGCCGAAGACCCGCTCCGCGTCGCCGACCTCCATGATCCGCCCGAGGTACATCACCGCGATCCGGTCGGCGAGGTAGCGGACGACCCCGAGATCGTGCGAGATGAGGAGGTAGCTCGTCCGCTTCTCCGCCTGGAGATCGGAGAGGACGTTGAGGATCGCCGCCTGGACCGACACGTCGAGCGCGCTCGTCGGCTCGTCGGCGACGACGATCTCCGGGTCGCCGGCGAAGGCCCGGGCGATCGCGACCCGCTGCTTCAGGCCGCCGGAGAGCTGGCGCGGCTTCAGGTCGAGGTGGCGGGGGCTGAGCCGGAGCGCCGTCGCGAGCGCATCGACCCGCCGGTCCACCTCGTCGCCGCGGATCCCGGCGAGCTTCTCCACCGAGCGACGGAGGATCTGGCGGACGCTCCAGCCCCGGTTGAGCGCCGAGTCCGGGTTCTGGAAGACGATCTGGATCGAGCGGAGGTCGGCGCGCCCGCGCTTCGTCGCCGTCGGGGCGAGCTCGTGGTGGTCCAGCTCGATCCGGCTCCCGGCGTCCGGGTCCTCGATCCCGAGGATCGCCTTCGCCAGGGTCGACTTGCCGGAGCCGCTCTCCCCGACGAGGCCGAGCGTCTCGCCGTCGCGGAGCGCGAGGTCCACCTTGACGAGGGCGGGGACGTGGTGGCCGTGCTGGTGGAAGGTCTTCGAGACCGCGGTGAGCTGGAGGGTCTCCTCGCCGTGCTGGGTCGCCCGGCCGCTCCCCGCGTACGCCGCCTCCGCGAGCTCCCCGATCCGCTCGCTGTGATGGCAGCGGGTCCAGCCGCCACCCGGCACCTCGACGATCGGCGGGACCTCGGTCCGGCACCGGTCGCTCGCGAGCGGGCAGCGGTCGACGTAGACGCACGTCGGGAGGTCCGCGCCGATCTGCGGGAGCGAGCCCGCGATCGTCGCGAGGGGCCGGTCCGCCTTGCGGGCGCCGTGGCGCGGGAGCGACTGGAGGAGCGCGGCGGTGTAGGGATGGCGCGGCGCCTCGAAGACCCGCGCGGCCGTCCCCTCCTCGACGATCCGGCCGGCGTACATGACGCCGACGCGGTCGCACATCGAGCGGATGACGCCGAGGTTGTGGGAGATCATCAGGACGGCGGCGTTCGTCTCGGCGGTGAGGGTCCGGACGAGGTCGAGGACGCTCGCCTCGACCGTCGCATCGAGCCCCGTCGTCGGCTCGTCGAGCACGAGGAGCTGCGGGTCGCACGCGAGCGCCATCGCGATGACGATCCGCTGCTGCATCCCGCCGGAGAGCTGGTGCGGGTAGCGGTCGTAGACGCGTGCGGGGTCGGCGATCTTCACCCGCTCCATCGCGGCGAGTGCCGCGTCGCGGGCCTCCCGCCCACCCTTCCCGAGGATCTCGTACGCCTCGGCGAGCTGCGGCCCCACCTTGACCGACGGGTTGAGGGCGGCCCCGGGGTCCTGGTAGACCATCGAGACGTGGTGGAGCCGGAAGCGGCGGACCTCGTCGTCGCTCATCCCGACGATGTCGTCCCCGCCGACGAGGATCCTCCCGTTCGTGATGCGCGCGTTCCGCGGGAGATAGCGGACCGCCGCGTACGCCGTCGTCGACTTGCCGCACCCCGACTCGCCGACGAGGCCGTACGACTCGCCGGGCGCGACGCGGAAGGAGACGCCGCGGAGGACCGGACGGGCGATCCCCCGGACGAGGTACGAGAGCTCGAGGTCCTCCACCGCGAGCGCATCGGCGCCGGCGGCCGGACCGGGGGCGGCGCCCGGGGCGGGGAGCGTCGGGGTCGTCATTCGCGCATCGCCGACTGGAGCGCGTCCGCGATCAGGTTGATCCCCGTGATCGTCACCGCGATCGCGAGCGCCGGGAAGAGCGTCGTCCACCAGACGCCGGAGATCATCTTCGCGTACTCCTCGCTCACGGAGAGCCCCCAGTCGGGCGAGGGGGGCTGGAGCCCCACGCCGAGGAACGAGAGGGTGGCGAGCGTGAAGATCGCGTAGCCGAAGCGGACGGTCAGCTCGACGACGATCGGCCCGAGGATGTTCGGGAGGATCTCGCGGACCATGATGTACGGCCCGCTCTCGCCGCGGAGCTTCGCGGCGGTGACGTAGTCGAGGTCGCGCTCGACCATGACGGCGGAGCGGACGGTCCGCGAGACGATCGGCGTGAAGAGCGTCCCGACGACGAGGACGACGACGATCGTCGAGGTCCCGAAGAGGACGAGTGCGAGGAGCGCGACCATGATGAGCGGGAGGGAGAGGAACGCCTCGACCACCCGGCTGAGCACCTCGTCGACGATCCCGCGGTAGTAGCCCATGACGAGCCCGAGCAGCGTCCCGGCGACGACGCCGAGGAGCGCGGCCGCCGGCGCCACGACGAGGATGTCGCGCGCGCCGACCATGAGCCGCGAGAGGACGTCCCGGCCGAGCCGGTCGGTCCCGAAGAGATGCTCCGGACCGGGCGGGAGGTGGCCGTCCGCGAAGTAGTTGAACGGGTCGTACGGGGTGATCCGCTCGCCGAGCACCGCGCAGATCCCCCAGAACGCGAGGATCCCGACGCCGACGAGGAAGCCCGGCTTGCGGACGAGCGAGACCCAGAACTCGCGCCGGGCACGGGCGCGCTCGGCTGCGGCGGCCGCGCCCGCATCGAGCGCCGGCACGGTGGCGGCCATCAGCGGCCCGCCCCGAGGCGGATCCGCGGGTTCATCCACGCCATGACGAAGTCGGCGAGGAGCGTCGCGACCATGTAGACGATCCCGACGACGATCGCCCCCGCGGTGAGGACCGGGATGTCCTTCCGCTGCGCCGCGAGGAGCATGAGGTTCCCCATCCCGTTGTAGCTGAAGATCCGCTCGACCGCGATGATCCCGCCGAAGAGGTAGCCGATCTGGACGCCGATGACGGCGACCGTCGGGACGAGGGCGTTCCGGAGGACGTGGCGGCGCATCACCTGCGCCGTCGTCAGCCCCTTCATCACGGCGGTCCGGGTGAAGTCGGAATCGAGGACCTCGATCGTCCCGGCGCGCGCCATCCGCGCGATGTAGCCGAAGTAGACGATCGCCATCGCGAGCGCGGGGAGGAGGAGGTAGCGGAGCTGCGTCAGCGCGTCGGGGGTCGATCCGCGCGGCGGCATCGCGACGACGGGGAGGAGCTGGAGCTGGATCCCGACGATGACGACGAGGATCGTCCCGGTGACGAACTCGGGGACGGACGAGAGGCTGACGCCGAGGAGGACGACCGCCCGATCGACGAGCGAGCCGCGGCGCCGGCCGGCGATCACGCCGGCGAGGACGCTGATGGGGATCGTGAGGAGGAGCGCGAGCGCGGCGAGCTTCGCCGAGTTGAGCATCGCGGGCCCGAGCCGCTCGACGACCGGGGCGCCCGACTGGTAGGACTCGCCGAAGTCGAGGGTGACGAGCCGGACCATCGCCCGGCCGTACTGCTCGAGGATCGGGTCGTTCGCGCCGATCCGCTCGTTGAACGCGTCGACGGTCTCCTGCGGGGCGAACGGGCCGAGGATCGTCCGCCCGATGTTCGTCGGGAGGACGTTCGTGATGACGAAGACGACGGTCGCGAGCAGCCAGAGGGTGACGAGGGAGAGCACGAGGCGCCGGACGACGAACCTGGCCATCGCGAACCGCTCCGGAGACAGGAACGCGCGGGAGAGGCGGAGCCCCTCCCGCGCGTCGGGGTGCCTGGGGTCAGCCGACCTTCGAGGTGTTGGAGAAGACCATCTGCCCGAGGGCGCTCGAGAAGGTCCCCTCGAACTCCTTCGAGGTGCCGCCGAGGTAGTTGTAGAAGTACGGGACGCCGATCGGCACCTCGTCGTTGAGGACCGTCTCGATCTTCTTGCACGCCGCCTTCTGGGCGTCGACGCCGACCGCGGCCTGGAACTCCTTGAACGCCGCGTCGAACTCCGCGTTGAAGAACTGCGACGAGTTCCAGATCCCCTTCGTGGAGAGCGCCGCGTTGAGGTAGACGTCCGGGGTGGCGCGGTGGCCGTAGTCCACGACGCCGAACTCGGCGGCGTTGACGCACGGCGGGTCGGTGGGGTTCCAGTCCGCGTCCGCGGGCGGGCACCACTGCGCGCCGTAGAAGGTGTCGAGCGACTCCTTCTCGATCGTGATCTTGAAGCCCGCCTCGGCGGCCTGGCTCTGGACGAGGACCGCGAGCTCGGGGATCTCCTGCATCTCGCCGATGTGGAGGACCGCCTCGGGGTTCGGCGTGCCGGCCTCCGCGAGGAGCGCCTTCGCCTTCTCGACGTCCCGGACCCGCTGCGCGATGCTGTCGTCGTAGTACGGGTAGATCGGGGCGATCACGTGATCGTTCCCGACGTCCGCCCGACCCTTGAACAGCTTCTCGACCATCGCGTCGCGATCGAAGGTGAGCGCGAGCGCCTGGCGGACCCGCTTGTCCTTGAAGGTCCCCTTGTCGACCCGCATCCAGATCTGGCGGTGGGTCGCGGTGCGCGTCGCGATGACGTTGAAGCTCGGGTCGTCGAAGAGGGCGCTCCCGTCGAGGACGCTGAACTGGACGATCGCGTCGACGACCTGGCCCTGATACGAGGCGACCATGTCGGAGACCTTGTCGTAGAACGACCACTCGACGCCGTCGAGCGGCGTCGACCCGCCCCACCAGTCCGGGTTGCGGACGAAGGTGGCGCCGGCCCCCTGGTCGTAGCTCTCGAGCTTCCACGCGCCGGTCCCGTCGGGGCGGGCGTCGAGCGTCGTCCCGACGACGAAGTCGGCGGGGGTGATGAGCGTCTGCGCGTTGAAGACGGAGACGAGGTACGGGAAGTTCCCGTTCGGGCCCTCGAGGTTGAACTCGACCGTGAACGGGTCGAGCGCCTTCGTCCCGCCCGGCGCGAGCACGCCCTTCAGGCCGGCGTTGCCGGCCGTGACGAGCCGCTCCATCGACGCGACGACGTCGTCGGCGGTGAAGTCGCCGCCGCTCTGCCACTTCACGCCCTGGCGGAGCTTGAAGGTCCAGACGCTCGCGTCCGCGTTCGGGCTCCACTCGGTCGCGAGGCCGGGGGCGATGTCGTCCCCACCGGCGCTGAGCGCGCAGAGGAACTCGAACGACTGGGCGGTGATCCCGTACGAGCCGAGGTCCTGCATCGCGATCGGGTCGAGGCCGACCGGCCGCTGGACGGCCGCGCGGATCGTCCCGCCGGCCGGGGCCGCGGTCGGAGCGGCGGTCGCACCGCCGGAGGTCGGCGCCGCGGTGGGCGCCTCGGTCGCGGCCGTCGAGCAGGCGGCGACGATCGTGCCGATCGCGCCGGCCGAGAGGCCGAGGAGGGTCGCGCGCCGGATGAACTCGCGTCGCGACAGGCGGCCCTGGACGAACGCCTCGACGACGTCGAGCTGGAGCGGCGACGCCGCTCGGCGGAGGGGATCAAGCCGGGAGTAGTCCATGAGTGTCCCGTCTCCTCGCCTGCCGGCTCGCACGCCACCGGTCGGCGTGCGCAATCGGCGGTGCGCCGCCCGGGGGGTCGGCGCCATCGCACGATACCGACGGGCCGGGTCGGTGGCAAGCACCTAGATCGGCGGTCCGGTGTCGGTCGCGGCGGACGGCGTGTCGGCGGATGGCCCGCGTCGGGTGGCGCGGAGCGTGGCGGGCAGGTCGCGCGGGCGGCGACTGCTGTGCGGCGCGCGGCGGGCGACTGCTGCGCGGCGGGCGGTGTCCCGCTTCCCTGCCACATGCGCGCCCCGCGGCACACAAGCGCCGGTCGGCACGCGGTTCCCTGCCACATGCGCGCCCCGCGGCACACAAGCGCCGGTCGGCACGCGGTTCCCTGCCACATGCGCGCCCCGCGGCACACAAGCGCCGGTCGGCACGCTCGAAGCGA
>JBJOLT010000028.1:0-9133 GCA_046045415.1 Chloroflexota bacterium | reverse complement strand
AACTCGCCCGTCTCATCGAGTGCCGCCACCAGCTCGTCGCGGAGGGGATCGCCGCGATCCAGACGGGCGCCTTCCACATCACGACGGGCGGCCTCGCCTACTTCAACACCACCCCGCTCGGCCGCGCGGTCACGGGCACGATGCTCGTCGCCGCGATGCAGGAGGACGGGGTCGACATCTGGGGTGACGGGAGCACCTACAAGGGCAACGACATCGAGCGGTTCTACCGGTACGGCCTGCTGGCGAACCCCGATCTCCGCATCTACAAGCCGTGGCTCGACCAGGCGTTCATCGACGAGCTCGGCGGCCGGGCCGAGATGTCCGCCTATCTCGCGGGGGCGGGGCTCGAGTACCGGATGAGCGCCGACCGGGCCTACTCCACCGACTCGAACATCCTCGGCGCGACGCACGAGGCGAAGGACCTGGAGCGGCTCGACCGGGGGGTGGGGATCGTCGAGCCGATCATGGGGGTCGCCTCGTGGCGGCCCGAGGTGCCGGTCGCGGCGGAGCGGGTCGCCGTCCGGTTCGAGGAGGGGGAGCCGGTCGCGCTGAACGGGCGGAGCCACGCGACCCGCCTCGAGCTCTTCGAGGAGGCGAACGCGATCGGCGGGCGCCACGGCCTCGGCGTGAGCGACCAGATCGAGAACCGGATCATCGAGGCGAAGAGCCGGGGGATCTACGAGGCGCCCGGGATGGCGCTCCTCTTCCTCGCGTACGAACGGCTCGTCACCGGGATCCACAACGAGGACACGATCGAGCAGTACCGCGCGAACGGCCGCCGGCTCGGGCGGCTCCTCTACCAGGGCCGGTGGTTCGACCCGCAGGCGCTCATGCTCCGCGAGACGGCGCAGCGATGGGTCGCGCGGGCGGTGACCGGGGAGGTGACGCTGGAGCTCCGGCGCGGGAACGACTACTCGATCCTCGACACGACGAGCCCCAACCTCACGTACCACCCGGACCGGCTGACGATGGAGAAGGGGGACGAGGTCTTCTTCACCCCCGCGGACCGGATCGGCCAGCTGACGATGCGGAACCTCGACATCGCCGATACCCGGGAGAAGATCGCCGTCTACCACCGCGCCGGGCTGATGGGGACGACCCCGCACGAGGGGCTCCCGCTCCTCCCGGCCGCGGCCCCCGAGCACGGAGAGGAGGACGCCCGATGACGGGATCGCCGCAGGACGCCGCCCCGAGCTTCGACGCGCTCGTCCCGGCGGAGATGGCCCGGAAGGCGGCCGACGTCGGCGTGCGGAAGGCGGGGATGGACCTCCCGTCCCTCCTCGTCCTCGCGGTCCTCGCCGGCGCGTTCATCTCGCTCGGCGCGGTCTTCTCGCTGACGACCGCGTCCGGCGCGATGGTCATGACCGGCGCCGACGGGACGGTCACCCGGATCACGCTCCCGTTCGGCCTCACCCGGCTCATCGCCGGCGTGACGTTCTCGCTCGGGCTCATCCTCGTCATCGTCGCGGGTGCGGAGCTGTTCACCGGGAACGTCCTCCTCGTCATCGCGTGGGCGAGCCGGCGGATCGCGACCGTCGCCGTCCTCCGCAACTGGCTCCTCGTCTTCGCGGGGAACCTTGTCGGGGCGCTCGGGACGGTCGCGCTCGTCGTCGCCGCCGGCTGGTATCGCTACGGCAACGGGGTGATCGGCTCGGCGGCGCTCGCGACCGCCCAGGCGAAGATCGACCGGCCCTTCGTCGAGGCGCTCGCCGCCGGGATCCTCTGCAACGGGCTCGTCTGCCTCGCCGTCTGGCTCACGTACTCGGCACGGACGACGACGGACCGGATCCTCGCGATCGTCCCGCCGATCGCCGCCTTCGTCGCGGCCGGCTTCGAGCACTCGATCGCGAACATGTTCTTCCTCCCGGTCGCGGTCGCGATCCGCGCGTTCGCGCCCGCCGCCTTCTGGGAGACGACGGGGCTCGACCCCGCCGCCTACGCCTCCGTGACGATGGAGGCGGTCGTCGCGAACCTCGTCCCGGTGACGATCGGGAACATCATCGGCGGGGCGCTCGCCGTCGCCGCCGTCTACTGGTTCGTCTACCTCCGGCCCCGCGAGACCTCGCCCGGGCGCTGACGCGGGACGGCGCCGGGCTCAGCCGCCGTCGGCGACGATCTCGGCGATCTCGACGCGCCGCCCCTGACGGGCGGAGCGGTCCGCCGCCTCGAGGACGCGCTGGACGGCGAGCCCGTCGGCGAAGTCGGGGGAGGCCGGCCTCCCCTCGGCGACCGCGCTGACGAAGGCGCGCTGCATGTGCTCCTGGGTGCGGAAGACGTCGCGGTACGTGTCGTGGACGACGTCGCGACGCGCGCCGGCCCAGACGCGGTCCGGGACGGGGATCTCGTGCGTCTCGGCCTCCCCGGGGCGGGACCCGACGATCGTCTGGGTGCGGATCCAGTCGTTGAGGACGTGGAGCGAGCCGTCCGACCCGTGGAGGTCGATCTCGTGGCGCTGGCCGAACGGCCCGGGCTCGAAGGCGAGCGACGTCATGTGGAGGGAGCCGGTCGCGCCGCTCTCGAACTCGAGGAGGAAGTGCGCCGCGTCGTCGGCGACCTCGTACGGGGCGCCGTCCGGGCGGGGGGCGCGCGGGACGAGGTGCTGGTAGACGGCGGTGACCGCGACGATCTCGCCGAACCACCAGCGCGCGAGGTAGACCCAGTGCGCCCCGAGGTCGCCGGCGACGCCGGACCCGGCCTCTCCGACGTCGAAGCGCCAGCGGTACTCGCCGGAGCGGCCGTAGCCGGTGTAGTAGCGCATGTTCAGGTGGTGCGGGCGGCCGAGCCATCCCTCGTCGACGAGCTCCTTCACGTAACGGTTCGTCGGCATGAACCGGTAGGTGAACGGGACCATCGTCGTCACGCCCGCGCGCTCGGCGGCCTCGGCGAGCTCCCGCGCCTCGCGGGCGCTCATCCCGAGCGGCTTCTCGCAGAGGACGTGGAGGCCCCGCTCGATGGCGGCGAGCGCGACGGCCCGGTGGGTCTTGTTCGGCGTGAGGACGAGGAGCGCGTCGAGCGGCTCGGCGTCGAGGAGCTGGTCGAGCGTCTCGTAGGCGTTCGGGATCCGCCAGCGCTCGGCGAGCTCGCGGGTCTGCGCGTGGTGCGAGCCGCCGACGATCCCGCGGAGCTCCGCGCGGGGATGCGTCGCGAGCGCCGGGAGGTACATCGCGTCGGCCCACCAGCTCGTCCCCGCGATCCCGATCCGCACCCGCTCGCCCATCGCGTCTCCCACGTCCCGCCTCGCCCGGCTCGCTACAGGCCGATCGAGGCGAGGTACTCGCGGTTCCGCCGCGCGCTCGCCTTCGGGTCGCCCATCCCGGGAAGGATGTCCTGCTCGACGACGATCCAGCCGTCGTAGCCGATCGCCTCGAGGGCCGCGAGGACCCCGGGGAAGTCGACGCTCCCCTTCCCGAGCTCGCAGAAGACGCCGTGGCCGGTCGCCTCGAGGCCGTGCCAGCCCTGGCGGCGCGACTCGGCGATCACCGCCGGATCCGCATCCTTGAAGTGGACGTGCCAGATCCGCGACCCGAACTCGCGGACCGCGGCGACCGGGTCCTCGCCGGTCCCGAACGTCCAGTGGCCCGTGTCGAGGCAGATCCCGAGGAGGTCGGGGTCCGTCATCGCCATGAGGCGGCGCATCTCGGCGCCGGTCTCGATCAGCGTCCCCATGTGCTGGTGGACGACGGTCCGGACCCCCGCCTCGTCGCGGACCCGCCGGGCAAGCCGGTTCGCCGCGGCCGCGTAGATCTCCCACTCGGCGTCGGAGAGACCCATCTCCGGGGTGATCCGCCCGGCGTTCTTCCCGCGGACCTCGCTGCCGTACGGGTCGTTCCCGAGGACGATCATCGACCCGGGGCCGCCGACGGCATGGAGGAGCCGGCCGATCCGGATCGCGTCCTCCTCGCCCCGCGCGTGGCGGGCCGGGTCCTGGAGCCACGGGGTGGCGAACGAGGCCATGAGCGCGAGCCCCCGGCGGTCGAGCTCGGCACGGAGCGCCTCCGGCTCGGTCGGCATGAAGCCCCAGTCGCCGAGCTCGGTCCCGATGTACCCCGTCTCCGCCATCTCGTCGAGGATCTGGCGGTAGCCGCCGGTCTCGCCGGCGACGTTCTCGATGACCCCCCACGAGCAGGGGGCGTTCGCGACCCGGAGCGGGCGGCGGGCGGCGGTCACGGCTGCACCTCGTCAAGGCGGACCGGTCGGTTCTCGCGCCAGCTCCTCGTGCAGGCGACGGCGAGACGGAGCGTCTCGTACGCGTCGTCCGGGCCGGGAGCGACCGGCCTCCCGGCGCCGAGGTCGTCGAAGAAGACCTCGAGCTCCCGGCGATAGGCGACCTCGAAGCGGTCCATGAAGTCAGGATAGAGGTCGCTCTCCGTCGCGACCTCGCGGTAATGGACGGCGGGCGTCATCCGCTCGCCGTCGACGACGACCTTCCCGGACGCGCCGGCGACCTCCGCCCGGATGTCGTAGCCCCATGTGGAGTGGCGGGCCGTCTCGACGACGCCGAGGGCGCCGTTCCGGAAGCGGAGCATGATCACGGAGGTGTCCCAGTCGTCCGCCTTCGCGAACCGCTCGTCGAAGAGGACCGACGCCCACGCGTGGACCTCCTCCACCTCCCCGACGAGGAAGCGGGCGAGGTCGAGGTCGTGGACGCTCATGTCGAGGAAGGAGCCGCCGCACGTGAGGAGGAACTCGAGGGGCGGCGGGTTCGTGTCGCGCGAGAGGGCACGGAACTGCTCGATCCGCCCGAGCGACCCCGAGTCGATCAGCCGCTTCGCGCGCACGTAGCCGGGGTCGAACCGTCGCATGAACCCGACCTGGACCGGCAGTCCCGTCTCCCGCCAGAGGTCGACGATCCGCTTCGTGTCGGCGAGCTCCTGGGCGATCGGCTTCTCGGTCCAGACCGCCTTGCCGGCACGGAGCGCCGCCTCGATGTACGTCGCGTGCGTCGTGGTCGGCGTGTTGATGACGACCGCCTCGACCGAGGGGTCGGCGATCGCGTCGAGCGGGTCGGTCGTCGCGCGGTCGGCGCGCGCGAGGGCCCGGCCCGCCTCGGCGGCCGCGTCGTTCGGGTCGGCGACGACGACGACGTTCGCGTTCGGGATCGCCCCGAGGTTCCTGACGTGGACGCGGCCCATCCGGCCGGCACCGAGGACGGCGACGCCGATCCGGTTCGGATCCTTGAGCGCGAACGGGGCCACGGGCGGGACTCCTTTCGGGACGGTGGTCGCGGCCCGGCCGCGACGCGGGGCTAGACGATACGGCGGTCGGGGTCGGGGAGGATCGCGTCGCGGACGACGAGCTGGAGGTCGGTCCAGGCGGCGAGGAACTGGCGGAGCGTCCTGACGGACGCGCCGTACGCCTCCAGCGCGGCGATCGAGGACCCGTCCGGCTCGTACGCGATCGCGAACTCCGGACTGCGCGCGAGGAGCTCCGCGAGGATCCGCGGCTCCACCGGCTCCTCGAGCCGCGCCGCGACCGGGAGCCCGGAGCCGTTCAGCCAGCGCTGCCAGGCCGGCGGGATCGTGAGGATCGTGTCGCCGCCCTGGAGCTCGGACCACGGGAGGTGATGGCGGAAGGCGCCGGCGAGGAGCCGGGTCCGATAGCCGCGCTCGCGGTAGATCGCGTGGGCGCGCTTGAAGACGGCGACCCCGGCCCAGTCCGCGACCCCCGGCGTGAGGAGGACGTCGTCCCGTTCGGCGGCCGCCTTCACCCAGTCGTCGAGCCTGCCGACCATCAGCGTGCAGACCGGGACCGGGACGCCGCCGATCCCCGCCGCGTCGCGGCGCGCGAGCCCCCGCTCCACCGCCTCGGCGACCGCGATCGCCCCGGCGACGGTGAAGTTCGCCGTCGCGTTCACCTCGATCCCCCGGGCGGTCGCCTCCTCGATCGCACCGAGCCCCGCGGCGGTCACCGGGAGCTTCACCTGGAGGTTGGGGCCGAGCGCCGCGAGCCGCTCCGCCTGGGCGAGCATCGCGGCGCCGTCGCGCGCGAGGCGCGGGTCCACCTGCGCGGAGAGGCGGCCGCGCCGGCCGCCGGTCGCCTCGAAGACGGGGAGGAGGAGCCGGGCGCCGCGGGCCGCGACCTCCTCGACGATCGACCACGCGATCTCGGTCTCGGTCGCCCCTGGCCGCTCGGCGGCGAGCTCCCGCGCGCGGTCCTGCCATCGGCTCCCCTCGCCGCGGACGACGCCGAGGACGATCGGCGGGTTCGACGTCGCGCCGGTCGCACCGTGCTCGAGCGCGTACGCGAGGTCGTCGACGCCGGACGAGTCGCACCAGAGCTCGGTGCCGGTGCGGCGGACCCCCTCCGCGAGCAGGCTCGCGCTCACGACGTCGCCTGCGGCCGCGCCGGGTCCCAGTCCATCAGCCAGCGATGCTCCGGGTCGACGGTGAAGCGCCAGACGCGCTCCGGGCCCGCCATCACGTTGAGGTACCAGCAGTCGTAGCCGGCCGCGGCGCCCACGACGTGGTAGCCGCGCGGGACGAGGACGAGGTCGAGGTCGCGCGCGACGATCGCCTCGTCGAGCGAGCGGTCCGCCGTGTAGACGCGCTGGAGGGCGAACCCGCCGGGCTTCGCGAACCGGTAGAGGTAGAGCTCCTCGAGCTGCGACTCGTTCGGCGGGTCGTCGGTGTCGTGCTTGTGCGGCGGGTAGCTGGACCAGTTGCCGCCCGGGGTGTACGCCTCGACGGCGATGAGCCGGCCCGCCTCGGCCGCGGGGCCGAGGAGGTTCCGGACGACCCGGCGCGCGGGCCCGGCGCCGCGGACCTCGGAGAGGATCGTCGCCGGGTCCACGCGCGCGGTCCGACGGACGTCGCCGCCGGGGGCGGACGCGATCGCGAGGAGGACCGGGCCGTCCGCGGACGCCTCGACGGCGACGGGCTCGCCGGGCGCGGCGAGGACGACGCCCGCCGGGGCATCGTCGAAGACGGAGGCACGGCCGCCGACCCGGTCGAACGCGCGCTCGCCGACGGTGACGCGAGCGGCGCCCTCGAGGACGAGGACGAGGACCTCCGCCCCGTCGCCGGCGCGGGTGACCCGGCCCCCCGGCGGGAGCCGGTCGACGTCGAGCGACGTCCAGGTCCAGCCGGCCGTCGCCGGGGTGAGCCGGTGGAGGGGGCCGGCGGCGGAGGCCGCTCCGGCGGCGGCCGGCCGCGCGAGCGTCACTTCTTCGCGCCGCCCGAGCCGCGGGTGCCGCCCCGCCCGCCGGAGCCGCCGCCCTGGTACGGAGCGCCGGGGATCATCAGGTAGCGCTGGCGGCCCTTGTTCCGGTCGAAGTCCTCGCGCGCCTTCGTCACCGCCGGCATCTCCGAGACCATCGGCGTCGCCATCTCCCACCACGAGTTCGCGTAGCCGCGGACCCGCTCGTGCCAGTCGGTCTGGACGACGATGCAGACGGTCTCGCTCCCCGCCCGCGCATCCGCGAGGGCCGTCCGGAGCTCGGGGAGCGTCGTCACCTCGAGCGCCTTCGCGCCCATCCCCTCGCACATCTTCACGAAGTCGAGCTGCATCTCCTCGCCGTCGTACGCGCCGGAGGCGGTCCGGTAGCGGTAGTGGCAGCCGAAGCCCTCGGCGCCGACCTGCTCCGAGACGCGGCCCACCGAGCTGTAGCCCTTGTTGTCGACGACGACGACGATCAGCTTCACGCCCTCCTGGACGGCGGTCGTGATCTCGTTGCTCATCATCTGGAACGACCCGTCGCCGATCATCACGTAGACCTCGCGGTCCGGGGCGGCGAGCTTCGCCCCGAGGCCGCCGGCGATCTCGTAGCCCATCGTCGAGTACCCGTACTCGACCTGGTAGCTCGAGACGTCGCGGGAGCGCCAGAGCTTGAGGAGGTCGCCGGGGAGCGACCCGGCGGAGGTGACGACGACGTCGCGCGGGTCGGTCGACGCCTCGACCGCACCGATCACCTCGCCCTGCGTCAGGACCGAGCCGACGCTGTGGGCGTAGACGCGGGTCACCTCGGCGTCCCACTCGCGGTTCAGCGCCGCGACCCGGGCCCGGTACGCGTCGTCGGTCCGGTAGCCCGTGAGCGCGACGGCGAGCTCCTCGATCGTGGCGCGGGCGTCCCCGACGAGCGGGATCGCCGCGTGCTTGTACGCGTCGAACTCGGCGACGTTGATGTTGACGAAGCGGACGTCCGGGTCCTGGAAGGCGGTCTTCGACGCGGTCGGGAAGTCGGTGAAGCGCGTGCCGATCCCGATGACGAGGTCCGCCTCGGGGGCGACCTGGTTCGCGGCGAGCGTCCCCGACACGCCGGCGCCGCCGAGGCTGAGCGGATGGTCGTACGGGAGCGACCCCTTCCCCGCGTGGGTCTCGGCGACCGGGATCCCGGTCTGCTCGGCGAAGGCACGGAGCGCGTCCGACGCCTCCGAGTAGCGGACGCCGCCGCCGGCGAAGATGACCGGCCGCTTCGCCTCGCGGATCCATGACGCGGCCGTGGCGATCGACGCGGCATCGGCCCGGTTCCGCGGGATCCGCCAGACCCGTCGCTCGAACATCTCGGTCGGGAAGTCGAACGCGTACGTCTGGATGTCCTGCGGGAGCGCGAGGAAGACGGCGCCGGTCTCCACCGGGGAGGTGAGGATCCGCATCACCTCGGGGGCGACGGTGATCACCTGCTCCGGCCGGTTGATCCGGTCCCAGTAGCGGACGACCGGACGGAACGCGTCGTTGACGCTCGTGTCCTGGCTCCCGGGCCACTCGAGCTGCTGGAGGACGGGGCTCTGGACGCGCTCGGCGAACATGTCGCCGGCCATGAGGAGGACGGGGACCCGGTTGATCGTCGCCGACGCGGCGCCGGTGACCATGTTCGTCGCGCCGGGGCCGATCGACGTGAGGCAGGCGTACGCCCCGAGCCGGTTCCTGAGCTTCGCGTAGCCGACGGCCGTGTGGACCATCGCCTGCTCGTTCCGGCAGAGGTAGTACGGGAACGACTCCTCGGCCTGCTGGATCGCCTGCGCGACCCCGCCGATGTTCCCGTGGCCGAAGATCCCCCAGAGGCCGGCGAAGAAGCGGTGCTCGACGCCGTCCCGCTCGACGTACTGCCGCGCCATGTAGTTCACGAGCGCCTGGCCGGTCGTCAGTCGGATCGTTCCCACGGTCCCTCCTCGCTCCCTCGCGTCACCCCGACGCC
>JBJOLT010000021.1:0-22536 GCA_046045415.1 Chloroflexota bacterium | reverse complement strand
GCACCGCGTTCGGCCCGCGGGACCCCTCCGGTACAATCCCGGCCGATGCCATCCCCACTCGTCGTCCAGAAGTTCGGTGGCTCGTCGGTCGCCGACGCCGAGCGGATCAAGCGGGTCGCCCGCCGGATCGCCCGTGAGCGGGCCAACGGGAGCGACCTCGTCGTCGTCGTCTCCGCGATGGGGGACACGACCGACGAGCTGATCAGCCTCGCCGCCGCGGTCACCGACGAGCCCGATCCGCGCGAGCTCGACATGCTCCTCGCGACCGGCGAGCACCAGAGCGCGACGCTCGTCTCGATGGCGCTCCATGCGCTCGGCGTCCCGGCGATCAGCCTGACCGGGGCCCAGGCGGGGATCTCCACCGACGGGACGTACGGCCGCGCCCGGATCGCCGACGTCGACCCGTCCCGGATCAGCGACGAGCTCGCCGCCGGCCGCGTCGTCATCGTCGCCGGCTTCCAGGGGATCGGCCGGGTCGCGCTCGAAGCGCCGGCGGGTTCGGCGGCCGTCCGCGCCGCGGAGGTCACGACGCTCGGACGGGGCGGGTCCGACACGACGGCGGTCGCGCTCGCCGCCCGGCTCGACGCCGACCGATGCCAGATCTTCACCGACGTCCGCGGGATCTACACGGCCGACCCGCGCCTCGTCGCCGACGCCCGGCAGCTGCCGGTGATCGGCTACGAGGAGATGCTGGAGCTCGCCCACCAGGGGGCGCAGGTGATGCAGGTCCGGGCCGTGGAGCTCGGCTGGGTGAACGGGGTCGTCATCGAGGTCCTCAGCTCGTTCGAGGACGTCCCCGGCACGCTGATCAAGGAGGACCCGCTCGTGGAGCAGCGCAACAAGGTCCGCGGCCTCGCCCACGACCGGAACGTCGCGAAGGTGACGCTCGTCGAGGTGCCCGACCGGCCGGGGATCGCCCATTCGGTCTTCAGCCCGCTCGCGGAGGCGGGGATCAACATCGACATGATCGTCCAGAACGTCGGCCACGGCGGCGCGACGGACATCAGCTTCACGATCCCGCGGGTGGAGCTCGCCCGGGCGAAGCGGATCCTCGAGCCGCTCGTCCGCGAGATCGGGTTCCGCGAGATGACGACGGATTCGTCGGTCGCGAAGGTCTCGATCGTCGGCGCCGGGATCCACAACGCCCCCGGCTACGCGGCGCGGATGTTCGGGACGCTCGCGGAGGCCGGCGTGAACGTCGAGATGATCTCGACGAGCGAGATCCGGATCACCTGCATGATCTCCGAGGACTCGCTCCCCACCGCGCTCAAGGCGCTCCACGGGGCGTTCGAGCTCGAGCGGCCAGAGGCGATCCTCGACGAGTCGGCCGGCTCGGCCGCCGGGTCGGCAGCGAGCTGAGCGCGCCGCCGGTCGGGAGGCCGGTGGTCGAGGACCTCGCCTCCCGGATCGAACGCCTCGCCTCCGTCGGGTCGACGAACGACGTCGCCCGCGAGCGTCTCCGCGCGGGGTCCGGTGCCGTCGGTGCGCATGCCGCCGATGCCGATGCCGCCGGTGCCGATGCCGCCGGTGCCGATGTCTCCGGTGCCGATGCCGCGCCGGCCGTCGTCGTCGTCGCCGACGAGCAGACGGCGGGCCGCGGGCGCGATGGGCGGACGTGGACGGCACCCCCCGGTCGGGCGCTCCTCTGCTCCCTCGGCTTTCGGCCCATTTGGCTCGCCCCGACCGACGCGTGGCGGCTCGCGGCGACCGTGTCGCTCGCGATGGCCGACGCCGCCGAGGAGGTGGCCGGGTTGCGCGAGGGGACGATCCGCCTGAAGTGGCCGAACGATCTCGTCGTCGAGACGGAGGTCGCTGCGCCCGGGTCCGACGGGGCCGCGCTCGAACCCCCCGCCGACCGCCCGCGGGTCGCTGCGCTCCCTCCCCCACCGCCGAGCGTAGCGCCGGGCGCTCATCTGCCGATCGCCGCCGTCCGGAAGCTCGGTGGCGTCCTCGGCGAGACCGCCGGCCTCGGCACGGCCCACCCCGAGGTCGTCGTCGGGATCGGCGTGAACGCCGACTGGGCCGCGGCCGACTTCCCGCCCGAGCTCGCCGCGACGATGACGAGCCTCCGCGAGGTGGCCGGCGGCCGCCCGGTGGACCGCGATGCGCTCCTCGACGCCTTCCTCGACCGGCTCGACGTCCGGCTCCTCGCCCTCCGCGACGGCCGGTTCGACGGCGCCGCGTGGCTCGCCCGGCAACTGACGAACGGTCGCCTCGTCCGCCTCGAGCTCCCGGACGGGACGGTCGAGGTGGTCCGCGCCGCCGGCGTGGACCCGCGGACCGGCGCGCTCCTCGTCACCGACCCCGACGCCACCGGTCCCGACGCCGGCTCCGAGCGCCCGGTGACCGTCGGCGAGATCGTCCACCTCCGTCTCGGGACCGGGGTGTAACGCGATGGCGCGTCCGGTGTTCAGGAAGGTGACGGGCCTCGGCCGGGTGACGGCGGGCCGGGTCGCCGCGAGTCGACTCCCGATCGGCCGGCGGACGACCCCGCTCGACCCCGACCGTCCGCTCGTCATCGCCGCCCAGGCCGACCCGACCAGGTTCGACGCCCTCTACAGGAAGTACCTCGCCCAGGTGTACAGCTACGCCGTCTACGAGCTCCGCGACCATCACGCCGCCGAGGATGCGACCGAGCGGGTCTTCCTCAACGCGCTCGGCGCCCTCCCGTCGTTCGAGGAGCGGGCCGGGGACGACGACGGGCCCGATGCCTCCACCTTCCGCGTCTGGCTCTTCCGGATCGCCCGGAACGTCGTCGCCAACGAGCGGCGTGCCCGCTTCCGACACCCGACCGCGCCGCTCGAGGCGGCCGAAGGGGTCGCCGTCGGGTCCGACCACGCGGCGGCGCTCGACCGGCGGGAGACGGCCGAAGCAGCGTGGGCCGCGGTGCGGCGCCTCCCCGCCGACCGTCGGCGCGCGCTCGTCCTCCGCTTCGTCGAGGAGATGTCCACGGCGGAGATCGCCGGCGTCCTCGGCCGTTCCGAGGGGGCGGTCCGCGTGCTGATCCACCGGGCGCTCCGGAGCGTCGCCCGCGACCTCGGCGAGCTCGGCGATCCGGGCGACCGCCCCGACCGCCCCGACCGCGGCGACCGCACCGACCGCCGCGACCGCCCCGGCGACTCCGTCCCCCCCGTCCCCCGCGACCGCGGCGAGGACCGGCGATGACCTTCGAGCCGGTCGACGCGCTCGTCACCGACCGCTACCTCGACGCACTCCTCGAGGCAGGGGAGCGGCGCGCCTTCGACGCCCCGTCGGACGCCCGGCTCGACCCGGCGCTCCGGCGGACGGCGCGGCGCCTCTCCGGCGGCCTCGTCCGGATCCACCCCTCGTTCCGCTTCGAGGAGCGGCTCGCCGCCCGGCTCGCCGAGGCCGCGATCGCGCTCCGCGACGCGCGCCCGTCCCTCTCCGACGCGCGCCCGGCGCCCCGCGACGCGCGTCCGTCGCTCTCCGTCGTCCCCGCCGCGGGCGACGACCGGACCCTCTCGCCGTTCCCCGGCGGCCCGGAGCCCGGGCTGCTCAGGGCGGCCCCGTCACGCCGGCTCGTCGTCGGCGGCGCCATCGTCTCGGCGCTCCTCTCGCTCGTCGGCGCCGTCCTCGTCGCGTGGTGGCGCGGCCGGTCCGGCGCGAGCGGCGAACCCGCGCTCGACGGCGCCTCGGGCCGCACGGCGGAGGGCGCCTGATGCCGATCAAGCTCCCGTCGTTCCGCGGCCGGAAGGACGCGAAGCCGCCCGACCTCTGGACGAAGTGCCCGAGCTGCGGCGAGATGCACTACAACCGCCAGCTCGAGAAGACGCAGCGCGTCTGTCCGGCGTGCGGCCACCACTTCCGGCTCGGCGCCCGGGCGCGGCTCGACCAGCTCCTCGACCACGGGAGCTTCGTCGAGCGCGACGCCGGGCTCGCGTCGGTGGACCCGCTCGGGTTCGTCGACTCGAAGCCCTACCCCGAACGGGTCGCCGCCGCCCGGACGACGAGCGGCCTCGCGGACGCGGCGGTCTGGGGCACCGGCGCGCTCGACGGCCGTCGCGTCGCGATCTGCGTCATGGACTTCTCGTTCATGGGCGGCTCCATGGGCTCCGTCGTCGGCGAGAAGGTGACCCGCGCGGCGGAGGGGGCGCTCGCCGAGCGGATCCCGCTCATCGTCGTCTCCTCGTCCGGCGGGGCGCGGATGCAGGAGGGGACCTTCGCCCTCATGCAGCTCGCGAAGACGCTCGCCGCGATCGAGCGGCTGAAGGCGGGCGGCGTCCCGTTCATCTCCGTCCTCACCGACCCGACGACCGGCGGGGTCTTCGCGTCGTTCGCGGCGGTCGGCGACGTGAACGTGGCGGAGCCGGACGCGCTCATCGGCTTCGCGGGCGCGAGGGTCTCGGCGGGCACGATCGCCCAGGAGCTCCCGCCCGGCTTCCAGCGCTCCGAGTTCCTCTTCGAGCACGGCTTCCTCGATCTCATCGTCCCGCGTGCCGAGCTGCGGGACGAGCTCGCACGGCTCCTCGGCTACCTCGTCCCGGCCGGCGCGAACCCGGCCGTGCCGGTCAGCCCGGCGCTCGCCCCGTTCCGGCCGCTCTCCTTCCTCTCCGAGCTGGCCGACCGGATCCTCCCCGACCTCCCCTTCCTCGACGGGCGCGACGAGCCCGGCGTGGCGGGCGGCGGCCGGGCGGCCGGCGCCCCCTCGGGCGCGATCGGCGGGAGGGGCGGCACGGGATCCCGGCCCGGGGCCGACGGGACCCCGCCGGCCCCGGCGCTCCCCGCGGAGTCGCTCCAGGCCGACGCGGCGAACGGGGGCGGCGCCGGCACGGCGGCCGACGCGGAGCGGGTGGCCCGCGAGGCGGCCGTCTGGGCCCGCGTCCAGCTCGCCCGCCACCTGAAGCGGCCCCGGACGCTGGAGCTCGTCGCGACGCTCGCCGACGAGTTCGTCGAGCTCCACGGCGACCGGCTCTTCGGCGACGACCCGGCGATCGTCGGCGGCCTCGCCCGGATCGGGGGACGGGGCGTCGTCATCGTGGGCCACCAGAAGGGCGCCGAGACCGACGAGAACATCAGGCGGAACTTCGGGATGCCGCATCCCGAGGGCTACCGGAAGGCGATGCGCCTCATGACGCTCGCGGAGCGCTTCGGCCTCCCGGTCGTCACGCTGATCGACGTCCCCGGCGCGCATCCTGGACCCGAGTCGGAGGAGCGGGGGATCGCCGAGGCGATCGCCTCCTCGATCGGGCTGATGACGCGCCTCAGGACGCCGATCGTCGCCGCGATCACCGGCGAGGGAGGGTCGGGCGGCGCGCTCGCCGTCGCGGTCGGCGACGTCGTCGTCGCGCTCGAGAACTCGATCTACTCGGTGATCAGCCCGGAGGGCTGCGCCTCCATCCTCTGGCGGAGCCCCGACCAGGCGGCGACCGCTGCGGTCGCGATGCGGCTCACCGCCGCGGACCAGCACGCGCTCGGCGTCGTCGACGTCGTCGTCCCGGAGCCCGGCGACGGGGCGCACACGGATCACGCCGAGACCGCGCGCCGGCTCCGGCGGGTGGTCGTCGGTCAGCTGGACCGTCTCGCGGAGCTCTCGCTCGACGACCTCCTCGACCTCCGGTACGCCCGCTACCGTACCCTTGGGGCGTTCACCGAGGTGAGCGCCCCGCCGGCGGCACGGCCGGCCGACCAGGGTCTCGCGGCGCGGCTGCGGGCGCTGATCGACGCCGGGATGCAGACGCTCGCCGGCCCACCCCCGGTCCGCCCGGAGCCCGGGCGGCGGGCGCGGGTCGAGCCCCCGGCACGGGAGGAGGTCTGACACGTGGCGGACTCGAGGAGGGAGCGGTCGACGGTCGCCGGCGGCGATCCCCGCAGCGCGTCCGCGCGCGCCGGGGACCATGCCGCGATCGCCCGCCTCGCCGATGAGCTCCTCCCCGCCCTGATCGCGAAGCTCGGCGCGTCCGGCCTCGGCGAGCTCGAGGTCCGCGAGGGCGCGTGGCACGTCCGGCTCCGCGGCGGTCGCTCCGGGGCCGCCCGCCCCCGGACCGGGATCGGCGACCGCGCCGGCCGCGGCACGGCCTCGTACGACCGCGGCGCGGCGGCCCACGACGAGCCGCGTGCCCACCCCGCCGACGGGCGCGACCCCGGCCACCGCGACGCGAGCGGCGGCGATGCGCCCCGGAACGGCACCGGCTCCCACGACCCGGCCCGCGGCGACGACGCGCCGGACCCGAACCGGACCGTCGCCACCTCGCCCGCCGTCGGCGTCTTCCGGCCCCGCCAGGGCTCAACGCCGGGGACGAAGGTCCGCGCCGGCGACAAGGTGGGCTACGTGGAGATGCTCGGCATCCCCCAGGAGGTCCTCGCGCCGGTCGACGGCCTCGTCGGCGCGACGCTCGTCGAGCCGGGCGACCCGGTCGAGTACGGTCAGGAGCTCATCGAGATCGAGCTCGCGGGGGGCGCCTGATGTTCGGGAAGATCCTCATCGCGAACCGCGGCGAGATCGCGCTCCGGATCCTCCGCGCCTGCCGGACGCTCGGCGTCCCCGCGGTCGTCGCGTACAGCGAGGCGGATCGCGACTCGCTCCCGGTGAGGCTCGCGGACGAGGCGATCTGCATCGGCCCCGCGGACGCCCGCCGGAGCTACCTCTCCGCCCCGGCGCTCATCTCCGCGGCCCTCGTCGCGGGCGCCGACGCGATCCATCCCGGGTACGGCTTCCTCTCCGAGGACGAGGCGTTCGCCGACGCGGTCGCCGCGCACGGCCTCACGTTCATCGGCCCGTCCGCCGCGGTCCTGGAGCGCTTCGCCTCGAAGGAGGGGACCCGCCGGCTCCTCGCCGGCCACGGCCTCCCGACGATCCCGGGCTCCGACGGGATCCTCGAGGACGACGCCCACGCGCTCGCGGAGGCGGAGCGGATCGGCTACCCGGTCCTCCTCAAGCCGTCGGCCGGCGGCGGTGGGAAGGGGATGCGGATGGTCCGCTCGGCGCGCGAGCTCGAGAGCGCGATCACCGTCTGCCGCTCGGAGGCGAAGGCGGCCTTCGGCGACGACTCGCTCTACCTCGAGAAGTGGCTGGAGAACAACCGCCACGTCGAGGTCCAGGTCGTCGTCGACCGCTTCGGCACCGGCGTCCACCTCGGCGAGCGCGACTGCTCGGTCCAGCGCCGCCACCAGAAGGTGATCGAGGAGGGGCCCACCCCGGCGCTCGCCCCCGCCGCCCGCGCGGAGCTCCACGAGAAGGCGATCGGCGCGATCGTCGCGGCCGGCTACGAGAACGTCGGGACGATGGAGTTCCTCGTCGACGGCGACGGCCGCTTCTACTTCATCGAGATCAACTGCCGGATCCAGGTGGAGCACCCGGTGACGGAGATGCTCACCGGGATCGACCTCGTCGCGACGCAGATCCGGATCGCCGCGGGGGAGCCGCTCGGCTTCGCCCAGCGCGACGTCCAGCTCCGCGGCCACGCGATCGAGTTCCGGGTGAACGCCGAGGACGCCGCGCACGACTTCCGCCCGCAGGCCGGCCAGATCGAGCGCTATCAGCCGCCGGGCGGCCCGAACGTCCGGATGGACTCGCACCTCTTCGCCGGCTACGAGGTCCCGCCCTACTACGACTCGCTCCTCGGGAAGCTCGTCGTCTGGGGCCCCGACCGCGAGAGCGCGATCGCCCGGGGCCGCGCCGCCCTCGACGAGCTCGTCGTGGACGGGGTGATCACGAACATCCCGTTCCACCGGGCGCTCCTCTCCAACGAGCAGTTCCTCACCGGCCGGATGACGACGAACCTCATCGACCGGCTGGGGTCCGCCGCCTTCCTCGCGGGCGCACCTGCCGCGTCGTCCGTCCCCGCCGCCTCGGCGGCCGCATCCACCCCAGCCCGCACCGGGAGCCCAACGTGACCGAGACGCCAGGGACCGTCGTCCACACCGCCCGCGAGATCGAGGCGCTCATCCCGCACCGGTGGCCGTTCCTCCTCGTCGACCGGATCGTCGAGTACGACCCGGCGGCGCAGCGGATCGTCGGGCTGAAGGCGGTGACCGGGACGGAGTGGTTCTTCCAGGGTCACTTCCCCGGCCAGCCGATCATGCCGGGCGTCCTCCAGGTGGAGGCGCTCGCCCAGACGATGGGGGTCTACGTCGCGAAGCAGCCGGGCTTCGGCGACAAGCTGGGCCTCTTCGCCGCGATCGACGAGACGCGCTTCAAGCGGATCGTCCAGCCGGGCGACCTCCTCCGGCTCGAGGTGACGATGGAGAGGATCGGGTCGCGGATGGGCCGCGGCCGCGGGGTCGCGTCGGTCGACGGCGAGGTCGCGTGCGAGTCGCTCATGAGCTTCCTCATCGCCCCGGAAGGAGCGCTTCGCTGATGGCCGTCCGGATCGCACTGCTCTCCGACATCCACGGGAACGCCGTCGCCGCGAAGGCCGTCCGCAAGGCGGTGAAGCGCGAGAAGCCGGACCACGTGATCGTCGCCGGCGACCACGTGATGAACGGCCCCGACCCGCTCGGGGCGATCGAGGAGATCCACGAGCTCGAGACGGCGGGTGCGCTCGTCGTCGCGGGGAACACCGACATCGCGGTCGCCGACGCGGACTACACCGCCGCCTTCCCGTGGCTCACCGAGGTCCCCGACTCGTACCGGTACGCCGCCGAGTGGGCGCACGAGACGATCGGCCACGAGGGGCTGGAGTGGCTCCGGCGGCTCCCGGTGGAGCGGCGGCTCCGGGTCGGCGAGTCCGGCTCCGCTCCGACGCTCATCCTCGGCGTCCACGCGTCGCCCGGGTCGCAGACCGCCGGGCTCGACGCGGCGCTCGACGCGTCGGTCATGCTGGAGCGGATCGCACGGACCGACGCCCGGGTTATCTGCGTAGGGCATACACACCTTCCCGAGGTACGGGAGTTCGGCTGGAAGATCGTCGTGAACGGCGGGAGCGCGGGCTGGGTCTTCGACGGCGACCCCACCGCCTCGTGGGCGCTCATCACGATCGAGGGCGAGACGGTGACCGCGGAGATCCGCCGGACCGACTTCGACGCGCTCGAGGTCTCGAACGCGCTCACCGCCCGCGGCCTCCCCGGCGACGTCTACCGCGCCGCGACCGTCCGCACGGGGAAGCTCGTCCGGTGAGATGGGCCCCGCGGCGCCCGACGGCACGCCCCGTCGCACCGGTCCCGGCCCGATGACCCGCCGCGTCGTCGTCGTCGGGATGGGCGTCGTCAGCGCGCTCGGGCAGGGGCTCGAGGCGACGTGGGACGGCCTCGTCGCCGGCCGCTCCGGCGTGCGGACCATCGCCTCGTTCGACCCGTCCCGTCTCGACGCCCGGATCGCCGCGGAGATCCCGGACTTCGACCCGTCGCGCGTCCTCGGCCCGAAGGACATCCGGCGCGTCGACCGCTACATCCAGCTCGGCCTCGTCGCGTCCCGCGAGGCGCTCGACCGTGCCGGCCTCCCCGAGCGGCTCGAGGGCGAGCTCGCCGAGGCGACCGGCGTCATCCTCGGCTCCGGGCTCGGCGGCGTCCGGACCCTCTTCGACAACGTCCTCCTCATGGCGGAGCGCGGCCCGGACCGGATCAGCCCCTTCTTCATCCCGATGGGGATCCCGAACGTGGGGGCGGGCCAGGTCGCGATCGCGTTCGGGCCGACCGGGCCGAACTTCGCCACCGTGTCGGCGTGCGCGACCGGCGGCCACGCGATCGGCGAGGCGTGGGAGACGATCCGGCGGGCCGACGCCGACGTGATGATCGCGGGCGGGACCGAGGCGGCGCTCCACGAGGCGACCGTCGGCGGGTTCGCGTCGATGAAGGCGCTCTCGACGCGGAACGACGAGCCGGCACGGGCGTCGCGCCCGTTCGATGCCGGCCGCGACGGCTTCGTCATGGGGGAAGGAGCCGGCGTCGTCGTCCTCGAGGAGCTCGGGCACGCGCTCAGGCGCGGCGCCGAGCCGCTCGCCGAGCTCGTCGGCTACGGCGCGACCGCGGACGCGTCCCACATCACGCTGCCTGCGCCCGGCGGGATCGGCGCGGTCCGGGCGGCGCGGCGCGCCCTCGAGAAGGCGGGCCTCGGCCCGGACGCGATCGACCACGTGAACGCCCACGCCACCTCGACCCCCGAGGGGGACCGGGCCGAGCTGGAGGCGATCCGGACGATCCTCGGCGAGCACGCGGCGCGGGTCGCGGTGACGGCGAACAAGTCGATGACCGGCCACACGCTCGGCGCCGCGGGCGCGATCGAGGCGATCGCGACGATCCAGTCGATCCGGACCGGGATCGTCCCGCCGACGATCAACCTCGACGAGCCCGACCCGGCCGCCGCCGGCCTCGACCTGACGCCGAACGTCGCGGCCCGCCGCGAGATCCGCGCGGCGATCTCGAACTCCTTCGGGTTCGGTGGGCAGAACTCGGCGCTCGTCTTCCGCCGGTGGGAGGGCTCATGAGCGACAGGACGAAGGGCCGGCGCGGCGCGGCGCCGGGCAGCGCGGACGGCGGCGCCGCCGGGGACGCCGACGGCGCGTCGCTCCCGCCGGACGCCGGCGACCGGGCGCTCCTCGAGCTGATCGACCGCCTCACCGACCTCCTGAACCGGAGCGACCTGACCGAGCTCGAGGTGGAGGCGGGCGGGACCGGCCTCGTCCTCCGCAAGCATGCCGCGCTCGCGCCGGTCGTCGGGATCGCGACGTCGGGGGCGGCGGGGGCGGGCGGCGCGGCCGCCTCGGGCGGGATCGGCGCGGTCGCGACCGGCGGGGCGGCGGGCGCGGCACCGGGCGCCCAGCACGCGGATCCGGCCGGCGCCGCCGGGGCCCAGGGGGCGCCGGGCCCCGCCCCGGAGCGTCCCTCGGTGAAGGCGCCGCTCACCGGGATCTTCTACACCTCCCCCTCGCCCGGTGCGCCGCCGTACGTCCAGGCGGGCGGCGAGGTGATCGTCGGCCAGGTGATCGGGCTGATCGAGGCGATGAAGCTCTTCAACGAGATCAAGTCCGACCTCGCGGGCCGGGTCGTCCGGGTCGTCCCGGAGAGCGGGACGCTCGTGAAGGCGAAGCAGCCGCTCATCGAGGTGGAGCCGCTGTGAGCGGGGCGCGGACCGCGGGAGGCGGGGCTCGGACCGGGGCGATCGGGTCCCGGATCACCGGCTGGGGGAGCTACGTCCCGCGCGCCGTCCTGACGAACGCGGACCTCGAGACGGTCGTCGACACGAACGACGAGTGGATCGTGACGCGAACGGGGATCCGCGAGCGGCGGGTCGCAGCGGTCGGGGAGTCCACCGCGTCGATGGCGGCGATCGCCGCCCGTCGGGCGATCGCGGTCGCCGGGCTCGATCCGGACGAGATCGACCTCATCCTCCTCGCGACCCTCTCGCCGGACTACCTCATGCCGTCGACCGCGGCGCTCGTGAAGGAGGCGATCGGCTCCGTCCGGGCCCCCGCGATGGACCTCGCGGCCGCCTGCTCCGGCTTCGTCTATGCGTACACCACCGCCCACGCGTACATCTCGGCCGGCCTCGCCCGGCACGTCCTCGTGATCGGGGCGGAGCTCCTCACCCGCTACCTCGACTTCACCGACCGCGGGACGTGCATCCTCTTCGGGGACGGTGCCGGGGCGGTCGTGCTCTCCGCATCGGAGGACGGCGGCGGCACGCTCGGGACCGAGCTGACGACCGACCCGTCCGGCGCGTACATGATCTGGCTCCCGGCCGGCGGCTCCGTCGCACCCGCCTGTTCCGGGACGCTGTCCCGCGGCGAGCACTTCATCCGGATGGAGGGGCGCGAGACCTATCGCTTCGCGACCCGGACGCTCGCCTCGACCGCCGCGGCCGCCGTCGCGAAGGCGGGCCTGACGCCGGCGGAGATCGACCTCGTCGTCCCGCACCAGGCGAACCTCAGGATCATCGAGGCGGTCGCGAAGGAGCTCTCGCTCCCGATGGAGCGGATGTTCGTCGACATCGAGCGGTACGGGAACACGTCGGCGGCCTCGATCCCGATCGCGCTCGTCGAGGCGGTCGAGTCGGGGCGGGTCGCCGTCGGGGACCGGCTCGTCTTCGTCGCCTTCGGCGCGGGCTTCACCTCCGGTGCCGTCGCGCTCGAATGGACCGCGGATCCCGCGCTCGGCGCCCGTGCCGCCGCCGTGGACCCCGCGTCCGTCGCCGTCCGCCCCCCGGACGCGCCCGCGGGCGGCGACCCGCTCGCCCCGATCCTCGTGCGCGTCCTCGAGCGCGCCGGGGCCGCGACGGTCCGCTAGGGGACCTTCGCCCGCGGCGCTTCCGGTAGCCTTGACCGCCACGAGACGAGGAAGAGGGAGGAGGCCCGCATGATCGACCTGAGCGGGAAGAGCGCCGTCGTCACCGGCGGCTCGCGCGGGATCGGCCGCGCGATCGCGGTCCGGCTCGCGGAGCAGGGGGCGGACGTCGCGTTCAGTTACCGGGGGAACGCCGCGGCAGCCACCGAGACGGCCGGGGCGATCGAACGGGCCGGCCGCCGCGCGCTCGCGTTCCAGGGCGACGTGAAGGAGCCCGACGCCGCCGAGGGGCTCGTCAAGGCCGCGATCGAGGCGTTCGGCAAGATCGACATCCTCGTGAACAACGCCGGGATCACCCGGGACGACCTGATCATGCGGATGGACCTCGACGCGTGGCGCGAGGTCCTCGAGACGAACCTCTTCGGCGCGTTCTACGCGACGAAGGCGGCCACCCGGCCGATGCTGAAGGCGCGCGCCGGCCGGATCATCAACATCACCTCCGTCTCCGGCCAGGCCGGCCAGACCGGGCAGGCGAACTACAGCGCCGCGAAGGCCGGCCTCATCGGCCTCACGAAGGCGACCGCCCGCGAGCTCGCGTCCCGCGGGATCACGTGCAACGCGGTCGCGCCCGGCTTCGTCCTCACGGACCTCACGCAGGACCTCCCGGACGAGCTGAAGGACGAACTGACGAAGCGGACGCCGCTCGGCCGCTTCGGGACGCCCGAGGAGATCGCCGCGGCGGTCGCGTTCCTCGCGTCCGACGAGGCCGCCTACATCACCGGGCAGGTCCTCGCGGTCGACGGCGGTCTCGTGATGATGTAGGCGGCACCTGCCGCCGCTCCCGGCGCTACGCCCGGGAACCCGCCTCCGGACCCGTCTCCCCCTCGCCCGTCGGCTCGTCCCCGTCCGGGCGCTCCGGGGCGCCCGGCGCGCCGGCGTTCTCCGCCCAGCGTGCCGCGAGGGCGCTCATCGGGTCGAGCGGGTCGATCGGCGGCTCGTCGCCCCCGCTCCGTCCGGCGCGCCGGATGAAGAAGAAGCTGATCCCGAGCGCCGCGACGACGTCGAAGAGGAGCCGCCCCACCCCGCCGCCGGCAGGGGACGACGGCCCCGACGGCTCCGGGGTCGGGGCGGGTGTCGGCTCGGGGGTGGGCGTCGGGGTCGGCGTGGGCTCCGGGGTCGGCGCCGGGGTCGGCGCGGGAGTCGGCGTCGGCACGGGCGTCGGGCTGGGCGTGGGCACGGGCGTCGGGCTCGGCGTCGGCGTCGGGCTCGGGGTCGGTGCAGGCGTCGGGGTCGGCGTCGGCGCGGGCGTCGGACTCGGTGTGGGACGCGGCGTCGGCGTCGGCGTCGGGCGCGGGGTCGGCGTCGGCGTGGGACGCGGCGTCGGGGTGGGGGTCGGCTGGACCGTCGGGCGCGGGGTCGGCGTCGGCGTCGCCGCCGCCTTCGCCACGAGGAGGACGCCGGTGATGCTCGACAGCTTGTCGTAGTAATGGAGGGTCCCGACCGTCGTGATCTGCGTCCGGTACGTGGCGCCCGGCTGGATCGTCGGGCTCCCGGCGAACTCGCCGGAGATCGGCGTGACGGTGTGGGGCACGGAGTCGTTGTTCTTCCACGTCACGAACGTGCCCGCGGTGATCGAGAGCGACTTCGGGGAGTAGCCGGTCGCGGTGATCGAGACGGTCGCCTCCACCGCGACGACCGGGGACGCGGCACCGAGCGCGCCGAGGACGAGCCCGAGCGCGACGACGAGGGCGCGGAGGCGGGTCGCGAGGCGGGTTCGGCGCTGGGTCACCGGTGCGTTCGACCTCGTCATCGACGCCGGGGCGTCGATGACGCCCCGAGCGGCCCGAATGGTACCGCGTGCGCTCGCCGGGGGCGTCCGGGGATCAGCGGCCACGCGACCGCCCCGGTCGCCCGGTGCCCGGCTCCGACGACGGACCGGGGTCGCCCGAGCCGCGGTCCGTCGGCCCGCCGGCGCCGGGGAGCCAGTCCGGCGGGGGGAGGTCCGCGATCGGGTCCGTCGCGGGGGGTGGCGCGACCCGGTCCTCCGCCGGGACCGTCTCGCCCCGCTCGACGGCGATGGGCGCGTCCTCGTCGATCCCCTCCGTCACGAGGTACGTCGGGCGGGCGCCGAGCGCGGCCGCCTCCTCCGCCCGGTGCCGCCGGATCACGGCCGACCGGATCGCGGCCGGATGGGGCCCGCTCCTCGACCGGTCGCCGACGAGCGAGAGGATGACGAGCCCGATCCCTACCGCGATCGAGCCCCCGACGAGCAGGTCGAACGGGTCGTCCCACGGCGCGGTCCCCCCGCTCCCCGGGAGGGCGGTCAGGCCCTCCCCGGTCGCGCCGTCGCCGCTGCCCGTCGCGCCGTCACCGCCGTCCGTGCCGCCGGTCGCCGTCGAGCCGTCGGTCGCGGCCGGGTCCGTAGGTGTCGCGCCCGGCTCCCCGGTCGCGGCCGGGTCGGTCGGACCGCCGCTCGGATCGGCGGGCGGCGCGGGGGTGGGGGTCGCCGGCGCCGCCGTCGGCGTCGGGCGCGGGGTGGGTGTCGGCGACGGGGTCGGCGTCGCGGGCGCCGGGAGGACGACGACGAGCCCGGTGAAGCTCGAGAGGCGGTCGCCGTACGGGAAGTTCCCGGCGCGCTCGAACCGCACCTCGTGGGTCCGGCCCGCGCGGAGCGTCCCGCTCCCGCGGAAGCCGCCGCCCACCGGGAGGATCGTGTGACTCTCCGCGTCAAGGTTCGTCCAGACGACCGTGTCCCCCGCGGTGATCGTGATCGTCGCGGGGACGAAGCCGCTCGCCGTGATCGCGACGCCGAACGTCGCCGCGGCGACCGGGGACGCGAGCGACCCTGCGGCCATGGCGGCGGCCAGGAGCCCCGCGACCGCCGCGACGAGCGCCCGCCCGAAGGGCCTTCGCGGCACGCTAGCCGTCCTCACCCAGGCTCGAGAGCGGGGCGTCCTCGTCGATCGCCGCCGGGTCGTCGTCGCGCCGCGACGGCGCGGCCTCCGCGCCGGCCGTCCCGGTCCGGCCGTCCGTCGGCGCGCGCGGTCCGCCCGGCGTCCCGGCCGCGCCCCCGACGGCGACGCCGGCGGCGAGGATCCCGCCGGCGAGCGTCCCGAGGACGAGCGCAGCGGCTCCGACGCCGACCGCGGCGAGACTCCCGCCGGCGCCGCCGCCGCCCACCCCCCACGGCTCGCTCCCGTCGGGCCGGAGCGTCACGTCCGGGGTCACGACCGGCTCGATCGGCGTGTCCGGCCCGATCGTCGGCCGCGCGGTCCGCGTCGGCGTCGCGCCGGGGCGGGGCGTCCCGGTGGCGGTGGGCTTCGCGCTCGGACTCGGGCTCGCCGACGCGCCCGGGCTCGGGGCGGTCCCCGTGCTCGCCGAGGCACTCGGCGCCGGGCTCGGCGTCGGATCGGGGTCGCCGGACGGCGGCGGCGGTGGTGGCGGCGTCGGGGTGGGCGTCGGTTCGGGCGTCGGGGTGGGCGGTGGGGTCGGCGTCGGCGTCGGCGTCGGTGGCGGCGGCGTGGGCGGCGGGGTCGGGGTGGGGACGGGCGTCGGGCGCGCGGCGAGGGCGACACCGGCGGGCATCGGGTCGTCCCCGGCGAGCCGTCCCGCACCCGGCACGGCGAGCGCGACGACGGCGGCGAGTGCGCACGCGACCGCCGGCGCGACATGGCGCCGTCCCGTCCGTCCCCGCCGTGCGACCCGCATCGTCACCTCCATGTGCGGTGCGAACCGCACCGCGACGGCGATGGTAGCGGGAAGGCGGCGAGCGCTCCTCCCCGGCGCTTCGCGGACGCACCGGGAACCGTGCCGCGCGCGAGCGCGTCTCTGGCCGGGCGGGTGGGCCGTGTGGCAGACTGCGCACGACGCCGCCCGGGTCCGGTTCGACGTGCCCGCGCCACGGTCGGCGGCGACACGGTCGGACGCCCGTCGGTCCTCGCGCAGGGGAGGGGTCGTGATCGAATGGGGCCAGGACGAGCCGGAGCTCGTCCGCCGATGCAAGGAGGGGTCGGAGGCGGCGTACGCCGTCCTCGTCCGCCTGCACCGGCCGCGCCTCTATTCCCTCGCCTACCGGCTGATCGGCGACACGGCGCTCGCGGAGGACGTCGTCCAGGAGACATTCCTCGCCGCCTTCCGGGGGCTCGACCGCTTCGAGCCGAAGCCCTCGCTCGCCCCCTGGCTGAACACGATCCTCGTCCGGACCGCGGGGAAGGCCGCCGGCGACCGGCGGAGGACCCCTGCGTCGCTCCAGGCTCCCGTGTCGCCGACGAACGGCCACGTCGAGGGCGGGATCTCGATCGGCGAAGGGCTCGTCGACGTCGACCCGTCCGGGGATCCGGTCCGCTCCGCCGAGTCCGCCGAGCTCCGCCGCGCCGTCGACGAGGCGATCGCGGCACTCCCGTTCCAGCAGCGGGTGGCGGTCGTCCTCCGGCACGTCATGGGCCTCGATTACGCCGAGGCGGCGATCGCGATGGAGGTCCCGCTCAACACCTTCAAGAGCCACCTCCTCCGCGGGACGCGGCAGCTCCGCGACACGCTCGCGCCGACCCTCGCGCCGGAGCCCCGGACGCCGCTCCTCGAAGCGGGCCGTCGGGACGGGACCGCCGGCGCGCTCGGGATCGAGCCGGCGGCAGGGACGCCCAGCCCGGCGACGAGCCCCTCGTCGCGCGGGTGACGGCGGCGATCGCCGCGGCCTCCCCGGACCCGGCTGCAACCTTTTCGCCCCCGGGGCACATATAGATATCGTGAGCCGCACCGACCAGCTCCCAGAGGCCTGCCTCCGCGCCCGCCCGCTCATCGACGGGTACCTGCTCGATTCGCTCGACCCGATGCGGAGCGCGCTGCTCGCGAGCCACCTCCGCGGCTGCGCCGCGTGCTCCGCCGAGCTCGGCGGCGTCGGCGAGCTCCTCACGGTCCTCCGGTCCCTTCCCGAGGCGCCGGCGAGCCCGGACCTCGACGAGCGGATCACGAGCGCGGCGATCGCCGCCCACTCGCACCGCAGCTCGCACCGATCCTGGCGCGCCGAGCTCCCGCGGACGGTCGTCCGCGGCGCCGCCCGGACCACCGGCACGGTCCTCCTCACCGTCGTCTCGGTCTCGCTCCTCGGCGGGGCGTTCGTCTTCGCGGCGGCGGGCTTCATCGCGCCGCTCACGGACACGCCGTTCGTGCCGAGCGAGGCGCCGACCGTCGCCCCGGTCGCCACCGAGGCGTCGACCCCCGAGCCGACCGCCGCGGCGACCCCCACGCCGATCGTCATCGTCATCACCCCGGAGCCGACGCTCGCCCCGACGGCGACGCCGACCTCCAGCGCCGAGCCGACCCCGTCGGCCACCGCGACGCCCACCACCGCTCCGACCGCGCGGCCGGAGCCCACGCCACAGCCCACACCCACCCCGACGGAGAAGCCGAAGCGGACCCCGCCGCCTTCGCCGACTCCCACCCCCGCGCCGTCGGAGGCGCCTACCTCGCCGTAGCAGCAGGGCGCGAGAGCGCTCTGCCGTTTCGGGCCTTGCGCAAGGCATCGGAATCGGAAGCAGCAGAGCCCGGGTCCCACTTGAAGGAGGGTGGAGGACGACCCGGACCCCAACCGGTCCACGGACCGGATCGAAACGACAAGGAACATTCAGGAGGTTCAGACACTTGGCTACTTGGAAGAAGGCGCTCAGCACGCTCGCCACGGCGGGTCTGCTCGCGTCGCTCCTCGGCAGCGCGTTCGCTGCCCCCGTCGCCGCGGCCGACACCGCGTATCTCCAGGACACGACGATCCCGGCCGCGCCCCTCGCGGACGGCAGCGTCGTCTCCGTCCTCTCGCAGGCTCAGTCGGTCAGCACCGGCGAGATCATCACCTTCACCGTCACCGGCACGTCCGGCGCGACGATCAGCGGTGTCCTCGGCACCGGCCTGACCAAGACCAGCTCGACCGTCGCCACCTTCACGGGCGGCTCGGCGACGTGGGGCGGCGCGTCCCACGTCATCCAGCTCACCGCGACGACCGCGGGGACGGCGATCATCAACGTCTCGTCGAGCTACCTCGGCCAGGCGGCGGTCAGCAAGGGCGAGCAGACGATCACGTTCGCTGCCGCGAACTCGCTCGATCTCGCCGCTCCGAAGCTCGTCGTCACGGGCGGCGGCACGGCGAACTGCACCGGCATCGGGGCGACCCGCGCCGGCGCGGTCGACCCGACCGCGGCCGTCATCACGAGCGCCGCGGCCGCCCCGACGGGCGCGAACGTCGGCTGCGCGTGGATCCTCCTCCGGGAGAACGGCGACGCCGACATCACGACCGGCGTGCCGAACCTCTCGACGTGGGCCTTCGCGATCTCCCCGTACGGCTTCCTCAGCAACTTCGCCCAGTCGGGCACGAAGCTCGCTGACGGGGCCGGCTACGTCCTCCTCGACGGGAAGACGTACGTCGCGGTCGGCGCGAAGATCTACACGAACGGCGCCGGCACCTCCACGATCACGTGGACCGGCACCTACCGTGGCAAGGCGTACAGCGCGAACACGAAGTTCACCTTCACGGGCGCGCTCGCGTCGCTCCAGCTCACCGGCGGCTTCTCGTCGAACACCGGCGGCACCCTGAAGTGGACCGCCAAGGACGCGAACGGGAACCGCATCTCCGTGACGACGGGTGAGGTCACCGCTGCCACCTCGGCGGCGACGGTCGCCACCGCGTCGGTCTCGGCGAGCACCACCGCCACCGTGTCCGGCGACGTGACCGTCACCTGCCTCAAGAACGGCCAGGCGACGATCACCGTCAAGAACACGGCCGGCACGATCGTCTCGAGCGGCATCGTCGTCACGTGCGAGCCGGGTCTGTCGAGCACCGTCTCGATCAGCCCGAACTCGGCGTCCGGCGGCTCGATCGCGACGGTCTCGATCACCGTCAAGGACGAGGACGGCTTCCCGGTCGTCGATGGCACCACCGTTGACGTCGTCGTCACGTCGGGTGTCATCCTCGGCACTTCGTCGCCCGCGACGAAGAACGGTGTCGCCACCTTCAAGCTCTTCACCTCGACCTGCTGCAGCTCGACCTCGGTCTACGCCGTCGTCGATGACTACGACGCTGTCGAGGAGATGGGTGGCGCCGAGACGATCAAGGTGATCTCCATCTCGGCGGCGGCCGCGTCGACCCCGAACGCCTCGGCGCTCGGCGTCACGAAGACCGGCACGTACACCACCGCGACGAAGACCCCGGCGCTCAACGGCTACGTCACGTACAAGATGGCCTTCGGGTCGGGCAACGCTGGCGCTACCGCTGAGATCTGGGTCGCGTCGAAGAGCGCGAGCGGCACCTGGGGTGCCTTCTCCAAGCTCACCACCCGCGTCGCCGACTCGAGCGGCAACGTGTACTTCTACTGGCGGTCCGCGACGGCCGCGTGGCTCTCGGTCCGCGGTCTCGCGGGCGGGATCACCACGAACGCCGTCCAGACCCGCTGGCGGTAGTAAACCGTTGACCGTCCCATCGGGACGGTGAACGTTCGGACCGAGGGCCGGGAGCGATCCCGGCCCTCGGTCTTTTTCGTCTCTCGCCGCACGGGCGGCGGCCCGCTATCCTGACCGGGTGATGCGCCGACTCGCCCTCGCCCTCGCCCTCGCCGTCTCCGGTCTCGTCGCCGTGCCGCCCGGGCCGGCCGCCGCCGCGCCGGAGTCGGACATCCCGGGCATCCCGCTCCCGGGACCGGTCGTCTCCGGCCGGCTCGGCGGGACGATCTACGACGTCGTCTATTCGCTCACCCTGCCGAAGGGCTACGTCCTCGTCGCGAGCCTCGTCGGGAGCGTCGGGACGGACTTCGACCTCTACCTCTACAGCGCGGCGGCGACGTCGGTGACGTCGCAGACCGGGCTGCTCCGCAAGTCCGTCGGCCCCACGAGCTCCGAGTCGCTGACGTACGCGGCCGCGGGCGACTCGACCCTCTACCTCGACCTGAACGGCGCGTCGGACGTGCAGGGCGACTACATCCTCACCGTCCAGATCGTCCCCGACCCGACGCCGCCCGTCGCGCGGCTTCGGCTGAACGGCGGGGCCCAGGCGACGTCGTCGGCGACGGTGAACGTGAAGGTGGACGGCTTCGACGACATCTCAGGGATCGCCGAGGCGGCGCTCTCCGCCGACGGGACCACCTGGGGCGACTGGTTCCCGGCGCCGCTCGACTCCAGCTGGACGTTCGCCGCGATCACCGATGGGACGCAGGCGCTCTGGGCGCGCGTCCGGAACGGCGTCGGGCAGGTCTCGCCCGCGGTCCGCGCGACGATCGTCCTCGACACCCGTGCGCCGGGCGTGACGCGGATCGCGCCCGCACGGGACACGACGGTGAGCGCGCTCCGCCCGCCGATCTCCGTCACCTTCGACGAGCCGATCGCCCCGACGAGCTGGACCGACGCGCTCCTCCTGCAGGGGCCGAGCGGCGAGCGGGTCCCCGGGGCCTATACCTACTCGGTGACGACCCGGACCGGCACCTTCACGCCGTCGACGGACCTCGGCCTCGGCCTCCTCTACGTCGCGACGGTCACCGGGGTCCGCGACATCGCGGGGAACCCGATCGACGCCGTCGCCTCGTGGACGATCAAGCGCCTCAGCCCCGCCTCGCTCACGCTGACGGGCCGGCCGCTCGTCGTCACGTACGGGGCCCGCGTCGCGCTCTCCGGCACCGCGTCGCCCGCGGAGGGGACGCCGGTCGTCCTTCGGACGCGGCCACCGGACTCGACGACGTGGACCGACATCGACGTCGCGACGAGCGCCGCCGGCCGCTACGCCTTCTCCGTCCTCCCGACCGCCACCGGCCTCTACCGGACGATCGTCCCGCCCACCGAGACGCTCGCCCGCGCCGCCTCGGCCGCGGTGACGATCACGGTTCGCCGCGCGATCGCGGTCGACGGCGGCTCCGCTTCGACGCTCCGGCGCGGCAAGGCGGGGAGCGCGATCCCGGTGACCGCGCGGATCACCCCGGGGGACCGGGGGGTCGGCGTCACCTTCCGCCTCTACCGCTGGAACGCGACCCGGAAGCGCTGGCTCCTCTCGTCGACCCGGACGACCCGGACGACGAGCGGCGGCGTCGCGACGACCTCGTGGACGCCGGCGAGCGGGCTCTGGGCGTGGCGGGTCACCGTGGCCGGGACGACGGCGCTCGCGACGAACACGACGACCTACGTCCGCTGGTCGATCGCGCGCTAGGCGCCTGACGGGCGCGCCGGCCGCCTGACGGGCGGGCCGGACGCCCGCCGCTCCCCGGCCGGCTCCCGCCGGCCCCGCGGCCGCTCCTAGCCGCCCACGAGGCGCGGCGGCCGCCCGAGGATCGCCTCGAGGAGCGTCGCGCTCTCGAGGACCGTCGTATGGTCCGCGCCCGGCGCCACCACGACCGCCGGCGGCCTCGACCGCCGCGTGAGCGCGTCGACGAACGGCGCGATCGTCGTCGCCGTCGAGACGCCGTCGAACTCGCCGAGGACGATCGAGACGGGGATCCGCCTCGCCGCGGCGTCGCCCGCGACCGCGACCGGGTCGCCCGCCGCCCATGCCGCCGGCTCCTCGTCGCGCGTCCCGCCGAAGAAGGGGATGAGGATCCCCTCGCCGACCTGCGCGAGGTTCGTCACCGCCCCCACCGCGACGAGCCGGTCCGGGACCGGCGATCCGTCGCTCCGGCTGCACGACAGCCCGTCCACCGGCCAGGACCGGGGTGAGAGCGCGACGACGCTCGTCGCCCAGCCGCCGAGCGAGTGGCCCACGAGCGTGACGCTCGACGGGTCGCCGCCGTACGCGACACCGAGCTCCCGGGCGGTCCGGATCGCGCACGCGACGTCGCCGAACGTCGCGGGGTACCCCCCGCCGTACTCCGGCGTCTCGCGGATGTCCGCGATCGCGACGACCGCCCCCTGGGCGGCGAGCCGCGCGGCGAAGGTCCCGAGCCCCTCGCGGATCCCGGGGGCCGCGGGGCCGCCCGGGATCGCGACGACGATCGGCCAGCCGCCCGGGGGCGGGACGGGCGACGGGTCGCCGCCCGCCGAACCGCCGCCCCCCGGTGCCGGGTGGTAGAGGTCGAGGAGGAGCCGGCAGGTCGTCCCGCCCCCGCAGTCGATCGTGGGGGTGTACGGGATCCCCCGCTCGGCGAGCGCGCCGTACGGTGCGCAGCGGAGGTCGCCGGGCCGGCACGGCTCCGGGGTCCCCGGGGGCGGGAACGAGATCGCAGGGGGCGCGCTCGGCGTGGGGGCGGGCATCGCGACGGCCGAGGGGGCCGCGGGCGTCCCGGCCGGCGTCGGCGAGGCTGAGGGCGCCGCGGTCGTCGTCGGCGACGGGGTCGCGCCCCCGGCGCACGCCGCGAGGACGAGCGAGAGGGACGCCGCGACGAGGAACGGGGCGCGCCC
>JBJOLT010000011.1:0-7049 GCA_046045415.1 Chloroflexota bacterium | reverse complement strand
TCGTCCCGATGCGTCCCTGCAGCACCTGGTCCGAGTACCGAGCAGCGACGAGCCCCGCCGGCCGAAGCCGAGCGGGGCTCTTCCTTTCGGGATCGGCGCGCCCGCCGGGCTCGATCGCCGCTACGGTCGGGCCAGCGGACCAGCGTCCGGAGCCAGTCGGATTCTCGGGGGCTGCCGCCTAAACGGCCGGGGCCCGGGACCCGGTGGGGAGTGGCTCCGGCGGTAGGACTCGAACCTACGACCAAGCGGTTAACAGCCGCCCGCTCTACCACTGAGCTACGCCGGAGCGAGGGATCGCGTCGCGCGATCCAGGGCGCGCCGTGCGCGCCGGCGGACAAGATACCAGAGGCGGGCGAGGCCCCCCGCGTGCTCGTCGCCATCGCGGCCCCCGTGCGCCCCGACCGACTGCCGCGCCAACTCGCGCGCCTCCGCGAGCGGCTACCCTCCCCGTCGTGACGCTCATCTCCGTCGACGCGCTCCGCGACCGGATCGCCGATCCGGGGCTCCGGCTCGTCGACGTCCGCTGGTACCTCGGCCGGCCGGGCGAGGGTCGCCGCGCGTACGAGGCGGGCCACCTCCCGGGCGCGGCCCATCTCGACCTCGACACGGATCTCGCCGGGAGCGCAGACGACGGACCCGGGCGCCACCCGCTCCCCTCCCCCGCGGCGTTCGCCGAGCGGCTGGGGGGCGTCGGGATCGGCGACGGCTCGACGGTCGTCGCCTACGACGACGTGGGCGGGTGGGTCGCAGCGCGCCTCTGGTGGATGCTGGACCGGATCGGCCACCCGTCGTGCGCGGTCCTCGACGGCGGACTCGGCGCATGGGTCGAGCGCGGGCTCCCGCTAGAGACCGTCGTCCCGGCATGGCCCCGCGCGACGCTCGCGGTGAGGGGCGCGGCCGCGGTCGCCGCGGACGGAGGGTGGCCGGGGACGATCGCGCGCGACGAGCTCCGTCGCCGCCTCGGCGGCCTCGTCCTCCTCGACGCCCGTGCCGGCGCCCGCTACCGCGGCGAGACCGAGCCGGTCGATCCCGTCGCCGGCCACATCCCGACGGCGGTGAGCGTCCCGACCGACGGCAACCTCGGCCCCGACGGCCGCTTCCTTCGGCCGGACGCGCTCCGTCGCCGCTTCGTCGAGCTCGGCGCCGACGGCTCCCGCGAGGTCGTCACCTCGTGCGGGAGCGGCGTCTCGGCGTGCCACAACGCGCTCGCGATGCGGGCGGCGGGCCTCCCGGACCCGATCCTCTACCCGGGCTCGTGGAGCGACTGGAGCACCGCCGGCTACCCGGTCGCGACCGGCCCGGAGCCGGGCGACCCGGCTTAGGCGCCCCCGGCCCGGCCTAGACGCCCGCGGCCCGGCCTAGCGGCCCCCGGCCCGGCCGCCCCCGGCCTCCCTCCTACTCGAGGTAGTCCTTCAGCTTCCGCGAGCGGGACGGGTGGCGGAGCTTCCGGAGCGCCTTCGCCTCGATCTGGCGGATCCGCTCCCGGGTGACGTTGAACTCCTTGCCGACCTCCTCCAGCGTCCTGGCGCGGCCGTCCTCGAGACCGAACCGGAGCTGGAGGACCCGCCGCTCGCGACCGGTGAGCGAGTCGAGGACCGCCTCCACCTGCTCCTTGAGGAGCTGGTGCGACGCCGCCTCGGCCGGGGCGAGCGCGCCGCGGTCCTCGATGAAGTCGCCGAGGTGGGAGTCCTCCTCCTCGCCGATCGGCGTCTCGAGCGAGACCGGCTCCTGGGAGACCTTGATGATCTCGCGGACCTTGTCGGGCGTGATGACGACGACCGTCTCCGCCTCCTTGTCCTTCCGCTTCGGGAGCTCGATCTCCACCTCGCGGCCGAGGTCGACGATCGTGAACTCGTCGATCTGGAGCCCTGCGACGTCGACCTTCTCCCGGTCGGCGATCGAGAGACGGACGCCCGGGTTCTTCTCGCCGCGGACCTCGAAGGCCGTCACGTTGTCGCGCCCGCCCACGGCGGCGAAGATCCGGCTCGTCGCCTCGGGCCCCAGGGTCATCGCGAGCGCGATCTCCTCCACCGTGGGCTCGCGGCCCAGCTCCTGGAGGAGGCCGCGGCTCACCCGGATCAGCCGGTTGATCGTCTCCACCATGTGGACGGGGATCCGGATCGTCCGGGCCTGGTCCGCGATCGCGCGGGTGATCGCCTGGCGGATCCACCACGTCGCGTAGGTGGAGAACTTGAAGCCCTTCTCGAAGTCGAACTTCTCGACCGCGCGGATCAGGCCGATGTTCCCCTCCTGGATCAGGTCGAGGAAGCTCATCCCCCGCCCGATGTACTTCTTCGCGATCGAGACGACGAGGCGGAGGTTCGCGGAGGTGAGCTGCTCGCGCGCGTCGCGCCCGATCCGGACGATCTCGCCCTTCCGGTGCGCGAGCTTCGTCGTCGACGGCACCTCCGGGTCGTACCCGAGCCGCTTCAGGAGGTCCGCGTCCCGGCCGCCGCCGATCCACCGCTCCAGCGCGGGGAAGGCGACCTGGTCGCGCGTCCAGTCGTAGATCGCCCGGAGCCCCGGGTTGTCGCGCGAGTCGAGGTCCCCGTTGTGGACGGAGAAGTAGGACCAGTCGAGGAGCCGGAGGAAGACGGCGGGCGAGAGGGACTCGCCGTACTCGGCGAGGAGGGCCTTCGCCTCCTTGAGCAGCTCCTTCGTCCCGTCGGACTGCGCGTCCTTGGCCGCCTTCGTGAGGGCGAAGTCCGGCGAGGGGACGAGGAGGTCGAGCGCGCCGTCGTCGCCGATCGCGTCGGCGACCATCTTCGTCGCCTCCGGCCCGAACGGGAGCCGGTGCTGCGGCTTCGCCGTCCGCGTCTTCCGCTCCGTCTCGTGGGTGGTCCACTCGTGGAGCGAGACGATCGCCTTCCACGGCTCCTCGGCCATCTGCTCGCCGAGCTCGATCGCCTTCGCGAGGACGACCTCCTCCTCCGCGGTGAGGAGCGCGACCTTCCCGATCTCCTTGAGGTACATCCGGACCGGGTCGTCGATCCCGATCATGTCGGCGTTCAGCGCCTCGAGCTCCTCCGCGGAGGGCTCGTCCAACTCGGCCGCGTCGAGCGACGTGGGCTCGGAGAGGAGGCGGCGCGGTGCGGGCTCGCCCTCGGGGACCACCTCGAGCTCGGTGACCTCGAGCTCGGCCCCCTCCTCCGCCTCGGCACCGGCGACGAGCGCGTCCGGCTCGCCGTCGGCCGGCTCGTCCGCGAGATCGTCCTCCACCGGGACCGTCGCCGCGATCCGCGACGGACGGAGCGAGGCGAGCTTCACCTCCTCGAGGTCGGCCTTCCGCCGCTTCGGGGTGAGGAGGTCGCCGATCTCCTTCTGCAGCCGTTCCGTCATCGCCCTCTCCTTACGTTCCGCTCACGCGCGCCCCACCTGGGCCCGCGCGAGCATCCGCGCCTGATCCCGCCGCCGGTCGAGCGACCGGCGCTCCTCGTTGATCTCACGTTCCTGCGAGAGGAGCCGGGCGATCGCCTCGCGATCCCCCACCCGCTCCGCGTCCGCCTGTTCCGCCTGGTTGAACTGGCTCCGCGCCTCCAGCCGATCGGCCTCGAGCGCGAGGAGGCAGTTCTCGATCGCGTACGCGACCCGACCGTCCGGGAGCGACCCGGGGTCCGGGCCCTCCTTCGCGTAGATCGCGAGCGCGAGCCCGCGGGACTCCTCGTCGAGCCCGTCGAGGAAGCGCGTCCGGTCGAAGGCGCCGCGGACCCCGGCGTCGTCGGGGGCGCGCATCTCGGCGACCGCGCGGAAGATCTCGCGCGCCTGCGTGCTCGGGAGGAGGTCCGGGCCCATCGTGTCGACGATCCCGACCTGCCGCTCGGGGAGCAGGAGGAGGAGCCGAAGGAGCTCCGCCTCGACCGGCGTGATCGAGCGGAGGAGGTCCTCGATCCGGAGCGCGTCGGGCGAGGCGAGGACGGCCTCCGCCGTCATCCGGTCGGCGAGCTGGCCGCCCGACGGGCCGCGCCCGCCGGGGGCACCCGGGGCGCCGGGGCGGGCGGGTCGGTTGAGGACCTCGAGGAGGATCCGCTCCTCGACGCCGGAGACCGTGCGGAGCCGGCCGAGGTAGCCGTCGCGCATCACCGGGTTCGGGATCGCGCGGATCGTCGGGATCACGGAGTCGACGAAACGGGCCTTGCCGCCGGGCGTCTTCAGGTCGAACGAGCGCGCGTGGACGTCGATGAGGTGGTCGACGATCGGGAGCGCCGTCCGGATCTCCTCGCCCCACCGGTCCGGCTCGTCGCGGAGGACCTCGTCCGGGTCCTTCCCGTCGGGGAGGCGGACGACGCGGACCTCGTCGAGCTCGACGCCCGTGTCCGTCGCCGCGAGCTGGCCGATCAGCCCCTCCAGCGCCTGGACCCCGAGCGTCCCCGCCCGCTCCCCCGCCGCGTCGACGTCGTACGCGAGCGCGATCCGCTTCGCGTACCGGGTGAGGAGCGCCACCTGGCCCGGGGTGAGCGCCGTCCCGAGCGACGCGACGACGTTCTCGTAGCCCTGCTGGTGCGCCATGAGCGCGTCCGTGTAGCCCTCGACGATCACCGCCTGGCCGGACCGGCGGATCGGCCCCTTCGCGCGGTCGATCAGGTAGAGCGTCCGGCTCTTGTCGAAGAGCGTCGTCGCGGGCGAGTTCAGGTACTTCGGGCCGCGGTCCCGCGCCGGGTCGTCGCCGGGGAGGACGAGGTAGCGGCCGCCGATCCCCGTCGCGTGGCCGCTCGCGTCCCGGATCGGGAAGATGATCCGCTCGCGGAACTTGTCGTACGCGCCGCGGCCGTTCGGGCGGGCGGTCGTCAGCCCCACCTCGGCGAGCTCCTCGCGCGTCACGTCGCGCTTCTTGAGGAGCGTCGTCGTCAGCGTCTCCCAGCCGCCGGGCGCCCAGCCGAGCTGGTGGCGCTCGATCGTCTCGTCCGTGAAGCCGCGGCCGCGGAGGTAGTCGAGCGCCGGCTGCCCGAGCCGGTGATTCACGAGGACCGCGTGGTAGAACGCGATCGCCGACTCCAGCACCCCGGCGAGCCGCGCGCGGCGGGCGTCCTCGCGCTTCGTCCGCTCGTCGAGCTCCACGCCGGCCTTCCCCGCGAGCGTCCGGAGCGCCTCCGGGAACGAGACCGAGTCGCGCTGCATCACGAAGCTGAAGATGTCGCCTCCGAGGCCGCAGCCGAAGCAGTGCCAGGTCTCCCGCGCGGGGGTGACGACGAAGCTCGGCGTCTTCTCGCCATGGAAGGGGCAGAGGCCCTTGAAGGTGGTCCCCGCCTTCTTGAGCGCGACCGACTCGCCGACGACGTCGACGACGCTCAGCCTGCTCTTGACCTCCGCGGCTGCGCCGACCGCCACCCGATCCTCCCGGCCGCTCTCCGCCCGCCCCCGGGTCCCCGCCCGACACCTCGGGCGCGACCGCCGGAGACAGGTATCGGCCTGTCAAGTCTTGACAGGCCGGGACGAGGTGATTCTAGGGCCGGGACCCCCTCTTGACAAGGCCGGTTGTCAATACCCTGGGGGAGTATTGACAGGGGTAGTCGCCATCCGCCCGCCGGTGCGGCGCGAACCCGTCAGCATCCGGAGCCAGGGCGGGCGCGGGCCGCGCATCGGGCTCCCGGAGCGACGCAGGAGAGTCGTGGGATGCCGTGGATCGTGCGGGAGTACCAGGACGACGACTTCGAGTCGGTCGTCCGGCTGCTCGACGCGACCGCCGAGGGGCAGAGCTCCGTCTTCTCCCTCGGGGAGTGCATCGTCGCGCTGCGGGAACGGCAGGCGGCGTCCGTGGCCGTCCTCCGGAACGACGTCGTGGGCGCCGTGATCGCCACGGTCGCGGGCGACCGCGCGTGGGTGACCCGGCTCGCGATCCGCGACGACCTCCGCGGCCAGGGGATGGCGAGCGGCCTCCTCACGGCCCTCGAGCGCCAGCTGGTCGCCGGGCACGTCCGGCGGGTGGGCTACATCCTCCCGCACGAGGAGCAGATGTCCGAGGGGCTCCGGAAGGCGGGCTTCGAGTCGCAGCCGGCGCTCGCCTACTTCGAGAAGCAGCTCGCCCTGGAACCGGGGCAGGCCGCGGTCCTGGACGCCCTCGGCGGCGAGGTGCTGGCGCCCCGGCTCTGGGACGACCTCCTCGGCATGCGCGCCGAGCGGACGATCATCGAGCGACGCGTCATCGCGCCGCTCATCCACCCGGAGATGGCCGTCCAGCACGGGGTGGAGGCCCCGCGTGCGGTCCTGCTCTTCGGCCCGCCCGGCACGGGGAAGACGACGTTCGCGAGGGCGGTCGCCGCGCGCCTCGGCTGGCCGTTCGTGGAGCTGCTGCCGTCCCGGCTCGCGGAGGAGGACGCCGGGCTCGCGGCCGGTCTCCGCGAAGCGTTCCACGAGCTCGACCGGCTCGACCGGGTCGTCGTCTTCATCGACGAGATCGAGGAGATCGCGGCGGCCCGCCAGGGCGTCGGGATGAGCCACCTCCACGGGGTGACGAACGAGCTCCTGAAGGTGATCCCGGCCTTCCGGCGACGGTCGAACCGCCTGCTCGTCGCCGCGACGAACGCCGTCCACAGCCTGGACCCGGCCGTCCTTCGCCCGGGGCGCTTCGACTACGTCGTCGCGATCGGATCGCCGGACGAGGACGCGAGGCGGGCGCTCTGGGCCTCGCACGCCCGGGCCGGCGACGTCGACCTCGACGCGCTCGTCGCCGCGAGCGCGCACCTCACGACGGCGGAGATCCAGCACGCGGCACAGGCGGCCGCCCAGGCGTCGTTCGAGCGTGAGTTCCTCGCCGTCGAGCCAGGCGGGGTGACCGCCGGCCCGACGACCGCCGACTACCTCACCGCGATCGCCGCGATCAAGCCGAGCCTGACCGCGGAGGCGCGATCGGCCTTCGAGGCCGACGTCAGCAGGTATTCTCGGCTCTAGGCATGGTCTGGCTCGGGTAGCCGCCATCGAACCGGGGGGACGCTGGGGATGAAGCCGATCGAACGGCTGACGTTCGACGCCGCCACGCTGATGGCCGAGCACCCGCCGCGGATGCGCCACCCGAACAAGCAGGCCGTCCTCGAGATCGCGTGCCCGCCCGGCGA